>NZ_CP091430.1:1638750-1997500 GCF_024734895.1 Paenibacillus spongiae
GGACATGATCCGCGAGTACGGAACCGGATTGACGGCGGTACAGGCGGCGGAAGTGCTGCGGGATGAAGTAGGACGCAAGTTTCTCGAAGTGCTGAAGGATGCCGGCGTTTACAAGCGTACGCCGGAAGGAAGAGAAGCATTCGAACGGTTCCTGCTTTCCGTCGGTTTATCGGCACGATAAAGAAGTGGATAGCCCGGTCCCCTCGATACCCGCATGTTGCGGGTATCGAGGGGATTCTTTATTGGCAGCGGGCAGTCAAGCGGGTGCAATGTTTTTTGGTAAACATAGCATTATATCAAATATGGTATTTTTTTATAATTAATAAAGGGTTATAATAAAAGCTATCGAAATTAGTTAGTGACTACTTTACTCGAATAGTTGGAGGGGTTACACGTGTCTTTGCCGATCATGCCGCTGGATGATTTTTTAAAGCTAACGACAGATGAACAGGTAGAAAAGCTGAAACAATACAAGATGGATTATACCTTGAAGGATATCCGTGAAGTATGGGGCTTTAAGCACTCGGCCCAGTATTATATGCTTCTGAAGAAGCTGCGCATCTACGAGCGTGTCGTGAACAAGTCGGACAAGTTCTTCCCCGAGCAGCTGCTCTCTTCGCGCGGCGGCGCGGTACCGCTTCCAACTTATTCGTATGCCATGAACGAGCGCAAAGCCCCTGCCGATCAATTCGGCTATGAATTGAACGTGACGCTCAGCGGTCCGGAGCTTGCGGACAAGCTGGAGCGATTGGCGCACTTCTTGAAGGGGGAGCAGAAGGAAGTCACGATCAAGCTGTCGATCTCTGCCGATGCGCCAGGGGAAGCGGGTATGCGCGATCAGCAGGAAGGGGAAGCTTTGTAATCGCAAGCCCAAAGATGACGGCAAGCTAGGTAATATCAATTGGATTGCACCGGGCTTACCTGCTGCATATAACAAAACCGGCCCGAAGAGGGGCCGGTTTCTTTCTTCCGGGTACCGACAAAGTCCATTGGAAGTTCAACACTGA
Organism: Paenibacillus spongiae; assembly: GCF_024734895.1. Lineage (NCBI taxonomy): Bacteria > Bacillati > Bacillota > Bacilli > Caryophanales > Paenibacillaceae > Paenibacillus > Paenibacillus spongiae. Next base: position 1,639,758 of record NZ_CP091430.1, read on the forward strand.
CCGGAGATTGGACGGGAATCTTATCGGTCCGGACGGAATATCGGCTGTTTTGTTGTATGAATAATGATGTCGTATAATGTAACAATATGCTAGTAATTGTAATACAATGTAAATTGTTATGTGAAAATCATTGACTTTTGCTGCGCAGCTTCCCCAGCTCGGAGACGAGCGCTTCCACCTCGCTGATGCTGAATTTCTCCTTGTCTGCCACAACGTCATACAAATCTTTAATGTCCTCGTAATGTGCGATATCGAAGTGCGTGGCCTGCATAGCGGCGGCCGATGCCATCCGCAGCTTGGTCTTGATCGCTTCAATCATATACTCGACATTCTCCAATGACGGTTCGCTTAAATTTTTCATCGCGGGCTCCTCCTTCCTGGCCTGTATTAGCTGTTCGTATTGTACCATGCTTGCAAGGCTGCCGCCACTTTGCTTTCATTTGATGCTATCATGCGATATCGGGTACAATTAGGGCATGGGAAGGGGCTGGGATACGGATGAAAAGTCGAACCAAGCCGCGTCGCCATTCGGACGGCGGGGCCGTATCTTGGCAGCGGGCGGATGCGGATGGCTTAAGAAGTTTTTTGCTGCAGGCTGCCGATAGCCATCCGGATCGTTCATCGCTTACGGTCGTATGTATCGGCACGGACCGTTCGACGGGCGACTCGTTTGGGCCTTGGATCGGAACGATGCTGCGGGAGCGGGGCTGGACGAATGTAATCGGGACGCTGAGCAGTCCTTGCGATGCGGATCGTTATGAGCGGGCTGTCGCCGGCATACATCCGGAGCAGACCGTCATTGCCATTGACGCTTGCCTCGGCAAACCCGACAGCGTGGGCGGTTTCCTTGTCAAGGAAGGCCAGCTGCAGCCGGCGCAGGCGACGGACAAGCGTCTGTCTCCGATTGGCCATTACAGCATTGCCGGCGTGGTTGCCCCCTTTGGCGCCAGGTCGTATTGGAGCCTGCAGCGTGCGTCGCTCTACGAAATCATCGCGATGGCAGGTCAAGCAGCGGATGCTCTCTGCCTCGCATGGCCCGACCGGAAGCGGGCTGCCTCGGACGATTCCCGGGATGCTGCGCCGCTTATGCCGCTGCTTCGATTCATGATGAAGGATAGTCGGTGAAGAAGTGGTTATCATGGAATGGAAAGGATGATAACGATATGACGAAGATATCGCTGGCCAATCATAAGGTTACGCTGCCAAGCGGACTCGAGGCCGCTTATTACGATTCGGGGGCCGTGAATGGAATTTTGCCGGCAGGGACGGCAATCATTCTGCTTCATGGCTACTGCGGAAGCTCGGCTTATTGGGAGAAAGTGCTGCCGGAACTTGCGAAGCTCGGACGCGTCGTCATTCCCGACCTTCGCGGGCATGGGTTAAGCTCAGCCCCTGAAGAGGAAACATACGCGATGGAGACGCTGGCCGATGATCTGAATCTCTTGATCGGAGAGCTTCGCATCGATACGGCTTGTTTATTCGGCCATTCGCTTGGCGGTTATGCGGCGCTCGCCTATGCGGAGAAGAACGGCGATCGGCTGAAATCGCTGGGGCTTATTCATTCCACCGCTTTGCCCGATAGCGCCGAAGCTAAGCTGAACCGGGATAAGGCGGTTCAGACGATTCTGACCGAAGGCATTGAGCGGTTCGTCGATGGTCTTGTTCCGAAGCTGTTTGCGCCGCGGCATCGAGATACGATGGAGGAGGCGGTCGGCCGGGTCGTTAAGATTGGTTACGGCACCAGTGCGGCCGGTGCGGCGGCGACCGCGCGCGGAATGAAGACGCGGCAGGACCGTACGGTCGTGCTGGAAGGCTTGAACCTTCCAAGACTGCTCGTTGCCGGCTCGGATGACGGAGTCATCCCGGCGGAGAAGACGTTTACGGCCGAAGGGCCAGGCGTCTCTCAGGTCTTGCTCGGCGGATGCGGGCATATGAGCATGCTGGAGTCTCCGGGCGAGCTTGCAAGCCGTATCGACGCATTCGTTCGCTTATCGGCTCGTTAACGGATAGGCACTGGGTGGAGAGGAGAGTGGCTTGTCATGTTTCAACGGGATTATTTTATGCGGATGATTGAACAAATGAGCGTTGTCGTTGGGCAAGTGATGGGTCTGCGGAGGGAAAGAAAGCAGGAGGAAGCGCTGCTTGTCATCGACGAATTGCTTGATCGGGAATTCCGCTTGAACGCCAAGCTGATCCGCTCGTTATCGGATCGCGATCTGATCGCCATGATGACGAGGAGCGGTATTGTCGAGACCGCGAACGTATATGCCATTGCGCGTTTATTGAAGGAAGAGGGCGACCTGAATGAAGAGCTCGGCCGCCCCGAGCGCAGCTTTCCGTCGCGGCTGAAGGCGCTCCATCTTTTTATCCGGCTTGCGCTGCTCGATGCCCCGGCGGTCCTCAAGACGCCAACGGAGGAGGCCGACGAGCTGCTGGCTCGACTAGGCGAGTATGAACTGCCTGTTGAGACGAAGCAGCTTATTCTGGAATGGCATGAGGCGGAGAGAAGATACGATTTGGCGGAGAATGTGCTGTACGAGCTTATGGAGGACAGCGTGCTGACGAAGGAGGATGCGGATGAATTTTATCGTCGTCTGCTCCTGCTTCCGGATGAATGGCTAGAGGCTGGCGGTCTGCCCCGAGATGAAATCATTGACGGTCAGAAGCGGCTTCATGTTTAGAATAGGGTAGGAGCGATCGAATACATATGGAACAATGGCAGATGGAAATGCGGCAGTGGATCGATAACGGGCAGCTCAGGCAGGCGACGTTCAGCCAGCTCAGACGCAAGGATGGCGATACGCCTCCGAAGACGGCGATCCGGCCGGTCGAGCTGCGGGGCGGTCTCTACTACCAGCTGGAATATCATTACAAGACGAAAGTGACCCACGAGAACGTGCCGCAAGCGGAAGCGGCTTCCCGGCTTATAGAGCTGCTGGACGAGCAATACCGGCAGGCGCTTATCAAAACGGACGAGGCCGATGTTCAGCTGCTCTTCAATAAGAAAGGGAAGGCTGCGATTCTTCGCAAGCCGGCGACAGTCAAGAATAAAACGGAGGCACTCTCCCATAACCGCCAGAAGCAGTACGTCCTGCAGGAAGGCGATGCCGCTCCGTTTCTCGTCGAGCTGGGCATTGTGACTAAGGAAGGGCGCGTCGCCGCTAAGAAGCAGGATAAATTCCGGCAGATAAACCGCTTTCTGGAGATGGTAACCGACATCCTGCCATACCTTCCCGAAGACCGGGAAATCAAGATTGTCGATTTCGGATGCGGCAAATCTTATTTGACGTTCGCGCTGTATCATCTGCTCGCCGTTCAGCAGAAACGGCAAATATCGATTGTAGGTCTGGATTTGAAGGCGGATGTCATTGCATTCTGCTCCGACCTTGCCCGTAAACTGGGTTATGTCCGTCTTACCTTCCAGGTTGGAGACATCGCGAAGTACGAGGAGCAGTCGGCCGTCGATATGGTTGTGACACTTCATGCCTGCGATACGGCGACGGATGCCGCCCTTGCCAAATCGGTGGAATGGGGAGCTTCCGTCATCTTGTCGGTACCCTGCTGCCAGCATGAATTGTTCCGGCAAGTTGCCAATGAGGCGCTGAGCCCGCTGCTTTCCCATGGTCTGCTGAAGGAACGGTTTGCGGCATTGGCAACCGATGCCGTGCGCGCTCAATTGCTCGAGGTGCTCGGATATAAAGTGCAAATGCTCGAATTTATCGATCCGGAGCATACGCCCAAAAATATTTTGATTCGTGCGACATTAGGTCCAAAGACGGATGCGGATCGCAAGTGGCGCGAGTATACCGCTTTCCGGGACAGTCTGCAACTTGCGCCCTATTTGGAGCGGGCATTGGCGGATAAGCTGCCTACCCCCTGATTACGGATGACTGCTGCGAACAATTCTAGTGAAGGGATATAGACATTGTCGAATAAACGCGGGGTATGATAGAATGAGTGGGGACGGGGAGTCCCAGGATTTTTCACGTAATATCAAGCCTGATAGGAATGATGATAGTGGGACTGATGACATGGGTGGATTTAAGCCTCTTTCTCATTCTGTTCGCTTTATTCGTATATATATTTTGCAGGAATCATATCGTCCGGCTGCATAAAACGTACTTGTTGTTCCACTTCTTCATGATGCTGTGGCCCTTCGGGCAGTTTGCCGTCCGAACGACGGATTATCCTCAATTTCAACAGATTTATATCACTGCATCGTACGTCGGCATGTCCCTCTTAGGCTTCGGATGGTTCTTGTTCACGCTCGCTTTGACGGGGCGGATACAACGATATACCGTGCGTTCCCTATTCTATCTATCGCTGCCGGCCGTTCTATCGGCAGCCAGTATCGTCATTAATCCCGGCGGAGCATTCGTGTCGTTCCAGAATTATAATGTGGAACATCAGTTTGGTCCGTTCTTTTGGATCATGCTCGTCCAGCTGATTGCCTATGGGGGTTACTCGCTGATCCTGCTTCTGAAGAGCCGCAGCGAGATTCCCGCCCAGGAACGGCCGCGGATCTACAATGCGGTTACGGGGATGCTCATTCTTGTCGGCTTCGGTGCCCTGGGAACCATATGGAACGTGGTATTAGAGCCTTGGCTGCCCCGCATTCCTTGTATAATGTCGCTAGGCATGGTAATGTCGGGCATCTATTTTGCATTCGCCATACAGCGGCACAAACTGTTCGATATCATTCAGTTCGCCCAACAGGATGTGTTCGATACGATATCGGCGGGGATCATTGTGCTGGACGAACAAGACCATGTGCTGGAGCTGAACCGGTTCTTTCAACCGCAGCTTCAGTTCGAGCTCGGTAAACGCTTCAATATGGAGATCTTTCTGGAGAGCACGACGCATGTCATGAACAAAGAGCAGTTTCTGACCCATTACCGTTCGCATCCGCCGGAGAGAGCGGAAACGGAGATTACGATGTCTACTACTGCAGGCGAGGCGCACTTCACGCTGAACGCCGCTCCTATTACCGTTAACAGGAAGATGATCGGGCGGGTCATAACGATTCAGGACGTGACGGAGCTGCGGCAGCTGGTTGCCGAGACCCGTACGAAGAATGAAGCGCTTCTTGACCGCAACCGGGCGCTGATTCTGATGCAGGACGAGCTGTTTCAAGCGAACCGCAAGCTGGAGCAAATGGCGATAACCGACAGCTTGACGGGCTGCTATAATCGGCGCTTCCTCATGCTGCAGCTGGAGCATGAAGTCGCAACGAACATTCGATACGGCATACCGTTCGCAATCTTTCTATTCGACATTGATTTATTCAAGAACGTGAACGATACGTATGGGCATTTGGCTGGGGACGAGGTTATTCGCTCGACGGCGAAGGTCGTCAAGGACTCGCTCAGAAGAACAGACATTCTGGCGCGGTACGGAGGAGAGGAATTCACCGTATATTTGCCGCATACGAACCGGGCACAGGCCGAGATGCTGGCGGACCGCATTCGAACGTCAGTCGAGCAGCATGAATACCGCACAGGGAAACAGGGGGAGACGATCCGCATCACCATCAGCATGGGGATGTTGGCCGTAGACGGGCAAGCGAAGCAGAATCTGGACGATCCCAAGCTATACCTAAAGGAATTGTTCGCCAAAGCGGATGCCGCGCTGTACAGAGCCAAGGAAGACGGGCGCAACCGCGTTGTGAACCTGTAGGGGCATGGGAATTCACGATTCGGCTTACGGACAGTAGGTCTAATACCTTCAGTAAACCATTAAAGGCGGCGTAGCAATGAGAAAAGTAAATATTCTGTCGGTAAAACCAGGGGACAGGCTGGCTCGACCCGTTTTCCGAGAGGACGGCAATATACTTCTGGGCGTCGGTGTGGAGTTAAACGATCGGTTTATTGAACGGTTAATCATGATCGGAGTAGATGTGCTCTATATCGACGATCCGCTGACTGGCGATATAGAGCCGACGACTGCCATTTCGGACTCGACGCATAAGCGGGCCACTGATGCCGTGTATAAGACGATGACGAAGCTAATGGATCAGCCGAACCTGAAAGGGAGAACGATAGCGCCGGAGCTTGGCAGAACGTTCCGGAGCGTCTTCTCCGAGATGCTTCAAGATCTTATAACACGCGAAGACGTCATGGTCAGCTTGACGAATATACAGGTTACCGATGCCTACCTGTTTCAGCATTCGGTCAATGTCGCCATCCTATCGGGAATCATGGGGCTTGCGAAGGGCTATAACAGACAGCAGCTCGAGGAGCTGGGGATGGGAGCGCTGCTATTCGATATCGGAATGACCAAAGTGCCCAGACCGCTGCTTAACAAGAACACTACGCTGACGCTGGATGAGCGGCTTATTATGGAGAAGCATGCGGAAGATGGCTTCAACATCATACGGGCACAGCATGATATTTCTTTGTTGTCGGCCCATTGCGCCTTCCAGCATCACGAACGCTATGACGGATCCGGTTACCCGCGCCGGCTGAAAGCGGATGCCATTCACGAATACGCGCAAATCGTAGGCCTGGCGGACGTGTATGACGCTTTGACCTCGCCGCGCCCGTATCGAAGACGATATACGCCGACCGAAGCGATCGAGTTTCTATTTGCCGCCGGCAACACCTATTTCGATCTTGATTTGATCAAGACGTTCTGCAAGCATATCTCGATCTATCCGGTAGCGACAACGGTGCTGCTCAGCTCCGGCCAGGTCGGGGTCGTATCGGCGAATAATCCGCTTGCGGTTCACCGTCCGACAGTCCGGGTGCTGCGTGAAGCGGACGGCAAGCCGCCGCAATCGACGTATGAAATCGACTTGAAGGATACGCTTAGCTTATTGATCGTGAAGGAACTATAACGATCCTATCGTTAAGTTCCATACGCGGTCCTATAGGCGCTTTTCATAACTGAAAGCACGAAAAGGCAAACTTGTCGAAAGGCAAGGACGCAAAGCTACAGGGTCTAATGTCCCCCTGCTTAAAGAGGGGCGAGGATAGCCTGGCTGCCGAAACGAGACGCCCGTAATCGGGTGGATAACAACGGCTCCGGATGCAGGAAGCGTTTTTTTTGTTTTTCATAAATACCGGTCCTAATGACGATATAAGAGATATACCTCAGTAGGATACAAGAAGCTTGATGCAACTATATTACACCGCCATGGGGGCTGTTTGATTGTCTCATACCGGGCGCGTGAAGGGAGAACGGCATGAGCAATCAGGCAGAGACAAGCAGAAACGGACGGTATGGAATGGAGAAGACAAGCTTTCCGGCCAAGGCGCTTCTGCACAGCCGAACTGTAGTGGAGAAGGATGGCTACGTATCCACAGGGATATTGACCCATGTGGAGGGCGACATGCTGGAAGTGGAGATGACGGAGTACAAGAGCTTTGAGCTTGGCAATCCGGTCCATCTTACCGTCTATTCGGCTGCAGGCATACAGCGGGTACAATCGACGATTATTGGAAAAGCGGAAGGCTCGCTGGCCGTGCTGCTGCCGCCCCGGGCCTTCAATGGGCTGGAGGAGAAGCGGGAATCCGTGCGGGTCGACGTGCTGCTGGGCGGATCGCTCCGGCATGTGCTTAAGCGGGAGATCGGGGAAGGCGAAGGAGCCGAGACGATCGAGGTAGAGGAATGGATCGATCTGACCATTCGGAACATCAGTCTGGCCGGTCTTGGATTCGAAGTGGTAAGCGGTCCTCACCTGTTCCCGGAGGATAAGGTGGAATTCAGGATCAAGTCAGGCTTTGAATTCCGCTGCACGCTGGCAATCGTTCGCAGCAAGCCGGGCGGCGACCATACCTTCTACGGCGCAAGGTACGAAGGGCTGGACGAGCAGCGGCAGCGGGCGCTGCGGGCGTTCCTGCTCCGGGAACAGATCGCTTCCTATTACCGGATGAAGGAAACCAAATAAGCTTCCGTCTTATACATAGGGACAGGGATAGGAAATAGAGGAACCGGTCAAGCGGGTGCTTGTCCGGTTCCTCTATTTGGAAGGATGTAATTGTATTGACGGTCCTTTGCTTATTCGATGTCCTCTTAATCGATTAGATATCGCGGCGGAGCGCCCGCAGCACATCGATCCGCGTAGCTCTCGCAGCAGGCCGCATGCCGGAAAGGACCGCGACGCCAAGGCTGATGCCGACGCTGACGAGCGTGAGCGAGAATGGGATATAGGTAAACGTAAAGCCTTCCGGAGCTTCACCGTCCAGAGCCGATTCAATGATAATCGGAACGACGGCATTGATAACGGCGCTCAATCCGTAAGCGGCGGCCAGTCCGATCAAGGCGCCGAACAGTCCGATGCCGAAGCTCTCCAGAAGGAAGATGCTGCGGATCGTCTTCGGGTTCGCGCCGATCGCTTTCATGATTCCGATGTCTTGCGAGCGTTCCGTAACCGCCATGGTCATCGTGTTATAGATGCCGATCGAAGCGATCAAGACGGCGATGGTGCCGACGAAGATCAGTCCGATCTTCATGATGAGGAAGACCAGGTCCATTTCCTTAATGGTATCGGCAACCGAATAAAGGCTGTAGCCTTCATCCCTGAGAGCCTTGGACATTGCGGTGACTTGATCCGCGCTCTCGGCGTATACCTTGACATTGGGATGGGTTTCGAAATCTTTATGGAACAAACGGTCTTGGATCGAATCGTCGAGATAGAGCTCAGTCGACTGCAGCCATTCTTTATCCGGCTTCGTCGTCAATCCGACGATGGTCAGCTTGACCATGCCAAGGGACTCTTCTTTCTCGGTAGCCGGATTATACCCGGTCGCGCGGAATTCAATCTGTTTGCCGAGCAGAGAACCCGTATAGGCATCCTCGGTTCCGGCCTTCATCAATTGCTGGGCAAAATGGTAGCCGACGATAGCCTCGGTGCCATTCTTGGGCATACGGCCTTCCGAGAGCTGCAGCCCGGCTTTCGTTTCTTCCTCGAAATTGGTTACGATGGCCGAGGGGCTGCTTTTATAACCCTCCAGGGTGACCTCGCCCTGCGTGAAGCGCTGCGCCGTTACGGCTTTCACGCCGTCGCGCTTCTTGAAGCGGTCCGCGTCGGCTTGGGTGATCGCTTCATGGCTGTCGCCATTCTTTTTGCCGTGGATTTGAATCTCGGTCAGCGTCTGACCCTGCATCATATCATCGACCAGACTGCGCTGAAGACCGAATGCAACGGAGGCGATCATCATCAGAAATGTACAGCCCATAGCGGTGGCGAGTATCGTCATGAAGATGCGCGATTTGTTTTTCGCCATGTTTTGTTTGACGAAGCGCAGCTTATCGCTGGTTTTCACGGTTTCACCACCTCCAATTTACGGTACTCGTTCGGGCTTCCGTTCGCAGGATCTGCGAGCCGGCCGTCCTCGATCCGCATCGTCCGGTTGCCGATCGATGCAACCTTATCGTCATGCGTTATAATGAGCAGCGTAATGCCGTGATCGCGGTTCAACGTCTGCAGCAGCTGCAGCAGCTGCTCTTCGTTCTCGCTGTCGAGACTGCCGGTCGGTTCGTCGGCAAGCAGCACGGGCGGATTCAGGATCAGCGAGCGTGCGATGCCGACGCGCTGCTGCTGGCCGCCGGACAGCTCGCTCGGATAATGGTCGGCGTAGGCTGCGATACCGAGCTTCTCCAGAATCTCCGTCGCTTGCTTGCGGCGCTCGCCGGCAGGCAGGCCCTGAAGGACGAGCGGCAGCTCTGTGTTTTCGAAAGCGGTCATGCTCGGGATGAGCTGGAAATTCTGGAATACGAAGCCCAGGTATCGTCTGCGGAAATCGGCCCATTGACCTTCGCTGTAGTCGGTAACATCCAGGCCTGCGATGCTGACACGGCCGCTGGTCGGGCGGATAAAGCCTGAGGCGATATGAAGCAGCGTCGATTTGCCGGATCCGCTTCGTCCGATCAGCGTGACGATTTCGCCTTTGCGGATCGTCAGATCGATGCCGCGCAGAACTGGAACGCGGCGCTCTTGGCCTTTGCGGCCAAGCGTGAACGCATGCTCGATTTGACGCAGTTCAATCATAGGAATAACCTCCATCTATCGTTAAAATTTCATGAGTGTTGTCCATCAATTGCGCAGCAGGACCGGCCGCCCGGGTGGCGATCGCTGCTATATGTGAACATAACGAAAGCACGCAGAAAAAAGTTTTGGACCGGCTTTTCTCCGCCTTCGAAAGCGGCAGCGCGCTATGATACAATCGATGGAAATAAGCACATGCAAAAATGATCCATTCGATTGGACATGGAACAGGGATCATGATGCTGGGAAAGCGCTGCGCCGATTCGATGAATCGGAGGACTAGCAAACTTACAATCAGGGGGTGCCGGGATGCCCGGGGCTATGGCTGTGGCGGCTGCATGCTGGTTCGCCATCGTACTTATCGTTTCGTCCTACCGATACGGCATGTTCTTCGACGTATCGTTCTACCGATGGGAATGGCTGCTGGCCATAACCGCACTGGCCTCGATGCTGCTTGCGTCCATTGCCCGCCTTACCCGCAGGAAACTTCCCCGGAGAGCCTCCCATCGGGGATTCCCGGAGGAGCCAGCGGCCCTTATTCAGGAGAAGGAGGCTGCTTCAACAGCTCCTCGACGTGCCGCCGCTTGCTGGCATGCGGTTCCCGCCGCGGCATATGGGCCGCTGGCGATCGCGCTGCTGTACGCGCTGTCGCTGGCCTTTGAACCGGCATCGGTTAACGGAACCATCGGACAAGCCTTGCGCTGGTCCGCATACGGCGCCATATTATGGAGCCTCTATTTCTGGCTTCGGCCGCCTTCCGGCCGGATCTGGCTTGCGGCGGCTATACAGGCAGCAGGGGCCTTTGTCGTCTGGGGGGCCTTGGCGGGATGGATGGGGTGGATCGCATTCCCGGAGATCGTCATGGTAACAAGCGATGAACAGCTGTCCGCTACGGGCGCCCGCTTAGCGGGTTATTTCCAATACCCGAATATGCTCGGCGCAGTGGCAGGGGCCTATACGGTCTGGCAATGGCTGCTGCTTGTCCGCGAACGGTCATGGCTGGCCTTTGCGGCCGCCGCTCTGCAGAGCGTTCCTGCGGCGCTTGTGCTCCTGCTGACGGAATCGCGCGGTGCTTGGATGGCCGCTGCAATCGGCTGGCTGGCCGGGTTGCTGCTGCTTGGGCGCCGAGAGCGAACCGGTTGGCTGCTATACAGCGGCTGGACGCTGCTCGCGGCAGGAGCGGGCTACCGGTTTCTGCTGAAAGCGGGCTTACATACCAGCGGAGCTTCCCAAGGCTGGGGAGAGATGACGGGAGCGGCCGTATTGCTTGCCGCGGTCATCTTATCCGGCCTCGGGATGATCGGAATCCGCCGCCTCTTGAGCCGCGGGCTCGGCCGGCGGGAGCGCCTTATCGCATGGGGCGTCTGGTCAGCGGGCGCTGCCGCAGCGATTCTGCTGCTCGTGACGGCCGTTCAAGGCCGGGTAAGCGGCAATTTCCAGACGGCCGGCTCTCGCATGCTGTTCTATCAAGATGCTTTCAAATTGTTTCTGGAGGCCCCGCTGTTTGGCCGCGGAGGCGACACCTGGCAGGTGCTGTTTACGCAAATGCAATCGCAGCCCTATGTGGGCAGTGAAGTCCACAGCGGTTACTTGGAGCTGCTGCTGGATATCGGACTAGTCGGCGCCGCGGTGTTCGCCGTTGTTCTGGGGGCGCTGCTGCTGCGTGTCTTCCGGCATGACCGGGCCGGTCTTATTCCGCTGGCGGTATTGCTGTTTCATGCCGCCGCCGACTTCGATATGTCGTTCGGCTTCTATTGGCTGCTCGCCTTCGGCTGGATCGCGCTCTACAGCCTGGAGGGAGCGGGGACAGCCGGTGCGGCGGCGGCGGCGGGTAAGACGCCGTACGCATTCCGCTGGCGGCTGGCGGCGCGGGCAACCGCCGCGGCGACGGCCGCCGTGGTGTTCGCTGCAGCCGCCGTCACCGGCTGGCAGCTGGATCGCGCCGCGCAGCACCGCGCATCGGCCGTCGCCGCAGACGGCGATGCGCGGGCAGCCGCGCTGCGCGCTGCGCTCGAGGCGAATCCGCATTGGACGCGGATTCGCCTCGAGCTGGCGCCCTTAGCCCCGCCGGCGGAACGCGCGGGGCTGCTGGCTGCCGGACTGCGGAGCGAGCCGCAGTCCGTGCCGCTGCTGTGGGCGCTCGGCACCGAAGCGGCCGAGCGCGGCGACGTCTCGCAGGCGGCGGCGCATATGCGCCTCGCGCTGCGGTATGACCGGTTCGCCCGCGTCAAGCAGACCGACGCGGTCGTCGCCATGACCCGGCTCGCGCAGTCGAAGCGAGCCGAACGCCTCTACGGCGAGGCTCGTCTTGCCGCTCAGACGGCGCTGGCCTTCTATGATGCCTATGAAGCGCTCGGACGCGAGTCTTATCAGGCGAATGGCCGCCGCTTTGAAGTCACGGAAGAAGCGGCGAAGGCTGCCAAAGTCAGCAGGCGGCTGCTCGATTATCTTCAGGAACCGTGAAAACGGGTCGATGCCCGGGCGGTGTGTCCAATCTTTCGCCCCGTTTGCGTCATATGCTGTTGCAAACGTGAAAGGAGCGATGGGCATGGCATCGACACGCGTTAGACCAAGGCGGGAAGTGGTCGGCAGGGGCAAAGTCATCCGCATGGCAGTGCCAACGAAACGGAATGTGCAATCCGGGCCGATTCTGAATCGCCTGACGGTTGTTTGGGTGCAGAATAATGGAGTGACCTTTAACACAACAGGCTTCTTCGCTCGTTTGTTCAGGGGAAACACGCTCGTATCGACCGCATTCTTCGATAATTTCGGCGTCGTCCGCTTCGGGAATATCGGAACGCTGACGAATGCCACCTTCACCATCCAAACATTCAGCCCCACCGGCATTCTGTTCCGGCAGCGCACCATTCCAGCGGGCTCCGAAGCGTTCGCCATTATCGGCTAATGACGATTCGTTGACGCGCAAGGATGGCTCAACCACACTTAACCCTAATCATTCGAAAACAGCAGCGCAGCTCCTCATCGGAGCTGCGCTGCTGTTCGTTGTGCCGCCGGAAGGGGCATATTCAGCCGCCGAACGCATCCCGGAACGCCGTTCGCAGCTTGCCCGGCTCGACGTTCCATAATGCGGCGATTTCATCGTTGACGTTCTCGTCCCACCAGTCGGCGAGCAGACGCCGATTGCTGCGATTTTCGTAAATCCAAATCGAATTCAGGATGACTTTGCGGTAATACAGCTTCTCGGCTTCCTGGATCTTGTCGCTGGGAATCCAAATGCCGAGCCGCTTCATCGTCCGGTATAGCTCGTTATCGCAGGCCCGCCTGATTTTTCGCGCGCTGGGGTATTGCTCGGTATGCTTATTGTTGTGGTTAGCCGAAGATTTCATCGTCACCGACTCCTCCCTATCCCCTATATATGCTTCCGGGGTGGAGGAGGTCACAAGCGGCGGCGCTTCAAGGCAGTGGCCGTGACGGTACCGCGTTTGCGACTATTGGACCTGAATATATCCGACCATAGGCGCGCCGTGACTCGATTCCGTATGGGTCTGGCACACGATCGGGTAGGTGCCCTTCGCTTCCGCTTTGAACCGGACGGTTGTCGTCTTGCCTTTCGTTACGACGCCCTTAATCCCCAGGCCTTCAATGACGAAAGGATGGGATTCCCCATTGACGCCTGTAATGCGCAGCTCGACCTGATCCCCCTTGTTGACGATAATGGTGCCGGGATCCCAGCGGTAGACCTCGATTTTTTTGCCGTCATCCGTACGCGCCTCGAATTCCCCGGTAACCAGGTGAAAGACGCGGACTTGCTCCGGCGCGCTCATGGCGGGCTTCGCCGGGTTCCATTTGATGTAAACGGCAGCAATGAGCAGGACGAGGAGCACAAGGGAGAAGAGACGGAAATGCTTTTTCTTCACGACAAAAATTTTTGACATGAAACGCCCACCTTCTTTCATCGGATCAGTATCACAGCTAGTCTATGCACGGGCTTGTCTGCCGATGATAACGAAATCGAAAATGATAATTAATGCATGCGGGTCTCACCTTTGTCCTCCATTGGGTCTATGGATGGCATGTCTGGAAGTATGCTAGAATACCGTTAGATTAAGAGAAGTAAAATATGCGTTGGATGGGAGACGGAGAATGGATTGGATTCACAAGGTTCTTGACAGCTTGCTGCTGTGGGTGGAAAGTTTGGGCTATTACGGCATTGTCATCGGATTGGCGATCGAGGTCATTCCTAGCGAAATCGTACTGGCATTCGGCGGCTATTTGGTGTTTCAAGGTAAAGTCACCTTTCTCGGCGCCGTTATCTTCGGAACGATCGGAGCAGTCATTCAGCAGTGGATCTTATATGCGATCGGCCGGTTTGCAGGGCGTCCATTCTTTGAAAAATACGGTAAATATATAAAAATCAAACCGAAGCATCTGGACATCTCGGAGCGGTGGTTTAAGCAATATGGAGCGGGTATCGTATTCACGGCGCGGTTCGTTCCGGTTATGCGGCAGGCGATCTCGATTCCGGCCGGCATCGCGAAGATGAATTTCGGGTTGTTCACGCTGCTGACGCTGTTGGCCTCGATCCCGTGGTCGATTCTGTTCGTTTACTTGGGCTATACGCTCGGAGATCAATGGGAGAATATCGATGAGAAGGCAGCGCCTTACGTGCAGCCGGCAATCTTGATCGCGATCGGCCTGCTGATCGTTTACGTGCTGTTCAAGGTGCTCCGCAAACGGGGCAAATCGATATAATTGGCGATGGGAAGCATCGTTTGGTACAATATAGAGAATCGTCTATGTTTGACCATAAACGTTATTCGGCAAAACATAAAGTACTTGCTTATGAAGCAATCGAACAGAAGCCCCAGCTTCACACAACGAAGCGGATGCTTCCGAAGTCAGTTTTGCTGCGAAGCAATAGCAAAGAAGCGTATGCTACACAAAACGAAGCGGATGCTTCCGAAGTCAGTTTTGCTGCGAAGCAATAGCAAAGAAGCGTATGCTACACAAAACGAAGCGGATGCTTCCGAAGTCAGTTTTGCTGCGAAGCAATAGCAAAGAAGCGTATGCTACACAAAACTTTTAGGAGGTCGTAACCGATGAGCAAAAATTTGGCCAACAAGCTGAATAAAGGCATCAGCACACAGCAATTTATCGATTCCTTCCAGAAAAATAAAGAGACGTTCCAAAGCTGGCAGAGCCAGTTCGAATGGCCGAGCGAGGATGACCGGGAATATTTCGAATCCATCAATAACCGCGACGACCTGCGCTGTCTGATTCTGGCGGCGGAATGGTGCGGAGACGTTGTGCGCAACCTGCCTGTCGTCTTCAAAGCGCTGGAGGTTACGGGCATTCCGACGGAAGTGCTGGTCATGGAAGACCATTTGGACACGATGGATGAGTTTCTGACGATGGGCGGACGCGCGATTCCAATCGTCATCTTCACCGATACGGGCGGACACGTGCTTGGCCAATGGGGACCGCGTCCAAGCCATGTGCAGGAAGCGATGACCGCTTTCAAATTGGCGAACTCCGACCGCGAAGCGGCGGATTATCAAGAGAAGCTGGCCGAGACGCGCCAAGAGATGGGACGCCGTTACGGCGAAGGCGCCGGTTACCAGCAAATTATCGTGAAAGAGCTGCGCGAGCTGCTGTCGGCGCTATAATCCATGCTGACAATTGAAACCTTCTCACTAGGCCCCTTGCAAACGAATGCTTATTTAGTGATGGAAGAGACCGGCCAGCGCGGCTTTATCGTCGATCCCGGCATGGGACCCAAGCGGTTGCTGGAGCGGATTCGCGATGTGAAGATCGAAGCGATCGTATTGACGCATGCCCACTTTGACCATATGGGTGGGGTCGACGAGGTGCGGAAAGCCGCGGGCTGTCCCGTCTATCTGCATGATCTGGAGGCGGACTGGCTGACCGATGCGGCCAAGAACGGGTCGATGCGATGGTCCGACGTTACCAAGCCGCTGACCACGGATCCGGCAGAGCATGCCCTTGAGGAGGGCCAGCAGCTGCAGCTGATCGGCCACACCTTCAAGGTGCTGCACACCCCGGGCCATTCGCCCGGAAGCGTAAGCTTGCTGTGCGGCGAGCATCTCCTTAGCGGAGACGTACTGTTCCGCATGTCAGTCGGACGGACGGACCTACCGGGCGGCCGCGAACGCGATCTGTACGATTCGATCCGCAATAAGCTGTACAAGCTTGATTCGAACGTACGCGTATATCCGGGACATGGCCCGCAGACGACAATCGGATTTGAAAAAGCAAACAACCCTTATGTGCCGGCTTAGCCGGCCGCGTAAGGGTTCTCCTTATTGTATATAGTTGTATATCAAGCTAAAGCTGATGGAGGACGGACAAAGTGGCAGAGACGAAACAGCGTATCGCAGAAGAAGAAGCGGAGCTTGGCGCCGGGGGGAAGATCGAGCTGACGCCCGAAGAGCAGGCAGCCGAGCAGGAAAGAATCGTTAAGCGGGTTTCCATTGATCTGTCCCTGCCGTTAACGAAGGTGAAGTCGGCGGTTAGTTTGCTTGACGAAGGCAACACGATCCCGTTCATCGCCCGCTACCGGAAGGAAATGACGGGAGAGCTCGACGAGAACGAGCTGCGCTTGATTGAAGAAAAGCTGCAGTATATGCGCAATCTCGAGTCGCGCAAGCGGGAAGTCATCCGTTTGATTGAAGAGCAGGGCAAGTTGACCGACGAGCTGCGTCAATCCATCCTTGCATCGGTCAAACTGCAGGAAGTAGAAGATATCTACAGGCCATACCGGCAGAAGCGCAAAACAAGAGCCAGCGTTGCGAAAGAGCGGGGTCTCGAGCCTCTTGCGCAGTGGCTCTTCTCGCAGCCTCGTCAAGGCGAGCCGATGCGGGAGGCGGAGCGTTATATCGACGCAGAGAAGGGCGTGAATACGGCGGATGATGCGCTTCAGGGCGCGATGGACATCATTGCCGAGCAAATTGCCGACGATGCCAAGATTCGCGCTTGGGTAAGGCGGCATACATTCGATCACGGCGTGCTGCGGACGGAAGTGAAGGACGCATCGTTAGAGTCGGTCTACGAGATGTATTACGACTATCAGGAGCCTATGAAGAAGCTGCCGCCGCACCGGACGCTGGCCGTTAACCGGGCAGAACGGGAAGACGTGCTGCGCGTTTCCCTGGAGGTGCCTGCAGAACGCGTGCATGATTACATCGACCGCCAGATCGTCCGAGGCGGCACCACGCAGGTAATCAGGGACGTGCTGGTGAAGACGATCGAGGATGCCTACAAGCGGCTGATCGCTCCATCGATCGAGCGGGAGGTGCGCGGGGAGCTTACGGATAAGGCAGAGGAGCACGCCATTCAAATTTTTTCTGCAAATCTGCGTAATCTGCTCCTCCAGCCGCCTGTGCGCGGCCATGTCGTCCTTGGTGTCGATCCCGCATTCCGCACCGGCTGCAAGCTTGCCGTCGTCGACGAAACGTCCAAGCTGCTGGAGGTTGCGGTCGTATATCCGACGGCGCCGAACAACAAGGTTGCGGAAGCGGAGAAGCTGATCGGCGGCCTCATCGACAAGTATAAGGTCGAGCTCATCGTAATCGGCAATGGGACCGCTTCGCGCGAGACGGAGCAGTTCATCGCCGGTATGATCGGCAAACGCAAGGCGGCGGGCCAAGACAAGGGCCGCGATATCAAATATATTATCGTGAACGAGGCAGGGGCCAGCGTCTATTCCGCTTCCAAATTGGCGGCGGATGAATTCCCCGCGCTCGATGTAGCCGAACGCAGCGCGGTCTCCATTGCCAGAAGGCTGCAGGATCCGCTTGCAGAGCTCGTGAAGATCGAGCCCAAAGCGATCGGCGTCGGCCAATATCAGCATGATGTAAGCCAGAAGCGGCTGGATGAAAGCCTAGGCGGCGTCGTGGAATCGGCGGTCAACCATGTCGGCGTCGATGTGAACACGGCTTCGCCCTCGCTGCTCGGTTATGTCGCCGGAATCAACGCGACAACCGCCAAAAATATCGTGAAATACCGCGATGAGAACGGAATCTTCAAAGACCGCAAAGCGCTGAAGAGCGTGCCGAGATTGGGCGCGAAGACGTACGAGCAGTGCATCGGCTTTATTCGCGTGCTGGAAAGCGCGAATATACTTGACCGGACACCTATTCATCCGGAGTCGTATGAGGTGGTGGACAAGCTGTGCCAAGCGTTTGGACTGAAGCTGGATCAGCTCGGCAGCGAGTCGTTCAAAGCGGCTCTCATGGATGTTAAGCCTGAGGAGGCAGCGCCGATGCTGGGGGTTGGGGTGCCGACGCTGCGCGACATTATAGACAGCCTGCTGCGTCCTGGACGAGATCCGCGGGAGGAGCTGCCACAGCCGATCTTCCATACGGATGTGCTTGATATCGAGGACTTGAAGCCCGGTATGGAGCTTCACGGCACGGTGCGCAATGTCATAGACTTCGGCGCCTTCGTGGACATCGGCATTAAGAACGATGGCCTGGTCCACATCTCCCAGCTGAGCAACAAGTTCGTGAAGCATCCGATGGATGTCGTATCGGTCGGAGACAACGTGACTGTCTGGGTACTGAGCGTAGATGTCAAGAAAGGACGCGTCGGCCTTACCATGCGCAAGCCGGACTAACATTTGGCCAAAACAGCAAAGAGAAGCCCTGACCGACTGTCAGGGCTTTTCTTTGCTGTTCGCGCCAGCTCCTCAGGGACAAACGGCAAGGAGCATGGAACAACGTGTATTATAAACTGGCACTGTCGTCGTTAGGATGCTGCTTCGTGCGGTAAAAGTACCAGCAATCGTTCAACAGCCTGATTTGCCGCCGGTCTTTCTTCATAAAAGCACGCATTAATTGATTGCACAGCCACTGCGGCACATGCATCGCCCTCCTCCTGCCCATACTTGTGTAATAACTAGTATATGGGGATGGGCGGATGTCCGTGCAGGTCCCAATGAATTCAATCCTTCATACGACGATCCGCTTAGACTGCTAAGGCAGATCAGACATCCATTTCTTCTTCATACCACTGCTCGAGCTGCGCTTGAAGCGCGCGGATTTCCGTAAGCAGCGAGATGAGCGGATAGGATTTCTCCTCGATAGCGGAGAAGCTTCGTTCCAATTCGTTCATATAATCCAGTCCGGATTGCTTCTGAAGCGACTTGTCGTGCAGCTCCAGATCCTCGCATTCACCGATCGCATAAGGCAGCTGAGGAACATTGCTGGCGGTCAGCTTGTCGATTTCTTTATGTAAGCGCAGATTAAGCGCGCTTAACTGATAAGCGTGCGATGCGGGCATTTCTACGAATGAGATGCCGCTGGTGCCGTTCATAATAACGTAACGCATGTGTGGCATAGTAGGGTGACCTCTCCTCTCGAACATGTCGATTCATGAACCTACTTGACAGTTTAGCGTATTCATCCTTTACAATTCAAGTAGCAACATAGATTCGATAGCCATACTTGAAGTATGCGGACAGGAGGGGGCGCAGGACATGACGGACAAGCAGCTGCAGGAATGGGTGGAACGGGTTTCGCTGCAGTTTTTCAAGCTGCCGTTCCGGCATCAAGCGACCTTTAACAGGCGTCTGAAGTCAACCGGCGGCCGCTATTTTACGAAATCGCATAATATCGAGATCAGTCCGCATCAGCTGGAGAGCTATGGTGAAGAAGAGACCGAGAAGATCATCAAGCATGAGCTGTGCCATTATCATCTGCATCAATTGAAGCGGGGATACAAGCACCGGGACGCGGACTTCAAACAGCTGCTCGCGCATGTAGGGGGATCGCGGTTCTGCAAATCGCTTCCCGGGCGCGAAATACGCAGAACATTGCCGCATCGTTACAAGCTCGTTTGCCGTAATTGCGGGATGGAATATCTGCGCAAGCGTAAGGTTGATCCAAGGCGATATGCTTGCGGAGCATGCAGAGGAAAATTATTATTATTTATGCTTGACTTAAAAATTGATTCGTGATACATTATTTCTTGTCACTAATAATGTTCCCTGATAGCTCAGTTGGTAGAGCACTCGACTGTTAATCGAGTTGTCACAGGTTCGAGTCCTGTTCGGGGAGCCATTCATGGAGAGATACCCAAGTGGCTCAAGGGGACCCTCTGCTAAGGGGTTAGACTGCGCAAGTGGTGCGAGGGTTCGAATCCCTCTCTCTCCGCCATCATTTATGAATGTGACGCGGGGCCGTCCAGGCGGCTCCTTTTGTTTGCCTTATTGGATCGACTCTGATACATTGGCGAATGCATTCACGGATGAGTTGAAGAAGCTTCAAAAAACTTCGAAAAAAAAGCTTGCACCATGTAATGAAAAGTGTTATGATCTTACTTGTCGCTTGAATGAGCTGACGCTGATGATCACCATTGCGGCCCGTTGGTCAAGGGGTTAAGACACCTCCCTTTCACGGAGGTAACAGGGGTTCGAATCCCCTACGGGTCACCATCTTAAGAGCCATTAGCTCAGTTGGTAGAGCACCTGACTTTTAATCAGGGTGTCGTAGGTTCGAGTCCTACATGGCTCACCATTTTATCGATATGCATTGAGCAGCATATCAAATCACAATTTGCGGTCGTGGCGGAATGGCAGACGCACCAGCTTGAGGGGCTGGCGGGAGCAATCTCGTGGAGGTTCGAGTCCTCTCGACCGCACCATACTTACAAACATGTAAATTCCTTGATTATTCAAGGGATTTTTTTGTGTCTTTATTTTTTATTGCAAGCTAGCGAATGTTGACTATAAATTAGGTGACGAAGATGAGGATTCGATCGTCCGGGAGCTGCAGCAAATTTTGAGAGACGGACAGGACAAGGGGGAATTCGGCGAATTCGACCCGTCCGTCATGGCCAGCATGATTCAAGGGGCGATCGGGGAGTACATGATGGGGATTTCCCCGATCACGCGGAAGATTGATCCGGAAACCTACTGCCGCGAGCTTGTGAAGCTTGTTCGTCAAGCAGCCAAACAGAGAAAAGGGTGAATGCCGGCATGTCAGCCAATACATCAGAGCAGCAAACCGTCGTGGGGTATTCTGAGTCAACACGGCTCATTTTATACGTTGGATTCGGAGCTATAGGACTTCTATTGGGTTAAAAGATGGGATTCATCGTCCGCGATGAAGGGAAGAGGCAGTATTGGCGGCAGGTACCGTAGAAATTAAGTTGATTTTAGAATGCGTAAGATTTGATAGTTCGAAAAGCGATGAGGTCAGGGGTACGATCCTCTGGGCATGCATAACAAAGAAGACCAATCCTGCGGCGGTTGGTCTTTTTCATTATAAGCGAGTTTTTCTTTTTATTCTGAACTATATATAAAGCCCTGTGACATACACGGAAGTGATCGTTGCAGCGATCTCTTCGACAGAACCATGATGTTCGTCCCGGACAATTTCCCAGAGGTACATTTCATTCGTAAAAAACCAGCCCCGTGCCACGATCTCATGATTTATTCCGGATCTGGCCAGTCCATTTTGCTGTGCATAGGCAACGTCTTTTGAAATACGCTGAATAAATTTTCCCCGAATAACTTTCCATTTATCCGACACTATAGAAGAAACCCCAATGGCCTGTTCAAAAACTTGCATCATATCCCGTTCGGCTTCCGCCGTTTTTAAGAAAGCATTCGCTTGTTTGTTAATGATTTCCTCGGCTTCTTGTTTCGATTTTGGCAGGAAGGAGATCTCGGCAATTTCAAAAAATCGTTCCATGACATCCTCCATCAATACAATCAGAAGATCTTCTTTTCCCTCAAAATGAACATAGGCCGTGCCGTATCCGATCCCCGCTTTGTTAATCATTTGCTTGATCGTCGCTTTATGAAAGCCTTCCTGAAGAAAAACTTCCTTCGCGGCCTCCAATAATTTGCTTCTTGTTTTCAGTGAGCGCAAATGTCTTTTATCCTCTACATTACGTTGGTTCATTTCTATTCCTCCACGACTCATTATCTCTAGAATATATGGTTTTGAGCCAAAAGGAAAGGGATGCCTTTGAAGTGCACGTGTCAATAATTGGATCGCGCAGTAATATTGACACCGTGTCATATTCAGCGCAATAATGTTATTGACACTATGTCATATTCATTCAAGAAAGCGCTTAATCATTTATTTAGCAAAGGAGAGAATCTTGATGCGTTTAAAAAACTTTGAAGCGACGTTAGAATATGCGAAAGAATTGGATAAGGAAGATTCTCTTGGGCGTTATCGGGAAGAGTTTTATTTGAAGCCTGGATCCATCTATATGGATGGGAACTCCTTGGGGCTGCTTTCGAAGAGAGCGGAAAGGACACTCTTGGAATCGTTAGAAGACTGGAAGGACCATGGCATCGATGGCTGGACGCAGGGGAATCATCCATGGTTCTTCATGGCGGAGGAACTGGGAAAGAAGCTTGCTCCGTTAGTGGGAGGATCGGCCGAAGAAGTCATTGTGACCGGTTCCACAACCGTGAATTTGCATCAGCTTGTGTCTACGTTTTATAAGCCGGAAGGCATGCGCACCAAAATTTTAGCGGATGAACTAACATTTCCATCCGATATTTATGCTCTTCAAAGCCAATTAAGGATTCATGGATACGATCCCGATACGCATCTCATTCGCGTGAAAAGCCGGGATGGCCGCTTCCTGGAAGAAGAGGACATTATCGAAGCCATGGACGAAACAGTCGCTCTAATCGTTTTGCCCACCGTATTGTATCGCAGCGGTCAAATATTGGATATGAAGCAATTAACTGATGAAGCGCATCGCAGAGGTATTTTAATCGGGTTTGACGCTTGCCACTCCGCGGGTTCGGTTCCGCATTCCTTCAACGAATGGGGTGTAGATTTTGCGTTTTGGTGCAATTATAAACATTTAAACGGAGGACCCGGCGGTGTTGGGGGATTGTTTGTAAACCGAAAGCATTTTGGAGAGAGTCCTGGACTTGCCGGTTGGTTTAGTTCCGCTAAAGAGAAACAATTCGATATGGAGCATTCATTAACTCCCGCTCATTCCGCAGGAGCGTTCCAAATCGGAACTCCTCATGTGCTTAGCGTCGCTCCTTTGATCGGGTCATTAGAAATTTTTGAAGAAGCGGGTATCGAAAATATTCGCCTGAAATCGCTTAAAATCAATCAATATTTAATGGATTTAATTGACAGTGAATTAGCGGGTATGGGGTTTATCATCGGAACGCCAAGAGAGGATGCGCGACGCGGCGGGCATGTAAGTCTTGAACATGTTGAAGCAGCACGAATTTGCAAATCATTGAAGGATAACGGGATCATTCCGGATTTTCGGGCCCCCAATATCATTCGGCTTGCACCGGTTGCCCTTTATTCATCCTATCAGGATGTTTGGGAAACGGTTCGAATTCTTAAGAAGATCATGACTGATAAACAGTATGAGAAATTTATAAATGAACGTGAAGTTGTTGCATAATGTAGAACGCTATGAGAGCGGCTATCCCTTTCATGGCATTAAGGAATGATCGGACAAGGCCTGATGGTGAAAGAAGGGGATGAAATAGAATGGAGATTAATAACAGCGGTAAAGGATTAAAACGGGAGTTAACGACAAGCAAGCTCTCGATGATCGCAATGGGAATGGCCATTGGGACAGGATTGTTCCTTGGAAGCGGATTAGCCATCGGCACTGCGGGGCCTGGTGTACTGCTCAGCTATACGATTGGTGCGTTTATCGTTTTATTGTTGATGGGATGTTTGGCGGAAATGACGGTTGCCCATCCAACCTCGGGCTCCTTTGGAACGATTGCCGATCGATATCTTCATCCCATGGCAGGCTTTCTTGTCCGGTACTCTTACTGGATTGCGCAGGTATTGGCTATCGGGGTTGAAATAAGCGCAATCGCGGTGTACATGAAATACTGGTTTCCAGGGGTTCCTGGCGTCATATGGATCATCTTATTTACAGCGGTTCTCATTTATGTAAACGCTACCAGCGTCAATGCGTTCGCAGCATTCGAGTATTGGTTTTCCATGATCAAGGTTAGTGCGATCGTCGGGTTTATTCTTCTTGGCGCTTACATTCTGTTCGGAACTTCCGGTCATGAACATGTGGGAGCCAATAACCTTGTCGATCATGGAGGTTTTCTGCCTTTTGGATTCAAAGGGATGTGGATTGCCGTCTTTATTTCTCTTTTTAGCTTTTTAGGCACGGAATTGGTCGCGGTTACGGCAGGTGAAGCGAAAGATCCCGATGTAGCTGTACCGAAGGCATTGAAAGCGACGGTATTCCGATTGTCCGCTTTCTATGTGTTGACTTTGGCGATTATGCTGATGATTGTTCCATGGCAATCGGCAGGAATTGAAGAAAGTCCGTTTGTAAAAGTAATGGAGATCTTGAATATACCCGGCGCATCTGGAGTCATGAATTTTATCGTTTTAACAGCCGCTTTATCTTCCATGAACGGGCAGCTTTATGCTTCCTCGCGAACGATGTTTTCGTTATCGGGAGAAAAGTTTGCGCCAGCCCTGTTTGGCAAGCTTAATAAAAAAGGCGTGCCGACGGCTGCGCTAACCGTTTCCACCATGGGCATTATTGTCGCTGCAGTAGTAAATGCGCTGCTGCCCGGATCTTCCTATGCATTTATGATGGGGATTTCTATGTTTGGTTCACTTTTTACCTGGCTGATTATTTTCGTTTCTCATTTATATTTCCGAAGGAAATGGGAAAAGACGGGCGGCCGCAAGCTGCCGGTTAGAATGATAGGGTTTCCGTATTTGACGATAGTGGGAGGACTTCTCCTGCTAAGTTTAATGGTCACGGCATGGTTTACCGATTTCAAAATCATGCTTCAATTTGGTATTCCTTGGCTGCTGCTTTTATCCATTGCGTATGTGATTATGAAAAAAATGCAGTCAAAGCGAGATTGTATCGAAAAACAAACTGAAGGAGAGATTATTTCATGATTATTGGCGTACCAAGAGAAATTAAAAATAACGAAAACCGTGTCGCTTTAACGCCAGCTGGAGTCTTTTCATTCATAAATGCCGGGCATAAAGTATTCGTTGAGAAAAACGCCGGTGAAGGCAGCGGTTTTTCGAATGAAGATTACCTCGAAAGCGGTGCTGAAATTATTGATAACGCGGCAGCTGTATGGGAAAAATCGGATTTGATCATGAAAGTGAAAGAGCCGCTTCCAAGCGAGTACGGCTATTTCCGCAAAGGCTTGATTTTGTTCACTTATTTGCATTTGGCCGCTGAACCGGCTTTAGCCAAGGCACTTATCGATAAAGGCGTTCTTGCCATCGCTTATGAAACCGTATCGGTGAATCGCACGCTGCCGCTGCTTACGCCCATGAGTGAAGTTGCCGGCCGGATGGCCACGCAAATCGGTGCGCAGTTTTTGCAAAAATCAAACGGAGGCAAAGGAATTCTTCTTGCGGGCGTTCCTGGCGTGAACCGCGGGAAAGTGACCATTATCGGCGGCGGTATCGTAGGGACGAATGCGGCAAAAATGGCAATTGGAATAGGCGCTCATGTAACGATTATCGACTTGAGCGCTGACCGTTTACGTCAATTGGATGATATTTTCGGCAATGAAATAACGACGCTAATGTCCAACCCTTTCAATATCGCACAGGCAGCAGCTGAAGCTGACTTACTGATCGGAGCCGTATTGATTCCCGGCGCAAAAGCTCCAAAGCTGGTAACGGAAGAGATGGTAAAGGCAATGAAGCCTGGTTCCGTTATCGTTGATGTTGCCGTCGACCAAGGCGGAGTTGTTGAAACGATCGATCAAATTACAACACATGACAATCCAACCTATATCAAGCATGGCGTCGTTCATTACGCTGTAGCCAACATGCCTGGTGCGGTTCCAAGGACCTCGACCATCGCTTTAACGAACGTTACGCTTCCATATGCGTTACAGGTGGCAAACAAAGGCGTATACCGGGCAATCGCCGAAAACGAAGCTTTAAAACGCGGTGTTAACGTGGCTAATGGTGAAATTACGTTTGAAGCCGTTGCCAAAGATCTTGGTTACGATTATGTAAAAGTAGAAGATGCTTTAGAAAAACATGTTATTGCAGGATAAAATCGAATGGTGACAAATGGGGACACGGGCTATCCGTGTCCCTTTTGATTTCCGCAAAGCAACCTCAAGCCGAATGAAAAAGAGGGAAAAATATTCTTCAAGTAACGTGACGGTGGTATAATTTATGAAATAAATGATCTGCCGCCAGTTCTGTTACATGATGGAATTGACGGGCTGTCAGGAGGATGAGAGATGACTCGTTTTATCTATTTATCCGATACCCATATAGGCGCGGATATTGTGGGCTTTCAGCAGCAGCCTGCTTATCCGGACAAATTGGAAGAGCTTCTCGCTGCGGTTGCCGAGCACGCGCGCAAGGGAGAAATCGATTTTGTGCTGCATGGAGGAGACATGGTGGATACCTGTACGCCGGCTGCAATCGAAAGAGCGAAACAGCTGTTCGATCTCCCGGTGCCGGTCTATCTATCGCTTGGCAATCATGACTTGGATCGCAAGGATGCTCTATCGTTATGGCTAACCCTCGCTCCTGAATTTTTCGCAGGCCAATCCCCTCAATACACGATCGAACATGGGGACTGCGTCATACATGTTACGCCAAACCAATGGGAGAGCGGCGTTCCTTACTATTGGAGCAGCCGGCAGGAGGCTTATTTCCTGGACGATCAGCTGCCATTATTGGAAGAATCCATTGCCAGATACAAGGGGGGAAATCAATGGTTAGCCATACATAATCCGATATACGGCGTATCTATGGAACAGAGCGGATCAGATCGTATTATCCATGACGTCCCTCCCGCATTTCAAGAGGCCATTGTCCATATCGTGGAATCCTATCCTGAAGTAAGAGGCGTTCTGTCCGGGCATAACCACATCAATACGTTGAAGCATACGGAAGCCGGCGTGTATCTTACCGCAAGTTCCTTTATTGAAGCGCCTTTCGAGTATAAAATTATGGAGGCGACGCAGCAGTCGGTTTCCATCCATACGCATGCGGTGAATGGGCTGAGCTTTAAGGCGGATTATAATTCCGGCCGCAGCTTCGTTCAGGGGAGAGAAGTCGACAGGTCCCTGCTGTGGAGGTTCTCGTAAATGAAAATAGGGCAGTACAACATTCTGGACGGTTCTCCTGAGCCGGAACGTCTGGTTCGGCTGGGGCAGTGGATAAGTCGGCAAAATTACGATATATTGGGCTTCAATGAATTGAACGGATGGACCACTCGCCAGATGGAGCAGTATGGCGCCGAATGGGGTCTCCCGTATTATGCCATAACGGATACGGGGAGAAGCCCTTACCGGCTGGGGATCCTCTCCAAGCATCCCGTTGAACGGGTGTCGATCAAGGAAGAAGGCTTCTACCACGGTCTGCTTCATGCGAAGATTCTCGATCTGGATCTATTCGTAACGCACTTGTCTTCCGCGGATTCCTTGCACAGAGAACGTGAAGCGGCGCTCATTATCGAGGAAATATCAACCTGCTGCGGACCGGTTATCGTCATGGGAGACTTGAATACCCTCTCGCCGCTGGATAAGGCGCATTATGATCATGCGGGCATACCGGAAAAACTGTCTCAGGATGACAGACTGTCCCGTAAATTCATGGCTCAAGGCGAAATCAATTATCGGCCGATGGAGGTTCTTCTTGAAGCGGGACTGGTTGATGCCGGGGCAGGCAGCGGCTTTCAACATTCGGTACCTACGAAGTATAATGAGGATCCAATGCATGCGGATAGGTTAAGACTTGATTATATGTTGATCAATGAAGCGCTATTGAATCATAAGCCTATGGCCAGAATTATTCGCGACCCGGAAGTCGAACTGCTGTCCGACCATTACCCGGTTGAATGCTGGTGGTAAGCATGCTGGAAAGTCCATCCGCTTGAGGATGGACTTTTTTGCTGTCAGGAAATGATCGTACGACCCGGCCTCGTCCATGTTTTTTGCTTCATGCGGGCAAATGTGTTAAAGTACCAATAAACCAATCATCCTACGTTTGTATTAAGCAGGCATGCAGCAGGAATGAAAGAGCAAGGGGGAATGAACATGCTGCAAAAAACGAACCGGTTAACCCTGGTTGAGCAGGTTGCGATTCAGATGGAGGCTTTAATCGAGTCCGGACAGTGGAACGTTGGCATGAGGATACCGGCCGAACCTGAATTAATGGCCGAGCTGTCCGTCAGCCGCAACACATTGCGCGAAGCCATTCGCGCTCTAACGCATGCGGGGCTGTTGAAGACGAGACAGGGGGACGGCACTTACGTCTGTTCTTCGAGCGCGCTCGGCGCTGCGCTGGAGCGGCGTCTATTAAGGTCGGATTTGATACGGACACTGGAGGTGCGGCATGCGCTTGAGCGGGAAGCGGCTTATCTGGCGGCCATTCACAGGACGGAGGAGGATGCCGCATCCATGCTGATCTGCTTGCAGGCTTGTGAACGGGCGGCAGCGGATAACGACAGGGAAGCGTATGTCGCTGCGGATCTGCAGCTCCATCAAACCATTATGGCCGCTTCTCATAATGATATCCTGGTTGAATTGTATCATCATCTTATTCAAGCGGTACGGGAGTCCATCTCAACCTTGCTGAAGCCGGACAATCAGACGATGTACCTGCAATCCCACCGGCAGGTCATCGAGGCGATTGTCGCTTGCGATGCTGAAGCGGCGGTTGCGGCCGTTCACCGTTACATCGAGGATTCGAAGCGGGAGAATGGCAGCGGCATGGAGGCATTGTCATGAGCTCGCCAAGCAGCGAAGCCAAGGCAGCAGGCGGGGCGCTCGCACACTCGAAGAAAGCGCTGCTTGTTCTTGGCATTATTTTTATTGCGGTGAATTTACGGGCTCCGCTAACATCGGTAGGCCCTTTAATCGGTTCGATTCGGGAATCGCTCGGAATTTCGAATACGATGGCGGGAACCATTACGACCTTTCCGCTGCTCGCATTCGCCCTGCTCTCTCCGCTTACGCCTATGCTGGCGCGGCGGTTCGGAACGGAACGGGTCATCATGGTTTCGTTATGGGCTCTTGCAGGCGGTATCGTCCTCCGTTCCTTGGCGGGGACGGGAGCTCTATTCGGGGGGACGATCCTGCTTGGCCTGGCGATCGCGGTTTGTAACGTACTGATGCCAAGCCTGGTGAAACGGGAGTTTCCCGGCAGCGTCGGCCTGATGACGGGCGTCTATTCCGTATCGATGAATATGTGCGGTGCGATCGCTTCCGGTATCAGTGTTCCGATTGCCGTCGATCTGGGACTTGGATGGCGGGGGGCGCTCGGCTGCTGGGCGGTTCTTGCGCTGGTGTCGATCTTGGTCTGGCTTCCTCAATTCCGTGCCGGCCAACGCTTGGCAGGGTCTGCCCCTGCGCGGCGCGGCTCGAATGGCAGCTTATGGCGATCTGCGCTTGCCTGGCAGGTGACCATCTTCATGGGGCTGCAGTCGCTCATATTCTACATTGTGATTACCTGGTTTCCGCAAATTCTGGTAGACCGGGGGATGAGCTCCGATACCGCGGGCTGGATGCTATCGCTTATGCAGTTTGCGCTGCTGCCGGTTACATTCATCATTCCCATTCTTGCCGGACGGATGAACAACCAGCGCGTGCTTGTTATCATAACGGTCGTCCTGTACCTGACCGGCATCGGCGGATTCTACTTCGGCGGCAGCGCGCTTATACCGCTATGGGCGATTATTCTGGGCATCGCCATCGGCTGCTCGTTCAGCTTGGCGATGATGTTCTTCAGCTTGCGTACGCGAGACGCTCATGATGCGGCGAAGCTGTCCGGCATGGCCCAGAGCTTGGGCTACCTGCTGGCGGCGGCAGGGCCGACTCTCTTCGGCATGCTGCACGATCGGACAGGAGGATGGGATATGCCGTTCCTCCTGCTTGCTGCCGCAAGCCTGCTCGTTCTGGGCTGCGGACTAGGCGCCGCAAGGGATAGAACCTTGTAATCAATCAGCTGTCCGACGGCTATACAAGCTTAGCGGAAGCGGGATTTTGCAAGGGCTGTTGATGCATGATGGGATGAAATGTTACAATTTTAGAAAATTTGCTGCTAAGCATCGCTTGCAGAGGGGGAATGCACGTGGAGGCCGTTTATGCGGGGAGCTTCGATCCGATTACGCTCGGACATGTATCGGTTATTGAACGCGCTTTTAAATTATTTGACCGCATTCATATTGTCGTCGCGAATAACCGGGCGAAGAATCACAAGTTTACGCTGGATCAGCGCACGGAGCTCGTCAGGAAATCGATCGCGGACGAATATTCCGCTCGTACGGTGATTAGGCCATTCGAAGGCATTGTCGCCGATTACGTGAATGCCAACGGCATCGAAGCGATTATCCGCGGCGTGCGCAACGCGACGGACTTGGAGTACGAGCTTCAGCTCGAACAATACATGCGTCATACGACGGTGGCTGAAACGGTATACCTCTCGCCCTATGCACAGCATATGCAGACGAACAGCTCGCTCGTCCGGATGTTTTTCCAGTCGGGCAAGCATGAGCACGCCAGAGCGTTCATGTGTCCGGATGCATTCGATCAGGCGCTGCTGTATCTGAATGGAGCGTGATTCTTAAGATGCGTATAACGGTTCTTGGCCCGTGGGGCGCTTATCCGAAAGCGGGAGATGCGACGGCAGGCTATCTCATTGAATACGATAATCGGAGCATGCTGGTCGATTGCGGCAGCGGCGTGCTGGCCCAGCTCCAGAAATATAAGCCGGTGTATGCCTTGAACAGCGTACTCATTTCACATCGGCATTACGACCATGTCGCGGATTTGGGCTGCTTGCAGTACGCCTGCTTAATTGATGCCGACTTGGATCATCGCCGTGAAGCGCTGCCGATCTATATCGCGGAAGAACCGGAGCGAGAGCTCCAGTTTAAGCCGATGAAAGGATCCGGCATCGAACGGATTTATGCAGGCGGGCGTTTGACGGAGGGAGAGCTTGAGGTTTCCTTCTTCAAAACGTTTCATGAAGCGTATTGCGTGGGGATGTCCTTCTCATACAAGGGAAAGAAGGCTGTCTACACGGCCGATACCTATTACGATGATTCGCTTATCATGCATTGCGCGGATGCAGACGTTCTTATAGCGGAAACATCGTTCTATGCCGATATGAAGGATGCCCGTAATTACGGCCACATGAATGCGGCGGAGGTAGGCAGATTAGCGAAGGAGGCCGGCGTGCGTAAAGTCGTGCTGACGCATTTGCCCCACTTTGGCAGCGTGCCCCAGCTTGCTTCCGAGGTAGCGGATGTGTACGATGGCGAGATCGTTACCGCATACAGCGGGTTGAACCTAGATGTGTAATGAACAAGAGGAGCCAGGGCATTTGCCCGGCTCCTCTTATTATGTAGATATCCGCATGTATGGATGGCGAATGATAGCTGTCTATTTGAAGAACAGAAAGTGCGTCGGAAGCGCCCGAAGCTGCCCGTCGGACGGCTTGTTAACGACCCTTCCGTTAAAAATGAGCGAGGATGATCCGCCGCCGTCCAAATTATAGCCGTCGATGGCGCCGTAACGGGTAAGCAGCAGCTGCATCTCCTGCAAGGTCGCGCCCGAGTTGCCGTTCTCGTTATACCCGTCCGTTACGAGAAATAGAAGCTGGTTATCTTTATAATTCGCCATAACCGTCCGCGGGGCCCGCTTCGGGCTTACCTGCCATTTGTCCGGGATCGGCTGGGGAACGCGGTTCTTCATTAATACAGGTACGAAGGAAGCGCCGAATTTCGGCTTCTGGGCATCCAGCTGGTTTTGGCTGTGGTAATTGCCCCCGATCAGCTCCATGTCCTCGTTCATGCCGACGAAGAACAAATCTTTGAACGTCGGTTCAAACCCGTTCACATACTTCCCGTCGATGACAGTCGTGCTGAGGGGATATCTTTTCTTCCCGCTGTCGGCAAATCCTCCCGCATTTACGCCCGCAACCGCGTTATAGCGCTTGACGGCAGACAAGGTCGTCTCCGCTTGGCCGGCGTTATCCTTGCCCAGCACCATCTGCATCGCATTCGGAGACTTCAGCTTTACTTTCATCGCGTACCCGGTAAAATTTTGGGCTTTGATTTTGAAGAGCTGTGCCGTTAAGTTGTCCGATTGCACCGTTTCGGCAGGGTATCCAAGCTGCCTTGTGATGCGCCGGTCATAGATCATGGCAGGCCTGCCGGATTGCGCGGCGGCTACTTTGGCGATTTGGCTCATATTCTCGTTCGTTTGATTGTACAAGGCGACTGATTTCTTAATCGACTGAGCGGTGGACACCGCCGTCTGCTTCGCTTGATCGAGACTGCTCTTGAGCTTGTCCGTATCGGCAGCGGTAAGGCTTATCTCGGATGCTGCAGAAACTTTCGGGAACACTTCGTCCGGAAGCGTGATGGATAGGTTGGCGGCAGCGAGCCAGAAGAAGATGCCAAGGAACGGGGCGCAAACGATTAGACCGAGGCGGTTAAGCTGTTTAACGGTAATACTCATTTCAGCACGTCCAAGTCTTTCTTCAGCTCATTCAGCTGTTTCTTCACTTCGCTGAGCTGGGTGAACAATTTATTGCTGTTATCGGTCTTGCTGCTTGCGTTGTCCTTCGAGAATTCGAGCAGCTCGTTAAGCGCGTCAACCTTGCCCTGCAGCTTGGCGATGTCTTCCCTGAACTGCGTGTCGAGCTGTTTCAGTTGTGCCTCATAGCTGGTTTGCATCGCCGTGATTTTCTGCGAGGTTTGCTGTCCGACTTCCGTTGTGATGCTCTCCTTGATTTTACCGCTATACCATATCGCACCGAGAATGCCTGTGCCGATCAGAACGACCCAAACACATAGAAAGACAAGCACAGACGGCCCCGATTTTCTCCGGGACTGCCGCTCGTGCACCGTATGCACGGATGATTGATACTCTGTATTCACTTGCGTTAATCTCCTCCCCTATTACAGACGTCTATGACTGGCGAACATGTTGCAGTCAATATAGTAGGAAAGTATATTGTACCATAGTTTAGAAGGGAGAGCATATCCGGTACGGACTCTCGCCGATCTCGGCATAGGGGCAGGCAGTTTTTGCTGCTTAAGTATTTCAAACCGCCGGATTGGGCTAACCTGCGGGCGCTTGCTTCCAATTCGGAACGAAAGGCAGTGGGCCCTAAGACATTGTCTTAACAGCGAAAGAACCGCTCTTCTACGTGGATGAGCGGCTCTTCTGCACGTTATCTGTCGGTCAAGGCTTAATAAACTGCTGCGTCCAATAATGATTCATGCTTCCGCCGGTGCAGTAACCGATGCCGATCTCGGTGAAGTCCGGGCTCATAATATTCTTGCGATGGCCGGGACTGTTCATCCACGAATTCATCACATCCTGAGGGGTGGTTTGACCGGCGGCAATATTCTCGCCCGCGTACGAGTAGTTGATATTGAAGGCCTTCATCATATCGAACGGACTTCCGTACGATGGCGAGTCGTGTGAGAAGTAGCCTTGGTCGCGCATATCCTGAGATTTAAACAGGGCTACCCGCGAGAGATCCCCATTTTCCGTCAGCGCCGAAAGTCCTTGCTTGGCACGTTCTTCATTGACAAGCCGGACGATTTCCTGGTTTACGTCGCCAGTGCTGGCGCTGCCTTCAGCATTGCCGCCGGCATTGCCACCGGCATTGGGATCGGCACTGCCGCTGCCGCCGAAGCCGTCACCGAAGGCGAGCGATTTCATCCCCGCACCGTTCGCCGGGAGACGGATGATATCCCCTTGATAAATCCAATGCGGGTCTTCAATTTGCGGATTGGCTTTGATGATGGCAGCCAAGGGAACAAAATGCTTGATGGATATGTCCCATAGATTGTCCCCGCGTTTGACGATATGCTGGCTGGGATGCTGGCCGGGTTCTGCAGCCGATGCGATGCCGGCAGCTGCCGGCAGCATAGCGAATAACAATAATCCGGCTAACCGTTTGAATTTCATGGTGCAGCAGTCTCCTTTACGCACAGGATGATTTCCTTCTGTAATATGTTCAAACCGATGCTGCGTTATCCGCGTGCCGGACCGTGCCCGGGAAGGGAGTTTCATCCTGGCGCTTTGCTTGCTTTCGCATGCATATAACATTATGGAATATCTTCATGTATACATAGCCACCTCTCCTTCAGCTGCATTTTACAATTCGGCAAAAGCATGATTCGCATGTAAAAGTTGTGATTGTACGATTATTCTGTGTTATCATTCTTCTAGATGAACTATTATTAACGATTGGGTAGGATATGATAATATGGAACAGCTTGATCGTCGAACGGAAACGGTGGTTGATGACGGCCGCCGGTTTCTATTTGCTCTAGGTGAACATGAACTGCCGCTGCAAGTGGAGAGCCTCGGATACAATCACGATCAGGAGCCGATTACGAGAACGAAAGGCTATCCTTGCTTCCATTGGCTGCAGACGCTTGAAGGGGAGGGCGAATTCGAGCTAAGCGGACGGCAGTTCAGCTTGCCTCCCGGCTGCGGTTCCCTGCTATTCCCCGGCGTGCCGCATACGTACGCTCCTAAGGATAAGAAATGGGTGACGATGTATGTAACCTTCGGCGGTTCGCTGGCCGAGTCGATACTCGCCGCTTTCGATATCAGACATACGGAATGGTTCCATTGGAATGAGGATGCGCCGATTACGGCTCAATTGGCCGCGATGATCGAACAGGTGCAGCATGACGAGGACCGTTCCGGCATGAATGCCTCCGCGCAGCTGTATCAATTTATTATGACTTTGAAGAAATACGGCCAGACGGGCAGCCGTTCATCGTCGCTTTTTCAGCATCTGGAGAAGCTTGATCCGCTGCTGCAGTGGCTTGACCGGCATTACGGCGATCCCGAGATCGGGTTGAACGATATGGCGCAGCTGCTCGGGCTGAGTCCGCGTTACTTGAATTCTTTATTCCGGCAAGCCTTCGGCATAACGACGTATGCATATTTGATCCGGCTTCGTATTCGCAAGGCGAAAGAGCTGATGAGCCGGGGGGACCGGAAATCGATTAAAGAAATTGCGGAGCTGTCGGGATATCGCGACCCGAGCCACTTTATCGCTACCTTCGGCAAGACGGAAGGAATGACGCCCGATCAATTTCGCAAGATGCAGGGAATCGTGTTCTAATTATTATTATCTAGCACAATGATCGGAGCGAACAAAGAAGATGAATGTAAAACATTGCGGGGTCTGCGGCGAAGAGAAGCCGTTGTCCTCGTTTACGAAGCGTTCCGGCCGAGGCGGGCGGCGCGGGACTTGCCGCTCTTGCCAGCGAAAGCGGCAGCGCGGAGCTGCTGTTTCCGCCGTGGAGGATGAGGAAGAATCCGCATCGCCGGCATTGGCCGACTTGGGAACGGAGGAGTCTTCTTCTCGGACCGTGAGGGGCGCGGCGGATATGAAAGATATGCCGGAAGAGCCTCCCAAACGAAAGCGGAGGCGCCGTGCCCGCCGAAAGCGCAAGCAGACCGGTGAAGGCGGCGCGGAAGAGCGGCTATCGTCTGCTCTTCTCGGTAAGGAAGAAGAGCCGGAAGCCTCTTCCGACGAATTGGAGCAGGAGCTTGGCCGGTCCAATGACGGCCCCCCTAAACGGAAGCGTAACCGTAAACGCAGAAAACGGAGACGGCCGGATGAGGCGAAAGAGCTGCTGACATCCGGGCTGGAGAAGCAAGCCCTACAGCCGGATGAATCTATTGAGCCGCTTGTGCCTACCACGGAGCTGCCGAACCAGAGCGGTGAGGAGCTGAGCGGACAGACGGCTGAAACAAACGGGCATATCATCGGCGAATCGCTGCCCAAACGCAAACGCAAGCGTAAGCGCCGCCGCAAGCGCAAGAGTATGAATGCGATCCTGACGGATGAAGCGGAACGTCCGCCTGTCCGTCCGCCATACAAGCGTATCGTACCGATCAAAGGAAAGTTCATTTACGACACGCGCGTATTGAATGACCGGGGAACAGGCTTGATTCGTCTTCGCGGGAGACGCGAGACGGGCAAACGCTGGTCGACGGAAATTCCGACGGAAATGGCGGTACGCATGGTGAATGAAGGCGCTGCTGGCATTATAAATCCATCGTTGATTCATAAGCTGTATACCAAAACCGATTTCCGCTTATATATTCTTCAACGAGACGATTATGTATGCAAATACTGCGGCCGTTTTGGAGATACGATCGATCACGTGATGCCCAAATCAAAAGGCGGGCTGTCCACGCCGGCTAACTGTGTCTGCGCTTGCGCGGAATGCAACCTGAAGAAAGCCGATCATCTTGACTTCGTTTTTGACGATTTATAAAAGAGCGATCCGCAAACTGCCTGTTGGATGGGAATTTCAACGGGTTTTTGCGTTGGCCGGGTAATAATAGGTGAAAGAAAGGCCAATCAACAATTATCGTTAATTAATGTAAACTGTTTACGAGTTTGAAACATTTGGAGATGCTCATGAGACAATAATGAGATATTTTTAATGGCAGGGTGATACGATGGACAAAAAAATTCTCGTCGTGGACGATGAGCAGAGCATTGCCGGAGCAATTGCCTATGCCTTCCGGCGCGAAGGGTATGTGGTAGATATCGCCTATAACGGCGAAGAGGCATTGGCTAAAGCAGCCATCTTCAAGCCGCATGTTATGGTGTTGGACGTCATGATGCCGAAGATGAACGGATATGACGTTTGCCGCAATCTGGAGAACCGTACGGGACTTGGCATCATTATGCTGACGGTGAAGAACGATATTGTAGATAAAGTAATCGGATTGGAGCTCGGCGCCGACGATTACATGACGAAGCCATTCGACCTGCGCGAGCTGGTGGCCCGTGTGAAGGCGTTGTTCCGCCGGCTGGAGAGCAAGCGCGAGGATGAAGCGCTGCCGGTCGTGGTCGGCGAGCTCCGGCTCACGATTCCAAATCGGACGGTGCTGCTTCGCGGCGAGGCGCTGGAGCTGACGCCCAAGGAATTTGATTTGCTTTCTTTGCTGTTGACGCATCCCGAGCGCGTGTATACGCGTGACGAGCTGCTTGATTTGGTATGGGATATTGATTATGCAGGCGGAACGCGTACCGTGGATATCCATATGCAGCGGCTTCGGAAGAAGCTGGGCGAGCCTTACCAGCAGCTTCTCCAGACCGTTTATGGCATCGGATACAAAGCGCTGCGCGAGCTGATCCTATGAAGGGCGTGAGCGGCGGGCGGGTAAGACTCAGCTTGAAATGGCGTTTCACCGTTGCGCTTGCCGCGCTGCTATTGCTGACGGTATCCGCGCTTAGCTGGCTTGTGCTGCGGGAGATTGAACGCGATCAGAGGCAGAAGGTCGAAGCCGAGCTGAAACGGCGGAGCGAGCTTGCGAGCCTGCGCGTAAGGCAAACCTTTCTCAGCGATTCGCTTACGGACGACCAGACGTTCATGCGGCGGAGCGGGCAGCTGCTGGCTTCGGATCTGAGCGGTCTGCTCAGCGGGACGCATATCGTACTCTATGATCGGAAAGGGAACGAGGTCGGCAATTCCTCTCCGCTGTCGACGACCGGCTCCATTGCAGATACGCTTGAGCTGGCGAAGAAGGGAATGACGGTGTATCAGGTTGCCGGCGATAATCTGATTTACATGAGTCCGCTTGTATGGTCCATAGGCCAGGTCGGCATTGTACAAATACACTACTCGCTTAAAGGCGATCATGACTTCTATGCTTCCATTGAACGCAGCATGCGTAATATCGGGTTGACTGCACTGGGGATCAGCTTCTTGATCGGGTTTCTGTACGTGCAGCGGGTAACGAAGGCGCTGGCCAAGCTCCGGCAGGCGGCCGACCGGATCCGCTCCGGCGATTATATCGGCCAATCGCCGGTTAGACGCCGGGATGAGCTGGGCGAGCTGAGCGAGGGGATTGTGTATATGAGCCGTGAAATCGAGCAGAGCTTCGCAAGACAGAAGCAGTTTATCGGCAATATTAGCCACGAATTCAAAACTCCGCTTACTTCCATTATGGCCTATACCGATTTGCTGGATATGTATCAGGATGATCCGGCTCTTCTGGAGGAAGCGAGGCTGAGAATCCGCAAGGAAGCGGACCGCCTGCTGGAGATGGTCGAAAAGGTGCTCTATCTATCCGCCATGGAGCAGTATGAGTTTAGCCAGAATGCGGAAACGCTGGATATCAGCGAAACGCTTGGCGACGTGTGCGGCCGGATGAACGGTAAAGCGGTACAGTTCGGGCTGCGAATCATTACCGATCTGCGGCCCGCAGCCGTGACGGCGGATCGAGAAAGCTTGATGCATATTTTTCTCAACCTGCTCGATAATGCGATTAAATACAACGTTGAGGGCGGACAGATCAATGTATCCTGCAGAGCGGAGGGAAGCCGGTGCGTGGTCGTCATCCGTGATACCGGCATCGGGATTCCAGAAGAGGCGAGGGCCAAGCTATTCGAGCCGTTCTTCACCGTCAGCAAGGACCGTGCGCGCTTGACCGGCGGTACCGGACTGGGCTTATCGCTGGTGAAACGGTTGGTCGAGCTGCAGAACGGCCAAGTCACGATGTCGGACCCGCCCGGAGGTGAACAGGGGACGGTGTTTGTGGTAACGCTGCCGCTCGCCGCTTCTGGCGTTTCGAAGTAAGTTTTGCTCGAATTCGCTCCTTCGGAAGTGAAATAACTCCCAAAACTAAGCCTATGCTTTCGAAGTAAGTTTTGCTCGAATTCGCTCCTTCGGAAGCGAAATAACTCCCAAAACTAAGCCTATGCTTTCGAAGTAAGTTTTGCTCGAATTCGCTCCTTCGGAAGCGAAATAACTCCCAAAAACTAAGCCTATGCTTTCGAAGTAAGTTTTGCTCGAATTCGCTCCATCGGAAGCGAAATAACTCCCAAAACTTTTAGGAGGTCATGCCATGAACCATGCAAAGGGGAAGCGGGAGGCTGCTGCGGCAGCCGGTATCGTCTGCCTTCTATTGCTTAGCGCATGCAATACGAACGCCGGGCAGGAAGAGCGGATCGTGATCGAGAAGCCGGAGAAAACGATCACGGTCGTAGAGAAGAAGCCTCCTGCCGTCTCAACGACGATTGAAGTGGAGAAGATCGACACCTATGAAGGCGTACGCGGCATGGATTGGCTCAGCGAGGATCAGTTGATAATCGCCAAGCCTAACGAACAGGCGCAGCCGTTGTCGGTGGAAGGCGAGGAGCGTCAGCCGAACAACTTGTATATTCGAGACCTTACGACCGGTGCCGATGAGATTCTTTCGGAGAAACAGATGGATCAGAGCTCTGCTGTCTTGTCTCCCGATAAGAAGCATCTGTTCTATAAACAGCATGTGGAAGAGACGGCCACCGGATATATTATGAATCTGGCTACTCGCGAGACCGTCCAGACAGGAAAGCAATTTATCGGGATGTACGAATCCGAATGGGCCGACAACGAGCGTGTTGTGTTTATTACGGAATCAGCCGATATTGCCCGGTCCGACATTGACGGGAATACGGAAATTCTTGTGACCACGCAGGATTTCTCAACCTTTAATGCCAAACAAAGGGACGGGATGCTCTATTACATCAGCGAGCAAAATGTGCTGTTCCAGTATGATTTGAAGACGAAAGAACGGACGGCGCTGGATAAGCAGGTGATTTGGTTTGCTCCTTCCAATGACGGCAAGCAATTTGCGCTCGTCAAGCATCTGAACAAGCTGGAGGTCGAAGAGATGCAGATGGAGCTTACGATCGTCGATCAGGCCATGCAGCCGAAGGGCAGAATTGCCGGCGGCAACCAAGTATTCGGAACGAGCTGGTCGCCTGACGGGACCAAGCTGGCTTACACGATTGTTTCGGGCGGCAATGTCCAAGGCGTTTACGTGGCCGATGTCGTATCCGGTAAGGCAACCCAGTTATCGGTTGACATGGAGCTTGCAAGCGATCCGCTGCGCTGGAGCCCTTCAGGCGATAAGCTGCTCATGTCGACTTCGGTCTTCCGCGGCAATAAGCCCTTATTTATTACCTATGTTATCACCTTGAAATCTTAAGAATGCGTATCGGGCTACGGCTGCGGACGGCTTCATGCCGGGAGCTCAAAGAGTGAGAGAATACGAGGGAAACGTTCATTCAAGAGTGCTGGGAAATATTTTCTCCCGACGTTCGGAAGGCTCTAATTAATAGACTGTCCAACCCGGTTTAACCTCAGGAATGCCAAAGGTTTCTCCTGTTTCTGGAGATAAAGTAACGAATGAAGAGGATGTCAGGCTGGTAGATTTTGAGGCATGATCTATAAAACTCCCTATGTTAACATGAGTTGCGTCGGGTAACCGGCACTAACAAACGTTAACTGAAGGGAGATTTTTAATTCATGAAGATGCAACCATGGCGCATAGGTGTAGCTGGCGTACTCGCTGCAGGAATGATCGTTTTCGGAGGAGGAGCTGCTGTACCGAAGGCGGATGCCGCTTCTATGAACGGAGCCCCCGTCACGTATAATTTGAATACAATAGACTTGTCTAAGCTAATCGGATCCGGTCAAGGCTCTGCAAACAACAACTGGTTCTGGAATAACCTTATTAATTGCCCTCCGGGATATGGCGGCAACACAGGCGGCAATACTAACGGCGGTATTAACAACGGTGGGAATACGAACAACGGCGGCAACACTAACGGTGGTATTAACAACGGTGGCAATACGAACAACGGCGGTAACACCAACGGTGGAAATACGAACAATGGCGGAAACACGAACAACGGCGGCTCTAACGGCTCCGTATCGCAGGACGCTTTCGCCGCACAAGTCATTACGCTTGTTAACCAAGAGCGTGCCAAAGCCGGCTTGTCCCAGCTGACTTCGGATTCTTTGCTGACTAAAGTCGCTCATGACAAAGCGAAAGATATGTATGACAAGAACTACTTCGATCATAACTCGCCTACTTACGGCTCGCCTTTTGATATGATGCGTGCTTATGGCGTGAAATATTCCTCTGCAGGCGAGAACATTGCCAAAGGCCAACGTTCGCCGCAGGAAGTTATGACGGCTTGGATGAACAGCGCAGGTCACCGTGCGAACATCCTGAACAAAAGCTTCAACAAAATCGGCGTTTCGTACTACAACGGCGTATGGGTTCAAGAGTTTACGTCTTAATTAACCATGCATATCGAAGTTTAACAGCGCAAATTAGCGGCTAGGCCGCTTTTTTGCGTTTTTTTGTTTCTTAGCTTCGGCCATACCGCGAGCAATGAAGGCATTTGTTCTGATGTGCTATTGTTCCGGCTTCCAGCGTTTAGCTGTGCCGAAGAGGAAGAGTATGATCACAATTTCCATCACAATGGCCGCAAGGATAAACAAGAAGCTAGCCAGCCGCCAATCATGATCCATATTAACGATAAAGGTATTGTACAGCATCGTAAGACCGCTAATGACCAGGAACGCCGTCCGGCGGCCATTGGCCGACTCCGCCCATTCCTCGTCCTCCTCTTCCCGCGCCCGCGCAGCCGCCAGGCTGCAAATCCCGTAGACAATGACAAGATGTCCGATTCCATCGAGCATGCCCAACAGGTATGCATACCCAAAGGGAGAAATGCCCGATCCATCGGTGGACGGCATGAATATACCAATCAGCGACATGATCCCAAGAATGACGGCTGTGACCATAACGACACCTCTCCATCTGTCCTTCGCCATCAATTTGGAAGCGCCGATCGAAACAAGGAGATAGCCGATGAAATCCGGGAGCAGGTCAAATACGACGATGCGAATATCAATAATGACCAGCAGCAGTCCCCAAGCCATCTGTTTCCACTCTCTGCCCATCATCGTTCCTGCCTCCTTGCATTCCTCGTCATCTCTCGAATATCGTCCTCGGACGGGTAAGGATCGTACTGGATATGCACGGCGGTCCGGAATGCGCGGCCGTTCTTCTCCATGCCTTCGACCCAGAGCAGAATCTTATAGTAATTCAGCGCTTCTTCTGCGCGATCGTCCCCTTGGTTGAAGTTAAACCGGTAGCTGATCTTGATCGTCGTGCCCTTCGGAAGCTCCATCGGAAGGCGCAGCTCTTGCCAAGGAACGCCTTCATTTGCACCGGCTTCCGGTTGCGGGATCTTCGGGTCCGCAGGGGATGTTACAGCTATATCGATCTTGAGCCAATCGGGCAATGAAGCCGCAAGCTCACTCTCGATTGTCGTGAGGGTGACGGGCTCGGCAACGCGAAGCACGGAATAGCCCAAATTATCCGAGGATCCCATGGAGCTGCTGTGTTCGACCGGTGAATGAGGCGTAAAGGTCTTGCCGCTGTAACGAATTTCGCCAATATCGACCTCATCCGCCTTTGTTCCGTCGCGATAATATACCTTCGCTTTCGTAATTGCTTTGCCAGGTTGACGGAGAATATCAAGCGTTGGTTTGTCGATGGAGAGCAGGAATTTCTTGTTAATCTGATAGCGGTATTGCTGATCGTTCTGGGCGTTCTCGATGCGATACAGCTCGAAGCCGGGAAACTCCAGCGTGCTTATGCGTTTGCCGCCATTGGCATTTTCCAGATAAGACAGCTCGACCTGCTGCCCCTCATAGTCGCCAAGCTCAATATATTGTTGGAAGAAAACAGGTTTATCCACCTGCTGACGTTCATAATAAATCCCGTTTCCGATCCAGCCTGCGAGGATCACTGCAATAACGAGAATCAGCGGGAGACTTCGTCTGCTCAAGGTAACCTCCTGTAGAAGTGCAAATTTTATCCTTTATCGCATCCCCCTATCTTACCTTGAACGCTATGATTTGGAAACCCATGGTCCCGTTTCATTTACGCCCTCTTGGCAGAAGGACGAGCGGCAATAGGGCTCCGGATAAAAGCGGTTTGGGAGGGGAAAAGGCGAATTCGCCAAGAAAAGCTGCCCTACCGGCAAGACTGCCGGTCGCATAGATTAATAGAAATAAATGGTAAATAGAAATAATAGATAGAGTAAGGCAGGGGATGGACAATGGGGAAGGAAGCCGTATTCGAGCTGAAACAAAGTCAAATTAGGCCAGTTATTGCCCCATCCTTCGAATTACCGCTGGCGGTCCTCCTTCTTCCTGCCATTCAGGAGGGAGGACAAATCGATATCACGATCGAGGTCGGCTGGGTGAAACCGTCGCTTGCCGATTCGGGCGAACTGGAGCTCGTGCTGCGCCGCGGTACGGTAGTCGGGCCGGAATTGCTCCGATCCCTCGAGATATGCCAAACACAAGCAATATCAAGCCTTGTGCACACGGTGCCAGTTGGCGGCGGAATAGAGGAACCTTTAGTTCTAACGATCCGATCCCTTAATTCCAAAGCGATTGTTACCGGTCCGATCAGGATGAAGGCATCCGTCCGCTGATGGTTTGGCAGAGGCACTTGACCTTTTAGTAACCAGTGGTTATTATATTGCCATCGGTTACTAAAAGCTATTAGAGGAAATGAGGCTGTGTTCGTCCAATGACTACCACCCGCAAGAAACAGACGGAAGAAATGAAAGCCGCCGTCCGCAGCGCCGCTGCCGCGTTATTTGCCGAACGGGGCTATCAGTCCGTAACGATGCGTGAAATCGCCAAGGCAGCAGGCTGCTCTCACACTGCGATCTATATTTATTACAAGAATAAAGAGGACCTTCTGCAGCAAATTGCCATCCCGTCGCTGTTGGAGCTGGAGCAGCGGATGCTGGACAAGCTGGAAGGCCGTGAGGCTGATCCGATGAATGTCTTGACGGGGATTTGCAAGGAATACGTTACGTTCTGCTTGACCAATGGAAGCTTCTACACGGTGCTGTTCGCAGGTTCCGTGCGTGTCGACGAGGAAGATCCGGAGCTTGCGGTCAACCGTATCCGCAACCAGCTGTTCGGCCATCTGGACAGGGCTCTTCATCTTGCGCTTGCGGACCGCACCCAAGATAATGGACCGGAGGCTATGATCAATCGCACGCGGGCACTGTTCTTCATGGTTCAGGGCTATGTGTCCACGTATACCGATCATGTAGAGCCAATAGAGGCTATAATGGAGCGGACACTTCCTTATCTGGATCAAGGAATTCGAACGCTGGTAGAGGGAATGATCGCACAAATCCACAATTGAGCAGTTGAACAATAACGGCCGTTGAAGCCCTTCACGCTTCACGGCCTTACGTTGTTCATGAAACGTACAGCCAGCCCAATGCCTGCTGCTAACGGGCGATAGATCCCTCGTGTCTTCAGAAGATGTTACTCGCCCCGGATATGCGTCAGCCATGTCTTGAGCTTGGCTTCCTCCGCCTTCGGACAGACCAACAAACCATGCGGCGTAGAGACGATGATCAAATCATGGACGCCGACGATCAGCGCCTGCCGGTCTGCAAATACGGTATTGCCGGTAGCGTTCGGAAGCACAATGGGCTCCTCGCCATGCCGGATGTTCCCGCTTGAATCCGGGGTTAGGTGGCGTTCGAGCGCAGCCCATGAGCCGATATCGTCCCATCCGCAGCGAACCGGGATGCAGTAAATAGATTGGGCCTGCTCCATAACCGCGTAGTCGATGGAAA
Source organism: Paenibacillus spongiae (assembly GCF_024734895.1). Classification (NCBI taxonomy): domain Bacteria; kingdom Bacillati; phylum Bacillota; class Bacilli; order Caryophanales; family Paenibacillaceae; genus Paenibacillus; species Paenibacillus spongiae. Next base: position 1,684,176 of record NZ_CP091430.1, read on the forward strand.
GCGCGGGCATCTGCGCATATGCAGCTGCCGCATCGTGCGGATGCGATCTCAGTATGTTCCACAACTGGGGCTGATAACGCTGCAGGCTGCTGGCAATGGTGGAGGGGCGCCATACGAATATGCCGCTATTCCAATATATTCCAGACTCGCGAATCAATTCCGCGGCACGGCCGGCATCCGGCTTCTCAAGAAATTGAACGACGCGGAGTACGCCTTGAGGCATATTCTTTGCCATATCGCTGGACTTATCGAGCGTTCGTAAGTAACCGAAGCCGGTTTCGGGCCGATCCGGTTCGATGCCGAGTGTTACAATCGCATCATCTAGGCAGGCTGCGGCTGCGGCCTGTTCGATAGCCGCCAGGAATGCCCGTTCATCGGAAACATATTGATCCGAGGGGACAAAGACAAGGGGCGAATCGTCGCCCTGATCCAGAAATCTTAATGCGGCAAGAGCCATACATGCTGCAGTATCCTTTTGTTCGGGTTCGATAATGTATTGATTCGGCGGCATGTCGGGGAGCTGCCGGGCGAGCAGAGGCAGGTAACGGTCGGGTACGGCTGCGTACAAGCGGCTTCCTGGCACCAGCTTGAGGAAGCGGGCGGCTGTTTCTTGAATTAAGGTCCGGTCCGAATGGAAAGGCAGAAATTGCTTCGGCATGGATGCGGTGCTCCGCGGCCAGAACCGAGTCCCTCTACCGCCGGCCATGATGACGATATTCACGCTATGAAACACCTCCGGCATAGCTAAAAAAACAGTAGAAGCCCTTAAATATACAGTCAATGTATTCGGAGCTGATCATGCTTCGGAACGGCTTATGTACTTGCATCTGCAGCGATTGGACGAATTTACCGGTAGGATTGCGCGGGAGATATATGGTATTCTCTTACGCGAGCCGAAACTTATCGTACGGGGGACTTTTGGAAACAGCGGTATACGGTTTCCTGACGGCCGTTAATTGTGGAAATTCTCCATGCTTATCAGCCGAAAACTTGTATGAATGCTGCCGTTCTTTTGCGTTCTATCGACGCTTATTGGCAGCAGGAATGCTAGGGGTGAATCGCGAATGCGGCATATACGCGGACGCGAAGGGTTGACTCCTCGACCCGAATCCGACAACTAACCTCGTAGGCCACATGCTTGAACGGATAATAGACTTACATCCGTTCGCGATGACGGAGACGAGCGTCGTGAATGACGGCGCGGATCCGTAAACCGAAGGAGGACGACACGCTTTGAAGAATTGGAATTGGAAGAAAGGCACGGCAGCGGCTGTGCTTGGCTTGACCCTATTTGCCCATGCAGGCGCCGCCAATGCGGCTACGAATCACAAGGCGGCGGACGGCGACACGTTCTGGAAGCTGTCCAAACGTTATGGCGTTACGGTCGATTCGCTCATGAAGGCGAATCCGAAGGTAAATGCGCAGAACATTTATGAAGGCTTGAACATTATCGTTCCAAGCGGCAGCACCATGAAAGCAGCGGCTGCAGCACCTGCGGCAGCGCCCGCCAGCACGATGAAGGCGTCATCCGACAGCGAGCAGCTCAACCTTGGCGGACGGATATTCAATTACACGGATGCCTTCCAGGTAAAAGCGAGCGCATACACATCCGCAGCTTCGGAGAACGGCGGCTGGGGAGCAGTGGACTACTTCGGAAATCCGCTTAAGCTCGGTACGATTGCAGTAGATCCCAAGCGGATTCCGCTAGGCAGCAAGGTTTATGTGACAGGTTACGATTATGACGGCCTGCCGGTAGGCGGCATGATTATGACAGCTACCGACATGGGCGGGGCAATCAAAGGAAACCGGATCGACATCTATGTTCCGCATTCGCAGCAGCAGGCGAGAACGTTCGGCTTCCAATATGTCGATGTCTTTGTTTTGGAATAGCCGTTCATACTCATCCTTCATACATGAAATACGGGCTTCACTCACACATAAAAACGGCGTTCATCCTTGATTCAAGGTGAACGCCGTTTGCTGTATATCACGGTTTTTCCGTTGATGCAGGGGTTATGATGATCGGGCGACAGGACGGTTCAGGAGCTCGGGCAGGGTGACGATTTGATACCCTTTGCTGCGAAGCAGACGGATGAGGCGGGGGAGGGCGTTAATCGTACCCGATAAATCTTGTCCGCCTCCGCCGCCGGCATGCTGCAGGATGATCGATCCGGGCTTCAGCGTTCGTTTAATGTTAATAATAATGCTGCTGCTGTCCAGGCTCTTCCAATCCTCCGAGTCGACATTCCAGTTTACGATAACGAATCCGTTCCGCTTCGCCCATTCAATCTGCTTCGGCAATATTTCGCCATAGGGCGGCCGGATGAGCTTCGGGCTGTAGCCGGCAAGCGGTCGTAGGACGGCATCGGTACGCAAGACCTGCTGCTGGAATTTCTGCATCGATATCTGGGTGAAAACCGGATGATTGTAGGAATGGTTTCCGATCAAATGGCCTTCTCTCCGCATCCGCCGGACGACAGAAGGATGGGCGCGGGCTCTTGAGCCGACCACGAAGAAAGTGGCCCGCACTTTATATTTGGCCAGCACATCGAGAACCTGCGGGGTGTATTTCACATCCGGTACATCGTCGAAGGTAAGCGCGACCTTCCTGACTTTGCGCGGTCCGCCCAAATAGAAGGCGCTCGGGTACATTTTCTGCAGCTGTGCCCAGGATACGGCATGCTGCGCCTGCTTGCTGCGTTTATGCCCTTTTCGGCTGCGGCGCCGATCTGTCTCCGCCGCGCTCTTCTGCTCTGCGTATGTCCCCGCCTGCTTGCTGATGGCTCCCGGAGATGTATTCGGCTTGCTATCTTCGGCGCGTTGGTCCAATTCGTCCGTGACAGAGGGCAGACAAGCTGCCGCGGGCTTTTCCTTCATGGCCGAAATCGTGGGCCGGAAGGTATCGGTATCGAGCACAAGTGTGACGATCGACAGGACTAGCGTCCATTTTCTTATACGGCTTGCTGCTAACATGGCCGGCTATCCCCCTGCTTGCGCGATTTCTATGTACAAACGTCTACTCATTGTCCCACGCACCACTTCCAATCATGCATCTTTCGCCCATCTTGAGGCTGCACAGCTTTTGGGAATTTAACATCTTTACATGGGAGGAAAATGGCCTTAACATGGGGGATGAATCGATTTATCGGAAGGAGCATGAGCATGCCTATTATCGATATGCCGCTTGCGCAATTGCAAGCGTATACGGGAACCAATCCGCGACCTGCCGATTTCGATGACTACTGGGAGCGCGCTCTTGCCGAGATGCGGGGCACAGATCCGCAGATCGAGCTTGTGCCCAGCGCATTTCAGACACCTGCAGCGGAATGCTTCGATCTTTACTTCACCGGTGTGCGCGGTGCCCGCATTCATGTCAAGTATGCGCGTCCTCGCGGAACCCGGGAGCGGCATCCGGCGGTCGTCCAATTTCACGGCTATACGGGCAGCGCGGGGGATTGGAGCGAGCGGCTGGCGTACATATCTCTTGGATTCTCTGTGTTTGCAATGGATTGCCGCGGTCAGGGAGGCCGTTCCGAGGATAGCGGCGGAGTGAAAGGCAATACGCATAACGGGCATATTATCCGCGGCTTGGACGACGAGGAACCGGATAACCTTCTATTCCGTCATATCTTTCTCGATACGGCGCAGCTGGCTGCGATCGCGATGAACATGCAGGAGGTGGATGAGAACCGCGTTTACGCGACAGGCGGCTCACAAGGGGGAGCGCTTACAATCGCGTGCGCGTCTCTGGAGCCCCGCATCCGCAAGGCAGCTGCGTTATATCCGTTCCTGAGCGATTACCGCCGCGTATGGGAGATGGATCTGGCGCGCGATGCTTATGCGGAGCTGCGCACGTACTTCCGCTTCTTCGATCCGCAGCATGAGCGGGAGAATGAAATTTTTACAAGGCTCGGCTATATCGATATTCAGCATCTTGCCGGCCGGATCAAAGGCGACGTCGTGATGGGCGTTGGACTGATGGATACGGTCTGTCCGCCATCGACGCAATTTGCCGCTTACAACAAGATCATGTCGGGGAAGCGTCTGGAAATCTACCCGGATTTCGGACATGAAGGCCTGCCTGGCATGAGCGATAAAATCATCCAATTCTTCTTACAAGAGTAGTTATTAAAGGGAGGCAAACTCATGCTGCAAATTGGCAAGAACGACAAGCTGGTCATGATCGGCGATTCCATTACGGACTGCGAGCGGGCGAGACCGGTAGGCGAGGGCCTGTGGGGCGCGATTGGCAAAGGCTATGTATCCATTGTGGAGGGAATGCTGACGGCAGTCCATCCGGAGCGCAGCATCCGCGTTGTTAATATGGGCAGCAGCGGGAATACCGTCAAGGACTTGAAGAACCGCTGGCAGACCGATGTCCTGGATTTGAAGCCGGACTGGCTGTCGGTCATGATCGGGACCAATGATGTGTGGAGACAATTTGATCACCCTCTCCAGACCGAGATCCACGTGAAGCTGGAGGAATATGAGCAGACGCTGGAAGAGCTTGTCGTCCGCACCAAGCCGCTGCTGAAAGGTCTTGTTCTCATGACCCCATTCTATATCGAGCCCAATGCAGCCGATCCGATGCGCGCGGCTATGGATCAATACGGCAATGCAGTGAGAACGATCGCCGCCAGGCACGGGGCATTGTTCGTCGATACGCAAGCGGCGTTCAACCGTCTGCTTGAGCACGTGTATCCCGCGACAGTAGCCTGGGACCGCGTGCATCCGAACGGAACGGGGCATATGCTGCTGGCAAGATCGTTCCTGCATGCGGTTGGCTTCGACTACAACGTAGCCCTATAATATAAGAAGAAGCGTCTGCCGAGTGGCGGACGCTTCTTCTTATATGAGGGGACGCTTCTTACTTATACCCGATGAGTTCTGCCCCTAATCCAGCTTTACAATCGTTCTTCCCGTGTGACGGCCGGACAGAATAGCCTGGAGTATGTCCGGCACATCCGCAAGCGCAATAACGCTGCTGATGGTTGACAACAGTCCGTCCGGCTTCAGCTCCGCAGCCATTCGGTCCCAGAGCTGCCGTCTTAGAGGCTCCGGACAATAGACGGAGTCGATGCCCAGCAGATTAACGCCCCGCAGGATGAACGGATAGACGGTGGCGGGAAGCTGGGCACCTCCGGTTAGTCCGCTGACCGCAACGGATCCTCCATATTGAAGGGCGCTCAGGATATAGGCAAGCGATGGGCCGCCGACCGGATCGATTGCGGCAGCCCATCGCTGCTTGTTGAGCGGCGGCGGGTTGTCCGGGTTAAGCTCTGAACGGTTCACAATGGAAGCCGCGCCTAGCTCGCGCAAGTAGGAGCGGCTGTTCTCCTTCCCTGTCGATGCTGCGATATCATACCCGCCCCGGGCGAGCATCGCGACGGCCAAGCTGCCGACGCCGCCGGTCGCGCCCGTGACAAGCACGGTTCCTTGCGAAGGCGCAAGACCATTGGCTTCCAGACGGTGGATGGATAGCGCGGCCGTGAAGCCCGCCGTTCCAAGCGCCATCGCCTCCTGCAGCGTTAACCCTTGCGGTCGCGGAACGATCCAGTCGCCCGGCACCCGGGCCAGCTCGCTGAATCCGCCATGATGAGCGACCCCAAGCCCGTAACCGGTGACGATAACTTCATCGCCGGGCCCATAGCGTTCATCGCGCGATTCGGTGACAACGCCCGCCAAATCGATCCCGGGGATGATCGGATAGTTTTTCACGATGCGGCTATCCGGAGAAACCGCCAATGCATCTTTATAATTGAGGCTTGAATAAAGAACCCGTATCGTAACATCGCCGGAAGGCAGGTCCTCAAGGTTCATCTCCCGTATCTTGGCGTCGATGGATCCATCTTCGGATCGGTGAGCGACTAGCGAACGAAATACAGCTGTCATCTTCGTATCACCAGCCTTCGATTACGAGCTTGCCGATCATGCCGCCTTCTTCAAGCTTGGCATGTGCAAGACGAAGGTTGCCCGCATGTATGGGGGACAAGCGCTCGGTTAAGGTCGTATGTATAGTGCCGTCGTCGATAAGCCCGGAGATCCGGTTAAGCAGGTGATGCTGCTGGACCATATCCGGTGTTTCGTACATCGACCTTGTGAACATAAATTCCCAAACGAACGCCGCACTTTTATTCTTCAGCATACTGATCCGGACAAGCTCCTTCGTCTCGACGATGGAACAAATAACGCCCTGCGGCGCAATAATCTCAGCCATATCCGCCCAATACCGGTCCGTATCGTTCAAACAGAGGATATAGTTGACATGCGGATAGCCGAGCGCGTTCAATTGAGGGGCTAGAGGCTCATGATGGTCAATAACGTGAGCCGCGCCGTGACGTTTGGCCCATGCAGTGGATTCCGGCCTGGAAGCCGTGCCGATAACCGTTAATTCGGCATGATTGGCCAGCTGAGTCGCGATAGAACCGACGCCGCCTGCCGCACCGATGATAAGAATGGTCTTGTTGCGGTTGACCTCCTGCTGGCCGGAGATGCCAAGCCGGTCGTACAAGGCTTCCCATGCGGTAATGCCGGTTAACGGGAGGGCAGCCGCTTCCGCGAAATCCAGCGTCCGGGGCTTGATTCCCACGATCCGTTCGTCCACCAATTGATACTCGCTGTTGCTGCCGGAGCGGGCTATGCTGCCGGAATAGTACACCTCGTCTCCGGGCTTGAAAAACGTGCAATCCGGTCCGGCATGCTCGACGATCCCGGCTGCATCGAACCCGAGGATGCGCGGCTCCTTCTCGACAAGATCCTTCGGTGAACGAAGCTTGGTATCAATCGGGTTGACGGATACGGCAAGCACCTTGACGAGCAGGTCGCGTCCTGCGGGGATTGGCTTAGGTATCATGACATCCATTAAGCTGTCGGGCTGTTCGATGGGGAGGTAACGGTGCAGGCCTACGGCCTTCATCATAGCTTGATTGTTCATATGGTCAACCGTCCTTTCCTTGTTTTCTCTCATTATATACCATGGGAACCTTTTACCACAGCCGGCGGCGGACGAAGCTGTCATTTCCGATAGCAGAAAGAGGCTGTCCTTTCTGTCATTGTGCATGACATTCTAGGACAGCCCCTTACCCGGTTTAACCGTTACACTTTAAAGATCGATATGGTGCGCTGGAGCTGCATCACGATCTGCCGCATCTTCTCGGTTTCGTCGACCACCTCTTGCACGGAAGCGATCTGTTCGTTCATGGATGCGGATACCTGCTCCGTACCCGCCGCCGATTGCTGGGTGATCGCCGATATATTCTGAACGGCGCCGGAAATGACGCGCGCGCTCTCCATCATAGCTTCGCTTTCGCGGGAGAATTGACCGATCAATTCCGAAATCGATCGTACGCTGGAGACGATTTCGCCGAAGATATGCTCGGACTCGCGAAGGATAACCGTCTGCTGCTGGACGACTTCCTCGTTAATATGTATGTTCTGAATCGCCTGCTTAACGCCCTGATCGATGCTGCGAACGAGCCCGAATACCTCCTTCGTCGACGAGGTCGACTCCTCGGCCAGCTTGCGCACCTCTTGGGCGACAATCGCGAAGCCGCGTCCATGCTCGCCGGCCCGCGCCGCTTCGATCGAGGCGTTGAGCGACAGCAGGTTCGTCTGCTCCGCAAGGTCGGAGATCGTGCGGGTGATGGCGGAGATGCCTTCCGCTTGGCGGGCCAACTCCTGGATCGTCGCCGCAACGTTGGATGTCGCTTCTACGTTGCGCTGCATGCCGGCCGATTGACTTTCAACCGCTTGCCGGCCTTTCTCGACGAGCGCAAGCGTATATTCGGAGCGGGTATTCATTTCTTGGGTCGAATGGGCGTACGAGCTGACCTTGTCCTCGATCTCGCGAATCGAATCCGCCATCTCGCTGACATCGCCGGATATTTCATTCGCTCCGGTAGCGAGCTCGCCGGCGGAAGCTCCGACCTGCTCCATGACCTGCTTCAAGCTTGTATTCTTCTCGAAGATAGTCCGGCTGGCATCATTGACGATGCGGGAGATGTTCGTCGTTTCTTTCAAAATATCGCGTAATTTGTCGACCATGCTGTTGAACGAATGGCCCAGCTCGCCCAGCGACGAGGAGGAAGATACGTCGACCCGTTGAGTAAAATCGCCCTTGGCGATGCCGAACGCGATGGATGAGATGTCCCGAATCGATGATGTAAGCGCTCTCTCAATCACTCCTACGAGCGGAAAGGTAATGATTCCGGCTGCACCGATGACGATAAGTCCTGCAACAATAGACCCACCCGAGACCAGCAGCGTAAGCAGCAGGAGAAGAGCAAAAATACTTACAATCGTATAACAGCCAACCAAAAGCTTGTTACGGATCGATAAGGAATGAAACCATTGCATATGGAATGCTCCCCTTTTTATTGGAATATTCTCCTATTATATCACCGCCCCGATATTTGTCTATATTCGTCTAATACAATCGGTTTAAGTCGAAAGTACGACGAAATTGAACAAACTGTGTCTAAAGAACCGGTAAGACTAGTCGAATGTGTAAGAAATTTGTAAAAAATATGTTGATGGAACTATTTAACTGTCCTATAATGGGACTGCAGACACATATTAGGCAGCCGGAATAAAAAAAGAGGATCTCATGAGGTGAAGGCTTATGAATTTAGAAACGACGTCATTGGCACGGCAAGTAGACTACGTGTTTCGTCAATTAGAGGAAGAGCTCGTTCACTCGGCAGCAGGTACAGTCATCATACATATTCGAAATAATGCAGTCGGCAAATTCGGAATCCGCCATAATCCCATCGAAAGCCGAAACGGGCAAATCGGCGACAAAGGGGCGGAGCAGGGAATGACCCCCGCACAGGCGCAGGCATTCAGACAGATGGCGATCGATTCGCTGAAATTGAAACGAAATTGGACCCATGGCGAAATTCTGTATGATTTTTCGGTTCGTTCGAATACGGGCGCATGGTCGGCAAGCATTATGTTCGAATCTAACTATAATTTAGCCAATGGAATGTTCCGCTATCAGCCGAAATATTCGCAGCAGGCGCTTCGCGAAACACCCTAATGGATGATGAACTTAATAGTGTAAACAAAAAAAGCTGTCCAGCAACCTGGGCAGCATTTTTGTGCTTGTCGAAAGCGTATTAACGGGCGAAGCCGCTGTTGCCAGCAAGCTGCTGTTCTGCGATTTGAACGAGCTTGCGAGTGATGTTTCCGCCAAGGGCGCCAGCGTCGCGTGTAGCCATATAACCATAGTAGCCGTCTTGCGGGATTTGAATGCCTAGCTCTTGGGCGACTTCATATTTCATTTGATCGAGCGCCGCGCTTGCTTGAGGTACGACTAGCGAATTACTGCTGCGGGATTGTCCTGCCATCTTGTTCACCCCCTTGTGTAACCTTAGTATGGTCGCGTTGGAACCTTTTATGCGATCCCGGATACAAAAGATGGGTATGTATTTTTTTCCAGATTGCATCAGTATGCTTTCCGGTCCAATTGGACACCCGGGTACACATCGGGCGAATCGGGGGCATTCGTGGCTTGAATGTGCTGTGCTTCCAGCAGCAGGGTCTGGTCATTGAAGCTTCCCTCGCTCAGCGTCCCGCGTACGGTAACCCAAGTGCCGTTGCTGTATGCCGCTGCCCGCGAAGCGGAAATGACCATTCCGTAAGCCTGCGCATCCGCCGGGCAGCAATCCGCGGCATATCGGCCGACTGCAAGCTGCTCGCTTGTCATTCCCTCCTGCCGGTATACGAAACCGCTAATGACGACTGTTTTACCGATAAAATGAGGTCGGTACCGCTCAAGGGTCGATAAGGTTTCCATATAAAGCTGGTCAGAGACGATGACTTCCTTCTGTCTATATAATCTTTTGCCGAATTCGGCGAACGATTCCGAGGACTCATCAGCCGGAAACAGGCGGTTCAGCTGCTCTTCCGTAAGTGAAGATGGCGAATGACCGCCCGTTCCGGTTAACGATGACTCGATTCCGGTGAAGCTGTAACCTTGTTCGCCGGACGTCGAGACATCGAACATTCCATTCGGAAAAATGAAGCCGAGCGTCAGCGGAAACAGAAACAGCCCATAGATGAGCAAATTCTTCCAGACCGATTCAGGGGGCTCATGCCCGCAATCGCAATCGTAATGAATATTAATTCCCATCCCCGCCTGAAGAGCGACGGAAAACTGGTAAACGGCTGCGGCAATGAGACCGATGGCGGATAGCTTGACATAGAGAACCGTGCGCGGCTCGATATACAATGTCATGCTGCCTGTACGGACGAGATAGACGATATAGATGGCGAATCCGGCCAGAATCCCTGCGCGCAGCAGGTGATGAACAAGCTGTCGGCGATTGGTTGTTGACAATGCGGCTTTCTCCTTTCTCCATTGCTATTCGAAATCGTGCCGGCATCTAACGGACATGAGTTCCGCTACTTCGATTCCACTCAAAACAGCAGCCGTTCGACCAACATGGAACCGGCGAGCACGAGGATAAACAGAAGCCCCATTATGGCAAGCACGATCTTTGTCCGGAACGTCGAGAGGAGCATGAAGGTGCTCTTCAGATCGATCATGGGACCGAATACCAGGAAGGCAAGAAGCGCTCCCGGCCCGAAGATGCCGGTGAATGATGAAGCGACGAACGCATCCGATGTCGAGCAGAGCGAGAGCAGGAACGCGAAGCCCATCATGACCGCATTGGACGATAGAGAGTGACTGCCGAGCGAAGTCAGCACCTCGCGGTCGACGAAGGTCTGTACGAGCGCCGCCAGAAAAGCGCCGAAGATCAAATATTTGCCGATATCGAAAAACTCGTCGGACGCGTGCGACATCGTTGCGCCGAACCGGCCAAGAGGCACGTCAGAGCGCATCGAATGTTGGCGGCTCTGCTCGTGTATCGAGGCGAGTCCTTGATTCGCGGCGGCCAAGGAATAGGCATCGCGTTTGAGCGGATCGGCCTTCATGTACCGAAAGAGCAGCGCGCCCAAGACGACGCAAACGGCGAAAGCCAGTCCTAGCCTGGACCAGACCATGGCCGGTTGGGTACGGAAGGCGACGTAGGTTGCCGTTAAGACGATGGGATTAATAATCGGACCTGCAAAAATATAGACGATGCCGATATAGGCGGGCATCCCTTTGCGGATCAGGCGGCGTACGACGGGAATCATTCCGCATTCGCAGAGCGGCAGCAGCAGTCCGAGCAGACTGCCGAATAATATGCCGGCCGCCCCGTTTCTCGGCGTCAATCTGGCAATGACCGCATCCGAGACGAATACTTGGAGCAGCGCCGAGAAGAGCACGCCCAGCAGAATGAATGGCAGAGCTTCCAGCAGAATGCTCATGAATAAAATGGTGAAGGACCCGAAGGCGGCGCTGTCTACGCCGGCGGGCAGCCCGATCGCCCCAAGATTGATTATTATGCCAGCAAGCAGGAACAAGCATATGACGGCAGCAAGCGGCGTTCCCAGCCGGTAAATATAATACATTGCGGATAGCTCCTCCCTAAGCGGACCATTTCTTTATGTTGTATAGAATATGCGGGGACGAGCGCAGAAAGGACAGACCGTTGACGGTTTTTACACGAGATGGCCGGTTTCTTAGCGATATGGCCCGCTAGAGCGAGCCGGCGCAATGAAGAGGATTTGGCTGACTGCCCACATGCAGCAAAGGGAAGAGCTCCGATCTTGACTTTTAGCAATCGAGCTGTATAATCAACATAAATGCAATGAAGGGAACAAGTAAGCGCGAACGAAAGCTTGCAGAGAGCCGGTGGCAGGTGCGAACCGGTGCGTGCGTTCGATGCCCAATGGATCCCGGAGCCGACTTGAGGAAAGCGGATCGTCATCCGCGAGTATGCAATTCCGTTTATTCCGCGTTATGGAATTTCGAGGCTATGCCTGTAACAGTTCAGGCAAGCGAATTAGGGTGGTACCACGGTCCTTCGTCCCTTGCAAGGGGGAATGAGGGGCCTTTTTTGTGCTTATCCACAACACTAAGGGTATGCTTACGAAGCGAGTTTTGCTTTATTCACTCCTTCGGCAGTGAGCATCCACAACACTTTTAGGAGGACTCCAATAATGAAAAGGGTATTGTCGGGGATTCAACCCAGCGGTCAGCTGACGCTTGGCAACTACATCGGCGCGATTCAAAATTTCGTGAAGCTGCAGGAGACGCATGAGTGCTTCTTCATGGTCGTTGACCTGCATGCCATTACAGTGCCTCAGGACCCTGCCGACCTGCGCGAGCAGACGGAATCGGTCGCTGCGCTGTTTATCGCAGCCGGCATCGATCCGGCTAAGGCGAGCGTGTTCGCACAGTCCCATGTACCGGCGCACGCCGAGCTCGGCTGGCTGATGACGACGCTTGCCAATATGGGCGAGCTGGAGCGCATGACGCAATTCAAGGACAAATCCGAGGGCAAAGATTCGGTCGGGGCGGGCTTATTCGTCTATCCGACGCTGATGGCGGCGGACATTCTCGTCTACAATGCGGATTTGGTTCCGGTCGGCGACGACCAGAAGCAGCATTTGGAGCTGACGCGCGATCTCGCGCAGCGCTTTAACCACCGGTATGGCGATTATTTCACCGTTCCAGAGCCTTATATTCCGAAGGTGGGCGCACGGATCATGTCGCTTGACGATGCATCGAAGAAGATGAGCAAGAGCAATCCGAACGAGGGCAGCGCCATCAAGCTGCTGGATCCGCCGGATGTCATCCGCAAGAAAATAAGCCGTGCGACGACGGACTCCGGACGCGAAGTAAGGTATAACCCTGCGGAAAAGCCGGAAGTCAGCAACCTGATGAGCATCTACGCCCACTGCTCGGGTATGTCCCTTGATGAGATCGAAGCGAAATACGAGGGTCAGATGTACGGGGCGTTCAAGAAGGATCTGGCTGAGCACGTCGTGGCGAAGCTTGCGCCGCTGCAGGACAAGTACAACGAAATCCGCAGCTCCGGAACCATTCACGATATCTTGAAGCAAGGCGCGGATAAAGTATCGGCTATTGCCGACCGGACGGTCCGCGATGTGAAGGAGCGCATGGGCTTTCTGATGCCGCGTTAGGCGAACGCCTGGCGATAGACCAAAGAAATAACGCCGCAAACGGGCTGTTATCCCTGTTTGCGGCGTTTCATTTTGGCGCTGACGATAAACCCGATTACGATGCTGCATAGGGTTAAGATAAAAAGCAAGGCTGCAATCCATCCGTTATAGCTAATCGCGACGGCAGTCGCGCTCATGAGAAGTACGGAAAATACGGCGAAAAACAAGGCAAGCGGTTTAGGCATGATGAAAATTCTCCTCTTTTTTAAAATCAATTAAAATCGAAGCATATTCTTTTCGTTATCGTATCATAATAAGCTTGCAAGCTCGTAATGAAGGACGCTTGCAACACAACTTTGTGAAGAGATGAAAGGAGAAATTCCACATGGCAGGACAATCCCGCAGCAGCAATACACTGGTCGTTCCACAAGCAAACGCAGCTTTGCAACAAATGAAATACGAGGCTGCGCAAGAGCTTGGCATTCAAATTCCTGCAGACGGTTACTACGGCAACTTCGCAACTCGCGATGCAGGTTCGCTTGGTGGCTACATCACGCGCAAACTTGTACAAATCGCTGAGCAGCAGCTTTCCGGCTACTCGCAAAACCGTTAATCCAAGCGGCTGCAAAGCCTTGCAATGACAAGCTCAAGGGAAACCTTGAGCTTTTTAATATGATTTTACAAAATTGAAGGGTGGCAGGCAGAGCCATCCTTTTTTTGCATGTCCGGGAACGCAGGCGAATGCTTGCCAGTCCCTTTAACTTCAGATTATATTTGCTAGTGTAGTTTTTACAATGAAAATAATCAAGAGGAGAATGTTAGTGGATACAGCAAAAAGGACTGACCTTGACCGGATGCCCGTTTCTGCGGAAGAAACAATCCGTTATCGATGGATTCACTCGCTTAGGAATAGATTGATCGTTATTTTGCTGCTATCATCCATTATTCCAATTGTATTAATCGGCACAACTTCCTACTACTATATCCATTCTCTGCAGGAAAATAAAGTAAGAAACGCGATCCAAAACAATTTAATGAAAGTCGCAACCGCGCTCGAGAACAATTTAAGCAATTTAAATCACGTGTCCCAGCAGCTGGCTCTGAGCGGAAAGGTCGGCAAAAACATTTACGACTACATGACGAATGAGAATTTGTTGGACCGGCGAACAGCGGCGAACAACGTGAACGAAGAAATTAACTTTATCGGCTCCACGAATCCGAATGTCTCTTTGATGATGTATTATAATGCCCCGACCAACCAGTACATTTTTCAGAATTATCCGGCACGGGTGAAAACCTCGCTGAAAGATTTGCCGGTACTTGCCACCACAAAGGGGATGACCTACTACGGTCCGCACAAGACGCTCAATAGCGCGAGCAGCGGCTTCGTGCTGTCGGTATCGCGGAAAGTCAACGTTTACGATATCGGCGACAATTTCATCTATATCGAATCGAACAGCTCCGTCATCGAAGATGCGCTGAATGACGACAATTTTATGGATATGAACTATTTGATTGTCAACGAGGAAGGCATGATTGCGTACAGCGAGAACGAAGCGAAATTCCCAATCGGCTCGGATTACCGGCACCAGAAAACGATAAAACTCGAAGAATCGAATTATTATGCGTTTCAAGAGGGCAGCAAGCTGGGATGGACGGTCGTTTCGCTGATTCCGGTGAAAACGTTCGAGCGGGAATCCAGAAGCTGGTTTTCCAAAATTATGTTGTTTTCCGCGCTTTCGCTCGGAATCAGTCTGCTGTTTGTCTGGATTATTTGGCGTACGGTCTACCGGCCGTTAACCCGAATCAGCAAAGCCATCTTATCCATCGACGATCATCAATTTATTCAGCCGAAACGGACGAGGCTCATCGAGTTCGATCTCTTGATCGATCAGTTCAAATATTTAAAACATCGAATCATCCATTTAATGGAAGAGATTAAACAGAAGGAAAAGAATAAAGCCAGACTGGAAGTGGAGAAGCTGCTGCTGCAAATCAATCCCCATTTCATTCACAACACACTCGATACGATTCGCTGGATCGCACGCATCAACGGGCAGGAAACAATCGACAAGCTGGTCTCCACCCTTAACCGGCTGCTTTATTACAATATGGGTAAAGGCGAAACGGCCACCATCAAGGACGAGGTCACCGCGTTGAATGATTATGTGGAGCTGCAGGGCATCCGGTATAATTTCCAGTTCAACGTTGAAGTCAATGCCGATGAATCCGTTATGGGGATTCATATTCCTAGATTTATTCTGCAGCCGCTGGTTGAGAACGCGTTATATCATGGAGGCAGCGACAATGGGTTAATCAGCGTCCAGATCGGCTGGCAGAGCGCTGATCTTCTATCCATCCAAGTAACCGATACCGGGGTAGGGATAACCGATGAATCCATTCGCGCACTGCTCGACCAGTCCGGCGGCGAACGGAAGAAGGCCGGCATGGGAATCGGGGTTCAGTACGTCTTGCGAATGATTCAGTTTCAATATGGCGAAGAAGCGCAACTGCTCATCGAGAGCAACAAGGGTTCGGGAACGACGATTACGTTACTGTTGCCTATGAACGAAAAGGAGGATGAACGGCATGAACGTGCTGATCGTTGAAGACGACCATCTGGTGCGCAAAGGGTTGATGGTAATGATGCCATGGGCCGAATATGGCTTGAATATTGCAGGCGAAGCCTCGAACGGGGAAGAAGCCGTCATGTTTCTGCGGGAGCATGATGTCGATTTGCTTATAACGGATTTGATTATGCCCAAGATGTCCGGGATCGATTTGCTCCGGTATGTTCGCGTTCATTTTCCACGGATCAGCACGGTCGTTTTGACCTTCCATCAAGACTTTGAATATGTTCAGGAAGCATTGCGGCTCGGAGCAATCGATTATATCGCGAAGGTTGAGCTGCAGCAGGAAATGTGCGGACCCGTACTGGAACGGATTACGAACCGCATCAAGGCGGACCGGTCGAATGCGGCCCAGCCGGCCGGCGAGTCTCCTTCCACAGCGGAGAACGTCCGGCAGTCGGAAATTCGGATGTTCTATGGCGGCGGAAACACAGGCGGGAATCATGAGGCAGCGATATCGGAAGATCGCGGCGATGAGCCCATGCGCTATGATGAGTCGGATATTCGGAAGCTTCGCGACCGGATTTCCTCTCTGCAGTGGATTGTAGACGACGCTTTATTCCGCCAAACGATGGAAGAATTGGCGGAGCTGCGACTGCCTGCGTCGAAGGTTGAAGGGCTGTTTAATTTCGCCGTCTCCAAGTGGGAGATGTTTTCTGCCATTCCGTCGCTCTCTCGCTTGGGAAGCATGCGAGTCTGGGATGATTGGATCGACTGGATTCATGAGACGCGCACAATGCTGCAAGGACAAATCAAGCATTCGTCCTATTCCAATGAAGTCAGCTCCAGCATCTTGAAGGCCGTCGAAATCATTCATCGGGATATTGCCCATGAGCTGCGGCTGAAGGACGTCGCAAGCGACGTTCATTTGAGTCCGAGTTACTTTAGTCAGTGCTTCCGCGATATTATGGGAAGTTATTTCAACGATTATGTGCGCCAGGCGAGAATGTCGCGCGCCCAGACGTTATTAAAAGAAACGAAGAAGCCGGTTTATTGGATCGCGGCCCAAATCGGTTATCCAAACGAGAAATATTTCAGCAAAGTATTTCGCGAGCATACCGGAATGCTGCCCAGCGAATACAGGACTAATAACACATAACAGCAAGCCGAAGGTATACATTTGGTTGCATGGATAGGGTTCATTTGATTTACAACCGCATAGGGCAGCGCAAAGAATGGAGCAATTCGATACCTCGGCGGCAATCGGATTGCTCCTTCGAGGCTCAAGGAATGAATTACAATCGAATTGCAAACGATTAGCCAAAGAGAGAGGGGCACATCAATGAAACGCTTGAAGCTAGGATTTATGTCAGTACTGCTGTTAGCGGTCGTAGTTGTTAGCGCTTGCAGCAATGCTGCGCCGGAGAAGGAAGAGAACGGCGGAGAGAAAGCCGCCGAAACGCTCGTGAACGGGAAAATGGTCGAACCGGTTACGATGACCATCGCGAAGTCGGTGAATCCGAACGATAACTCGCTGCCGGAAGGAGATACGGTCGACAATAATGCCTTCACGCGGCTCTTGAAAGAAAAGACAAACGTTGAATTCAAGGCTACGCTGACCGGGGCTGCAGGGGATGCATACAATCAGAAGCTTCAAGTCGCAATCGCCAGTGACGATATTCCGGATGTGATGCTGGTAACGGAGAGCCAGCTGAAGCAGCTGGTCGACTCGGACATGCTGGAGGATTTGACGGATGTTTACAATAAATATGCGAACGACTGGTTCCGCGAGGTTTACAAGAGCGGTAACGACCAGGCTTTGAAAAATGCGACATTCGACGGGAAATTGATGGCTATTCCGGGAGCCGTGTTCGAAAGCGATTCGATTCAGCTGCTGTGGATCCGCAAGGATTGGCTGGATAAGCTCGGACTGGAAGTTCCCAAGACGCTTGAGGATATCGAGAAGGTAGCGAAAGCGTTCATCGAGAAGGATCCGGACGGCAACGGGAAGCCGGACACGGTTGGCCTGACTGGAATTCCTGGACTGGTCGGCGTTACGCATGGCTTCGATAGCATATTCAGCGCCTTCCATGCTTACCCGGATTTCTGGATCAAGGACGCATCCGGCAAAGTCGTGCACGGATCGACCGCGCCTGAGACGAAACAAGCCCTGGAGCTGCTCCGCAAGTGGTATGAGGGCGGCATTATCGAGAAAGAGTTTGCTCTGCGGAAAGATCCGAACGAGCTCGTCGTCGGCGGCAAAGCCGGCATGCATTTCGGCGAATGGTGGACGCCATGGGGATTCGGAACGCAAGCGGTGAAGGTCGATCCGAAGGCGGATTGGCAGGCTTATCCGGTTCCGCTCGACAAGGAAGGCACGTTTAACGGAAAAATGGTGCAAATTTCGCCAACCTATGCGGTTGTCAAAAAAGGCTACAAGTACCCTGAAGCTTTGATGGCGGTTCTGAACGCATCCGCTACCGATGCGGAATTCCAGAATATAAGCAACTCGATCAATCCGGGCCATATGCCGGTACGTCTGGTTACGGACTGGGCGGATGCCGTGACGAGAAGAACGGCGAACTTCCAACAGTATTTGGGCGGCAATACGGACACGAGCAGCTTCGATATCGAAGCGACGCGCCTGCTTGACGCCATCAAGAGCTACAGCGAGAAAGGGACTGCCGATCTCGACAGCTACGGTCCGGCGCATTCCTACCTGGTTGGCGGAGGAGCGCTTCTTCAGCCAATGAACAAAGTGCGCAATCTCTACTACTCGCAGACGAAGACGATGGAAGCGAAATGGACCAGCATTACGAAAGTGCAGAACGAAACGTTCCTGAAAATCATTATGGGCAGCGCGCCTCTGGAAGCGTTCGACGAATATGTAACGCAATTTGACAAGCTGGGCGGCAATGTGATCGCCAAAGAAGTCGAAGAAGCAATCAGCAAGTAATCAAGACGAAGGCAGCGGCGCCGGATCGATCCGGCGCCGTATTTAATCCAAACAGGTCGGCGGTGAATTCATGAAGAAGAATTTGAACGTTCTGCATTACCATATCATGCTGATGCCGGGAATTATTTTTTTGATCCTGTTCAGCATTGTGCCGATGTATGGGATTCTGATCGCATTTAAAGATTTCAAACCGGGGAGAGGGATATGGGGCTCCGAATGGGTAGGCCTGGAGCATTTCCAATTTCTATTTACCCTCCCGGATTCGAAGACGATTTTCTTCAATACCATCTTCATCGCGGTGATGAAGATCATAGCGGGCATCATTGTGCCGCTGACGGTCGCGCTTCTGCTGAATGAAGCGCGCAAACAGTTTTTTAAACGCAGCGTACAGACGTTTATTTATTTGCCTCACTTCTTATCTTGGGTCATATTGGCTAATATCGTGGTCGATTTATTCTCCACAACCGGCATCATCAATCAGATCCTCTCTGTCTTCGGCGTGGATCCGATCATGTTCATGGCCAGCAATACCTGGTTCCCGGCGATCGTGATCGGCAGTGACGTATGGAAAGAATTCGGCTTCGGCACGATTATATATTTGGCCGCGTTAACCGGCATTAACCCGTCCCTATACGAGTCGGCTGTTATCGACGGCGCGACGAGATGGCAGCAAATCTGGTACATTACGCTGCCTAGCATCAAACCGACCATTATATTGCTCGCGACGTTGAGTCTGGGGAATATTCTGAATGCGGGCTTCGATCAAATTTTCAACATGTACAACCCGCTTGTCTACGAGTCGGGAGACATTATCGACACGTATGTTTACCGGGCGGGACTCGTCGAGGCCAAGTTCAGCTTGGCTACTGCGGTAGGCTTGCTTAAGTCGGTCGTCAGCTTTGTGCTCATCATGGTCTCTTATTTTCTGGCATCCCGATTTGCTAATTACCGTATTTTTTAATCGAAGGCAGGTGAACCTTCTTGGTTACCAATCGCTCCTTTTCATCCCGTTTATCAAACGCCGTCATTGTTGCCATTCTCACATGCATTTCGCTGTTGTGCATCGCCCCGTTATGGTATACGATTTCCGTATCCTTCAGCGATAAGGCCGCCGTGGCGGCAGGGCTTGTTACTTGGCGGCCTGTAGAGTTTACATTAAGCGCGTATCAGCACTTGTTGTCCGATAAATCCTTCTTTCGCGCATTCGGCATTTCGGTCGAACGGGTTCTTTTAGGCGGACTTATCAATTTTGTTTTGACGGTCATGATGGCCTATCCGCTGTCACGCGAGACGAAACAATTCAAGGTTCGAAACCTCTATATGTGGTTTATCGTGTTTACGATGCTGTTTAGCGGAGGGCTCATTCCGTGGTTCATGACGATTAAATCCTACGGGCTGCTGAACAGTATATGGGCTCTGGTCCTGCCTGGCGCGGTTCCCGTATTCAGCGTCATCCTGCTGGTCAATTTCTTCCGCAGCATTCCGAAGGATCTGGATGAAGCGGCCGTCATGGACGGAGCGGGGCCGTGGTATATGCTGCTGCGCATCTATTTGCCGGTATCCTTGCCGGCGCTCGCCACCATCACCTTGTTCAGCATTGTCGGGCATTGGAATTCCTTCTTCGACGGCTTGATTCTGATGACGAAATCGGAGCTCTATCCGCTGCAAACGTATATTCAGCAATTGATCGTGCAGGTGAATACGGCAGGTATGACATCGGAGGAGATGAAGATGGTCGCCCAGCTGTCCAACAAAACGCTGGATGCAGCCAAAGTCGTCATTTCAATGATTCCGGTGCTGATCATCTACCCGTTCCTGCAGAAATATTTTATTCACGGGATTATGCTTGGTTCGGTTAAGGAATAGGAGGGCTTAAGTTGAACAAAATCAGTATGGAAGTACTTCCAGGCGAGTATTGGTGGGGAGGCGCGGTATCGGATGGCATTCATATGCCGTTTGGCAAAGCGTCATTCTCCAGAGGACTTGATCCGAATTTAACGGCGAATCAGGCTGCACCTGTGCTCGTATCCAGCAAGGGAAGATCTATCTGGTCGGAGGACCCGTTCCGCTTCGAGTTTGAAGAGGGGCAGCTGCGTATTGAAAGCGGGTCTTCTTCAGACATCGAAATCGAGGAGCAGCATGGCGATTTGCGGGGAGCGTTTCAGGCGGTTCAAGCGAAGAGATTTCCTGCTCAAGGACACATTCCGCATGAGACGATGTTTACCCGGCCTCAGTACAATACTTGGATCGAGCTCATGTATGATCAAGAGCAGCATCGCATTCTTGAGTATGCGGAAGCGATCATCGCCAATGGGATGCCGCCGGGGCTGCTTATGATCGATGACAATTGGCAGGAAGATTACGGTACATGGGAATTCCATCCGGGACGGTTTGAATCCCCGCGCCGTATGGTAGACCGTCTGCATGAACTGGGATTTACCGTCATGCTGTGGATTTGTCCGTTCATCAGTCCTGACAGCGCAGTGTTTCGCGAATTGTCGGGCCGGGGCTATCTGGTCCGCAGCGAGGACGGCACGGTAGCCGTACGGGAGTGGTGGAACGGATACAGCGCCATGCTGGATTTGACGAATAAGGGTGCCATTGCATGGTTCGAAGGGCAGCTGAACCGGCTTCAGGACAAGTATGGCATCGATGGATTCAAGTTCGATGGAGGAGACCCGCTCTATTACAGGAACTCCGACCTGTGCGCAGAACGGACGACTGCGAATGGACAGTGCGAGGCTTACGCCCGAATCGGCTTGAACTACAGGTTGAATGAATACCGGGCATGCTGGAAGCTGGCCGGCGAACCGCTTGCGCAGCGGTTATGCGATAAAGCGCACAGCTGGGAGACGAACGGGCTTGCCTCGCTGATCCCGAACGGCTTGTCCCAAGGCTTGATGGGCTACGCCTTTACTTGCCCGGACATGATCGGCGGCGGGGAGTATGTCAATTTCATGGCGAATTCGGATAAGCTGGATCAGGAATTGTTCGTCCGGTATGCGCAATGCTCGGCGCTGTTCCCGATGATGCAGTTCTCTGCGGCCCCTTGGCGCGTGCTGGATCAGGAGCACTTCCGCTATTGTGAAGAAGCGGCCAGACTCCACGTGGAGTTCGGAGATTATATTGTGTCGCTCGCCAGACATGCGGCTCAGACGGGTGAACCGATTATCCGCCATATGGCTTACGAATTCGGTGACGGACACTTCGCGGAAGTGAACGATCAATTTATGCTGGGCAGCGACGTGCTGGTCGCGCCGGTTATCCGGAAAGGCGCGGCAGAAAGAGAAATACGCTTCCCGGAAGGCGCTTGGCGCGGCGACGATGGCAGCCTTGTTCAGGGACCGTGCGTGCAGACGGTCAGTGCTCCTCTATCGCGCTTGCCGTGGTACCGGAGAGAAGCGTGACAGGTTCATAACCAGATACAGCCTCTATCTTTTCTTTGAAAAGAAGAGGCTGTTCTCGTCAATAGGAATTCATCCGAAGCCGTTTCTGGAGCCTGTCGTCGCTGAGCCAGCCGACATAGGAGCCGAGCGTCTTATAATCGCTGTCCAGCAGCAGCACCCCGACGAAGGGATATTGCTTGCGGTGGCGGTAGCGGACATCGGACCAACGCACCTCATAGCCCCATGAATGTTCTTTAACTTCGGCACAAGCATAGGACGTAAAGTAAAGGAACGAACGGATGGCCGGATCGTTCTTGGAAATCTCCACGACCGGATGCTCGGCACAGCGCGCGCTATCGACCCACCGCAGATTCCCGCGCCGCAAATCGCCGATCGTAAAATAGCCGTCCGGCCGCCGTTTGACGATATTCCAGTCATACAAGGACACAGTCGGGATGACAATATACGTATCGCTCTCCCGATATTCTTCATCTATCTGCGGCATTCGCTTGACAAGCGCGTGATGGACGATGGTCCGCCATATATAATAGAGGATCAACAAGCCATACATAATCGGGAAAATGACTGTCGGATCGGCGATCCGCAGAGCCCACAGCACGATGGCCAGGACATGGAGCGTAAAAATGACGGGATCGAAAATATGAATGATATTCCACGATATCCATTTGTCCGTAATCGGGCGCATCGCCTGGGTGCCGTAGGTGTTAAACAAGTCGCTAAACACGTGCACGACTACGGCTAGCAATACCCATCCGGTAATGTGCAGCCAGGGCAGCGAGAAGCTAAACCCGACCTGCAGCAGCAAGGTGATCAGCGCCGTCCATATGACGATCGCAGGCAGCGAGTGCGATGCTCCGCGATGATTGCGAATATAGACCGCATTGCTTCTGAAACGTAACAACCCGTCAAGATCGGGCGCTTGCGAACCGACTACCGTACCGATCAGGACGGCGGCATAGACCGTCTGGTCGGAAGCGATAACCGGATCGATGGATGCTAATCCGGCTAGCCCCAGCCCCATTACCAAGTGCGTTCCGCTATCCATGAATGAGTACCTCCCCGGTAAGTGGTATACTTCTATTTGTACGCTTCAGTATTTTCTGAATCGGGTGAACTTATAAGGGAGTGAGCATTTTTATGGCGATTTGTTTTGTCGAATATCGAATCGAGGAACAATTCGAAGCTCAGTACCGGGCATGGATGGCCGCCAAGATGGCTGAAACGCGCGCATTCTTATTATATGAGGGAACAGATCAGCCGCTGCTGTTCGTCGAAGTATGGGAAGCGGACGATGAATCGCATGCGGCGGATATAAAAGAAGAACGCTGCAGTGAGCGTTCCTCTTGGCATGCCGTTGCAGAATGGGTCGCAGGAGGCGCGACCAAGATTCATGCATGGACATTTCGTTCCGTTAGCCCCCCGTCGTCTGGGCCGGCATAGGCGTCGTATTGGTGACGGATTCGCCTTGGAACGGATATTGGTAAGCGATCGGACCATCGAAGGTTACATAATCTAGGTTGAGCATCAGCAATAAGTAGCGCATGCCGGTAGCCGGGTCGCTAATAATGATATGGTCCCGCCCTGCGGCTTCGATAATGCCGCGGAATATTTTGGCGTTCCACTCGCGGTTGTTCTCATATGTCATGTAGAACGTGGCCATTTTGCCCCGATTAAGGCGCAGTATGTTCTCTACATACGATTCCTCAGTAACCGGCTGTACGACATTGCCGCCGCTAGGCGTTACGATCGAGCCGCTGGGCACATTCGTCGGCGGCACCATCGAAGCTCCCATCGTCATCGGCATTTTGGCTTGCGCCGGCATCATCGAAGCCCCCATCGTCATTGGCATGTTGGCTTGCGCCGGCATCATCGAAGCCCCCATCGTCATTGGCATGTTGGCTTGCGCCGGCATCATCGAAGCTCCCATCGTCATCGGCATGTTGGCTTGCGCCTGCATGACCGGCGCGCTCATCGCAGGAATGTTCGAAGCGGGAAGCGTTTGTGCTGTCGGCATATAGTGATATCCATAGCTTCCCCATCCGCCTGTACTTGCTGGACTTACCGCTGTTTTGTGCCCGTAACCGTTAGACATATTCCCAATTCCTCACTTTCTGATCTTAAACTTAATAAACACTCGGACAATCCTCAGGGGTAGGCGCGAAGAAGCAGTGCGCTTTAAAGCGGCCTGTATTGCTCTGATCCCACCAGGTGGCAGGGCAGCCGCCAGTGGGGCGGAAGAACCAGAGCGCATTCGAGGCGGGATGCTGCCGCTCGCCGTTAATCACGCGCTGCGCCAGCCTGATCTCGCTCTCCCGCGCCCTCTGGTAGAAGTAGCCCTTCTGTGTCGCCTCGAAACCGCCCGGACTTTGATAGACCATATCCGGAATGGAGCGGATGTTCTTAAAATCAAGACAGTTGCCCAGGACGCGGTTCACGCCGACATTGCCGACCATCAGCATGCCGAGGTCGCCTTCGCCCTCCGCTTCTGCGCGCATGAGCCGTGCAAGCATCTTCGTATCTTCCGCATTTGTTTTTATGACACCCATATGATTAAAACTCTCACTTCCTTCTCTAGCCGCTCGGGCGATTATCCACATTGACATTGTATTGGCGGGTGGGCGAATTGGTTCCTGGCCCAGAAAAATAATCGAGCTTCGACAAAAGTGCCCCCGCCCCGTGTCAAATTCATGAACAACCAGCGCGAACGTTGTCAAAGCATCGCGAGTTAGGGTATGATTAAGAACGATTTGATACCTCAAGAAGAAACGGCAGACGCCGTCTTAGGCGGCGAACTGAGTTTCTTCCCGCAGAAATATAAGCAAAGTATAGCGGAAACTTATACTTCCTTATATTTAAATAAAGACGGGCGCTATCGCGTCCTTAATGGGATCGGAACAGGGAGGCTCGCTGTGTTTAAAGAATATGTGGCCCTGACTAAGCCGGGCATTATACGGCTCAATACTTTCGCTGCGTTCGGCGGGTTCTGGGTCGCTTCCAAATGGCATATCGATTGGTGGCTGCTGCTGTACATGCTGGTCGGTTCGGGCCTTACGATGGCTTCGGCCTGCGTCCTGAATAATTACTGGGACCGCGAGCTGGACAAGAAGATGGAACGGACGAAGAATCGCGCGCTGCCGACAAACCGGCTCAATCCGACGAACGTCCTCATCTACGGAATCGTCCTTGGCATTATTGGACTGGCCGTGCTCTTCATACTGGTCAACCCGTTAACAGGCTGGCTGGGCTTGCTTGGTTTCTTCGTATACGTCGTCATTTATACCATGTGGCTGAAGCGGTCATCGACATGGAGCACATCCATTGGCGGAATATCCGGGGCGATGCCGCCCGTTATCGGCTATACCGCAGTTACCAATGAAGTGGATGCCGGCGCATGGATTTTGTTTGCACTGCTCTTCTTGTGGCAGCCGCCTCACTTCTGGTCGATCGGCATCCGCCGGGTGGAGGAATACCGGAAGGCCGGTTACCCGCTGCTGCCGGTCGTGAAAGGGATCAAGAGAACGAAGCTGCAGATGATCCCATACACGCTGCTGCTGATCCCGACCGGGATTTTCATGTACGCCTACGACTATGCCGGCATATTTTTTCTGATCGTTTCCGTGCTGGGCGGCGTAATATGGCTGGTTCAAACGCTCATGGGGATGAACACGTCCGATGACACCAAGTGGGCAAGAACGAATTTCATGATATCGATTAATTATTTGATGATTGTCTTCTTGGTGATGATCGCGGACACGAACGGTATCGCCTCCTAAGGCGGCCGTTCTTCTTATGTCGGGATTGCACCGAACATCGATTGAGGGGGAGAAATTCAAGGTGGCCTTTATACGCAAGCATGCTTTCAAAATTGCCGTTCTTGCCTTGTGCGCGGCGCTTGGACTTTATCTGTATCTTGCCAACAATCCGAAGGAGACGGTGAAGCTGCTGGATACAGGCAATGCGGCGCCAAACTTCCAATTAACGGATCTGGACAATAAGCCGGTCACGCTGGCGGATTCCAATGGCAAAGTGCGCGTCGTCTACTTTTATTTCGCGAATTGTCCCGATGTATGTCCGCCGACAACGTTCCTTATGAGCCAGCTGCAGGACAAGCTGAAGAAGGACGGGACGTTCGGCAAGGATGTGGAGTTCATCTCCATCTCATTCGATCCGGAGCGGGACACGCCGGAAGTAATCCGTAAGTTCATCGAGAAGATCCCGGGTGAGATCGATCAGGCGGCATGGACGTTCCTGCGCGGGAAGGACGAAGCGGAGATAAAGAAGCTTATGGAGGATTTCGGACTTTCTTTATTTAAAGATGAAAAAACGGGCAATTTCGGCCATACGGATACAATTACGGTGATCGACCGGGACGGCAATATCCGCAAATATATGACGGGCTCCATCGATGAAACCGTGAACGCGGACCAGATTAAGACCGTTGTCGATGCGCTTATAGACCAGTAAGAGGCGGCGGATAAACAATAATGACGGTCTTCTGGTCGATACTATGGAACAACGTGATCCCGCTGTCGGTGATGATCGCCCTTGGCGTCACCCTTCAGCGGTTTTTTTCTTTGGATATTCGAACGCTCTCCAAGCTTAACTTTTATTTGTTCTCACCCGCTATTATATTTCGATTATTGTACACGACGGAGATATCGCTCAAAATCTTCGGACAAACGCTGCTGTACTTCGGTCTGTTCTTTATCCTTCAATACATTGTGGTTGAATTGGCTGTCCGGCTGCGGGGCCATCAGGGCGGCATGCGCGGAGCAATGCGGAACAGCGTCTTATTCTATAACAGCGCGAATTACGCCATTCCGCTTAATCAGTTCGTGTTCGCAGGCAATCCGTTTACATTATCCGTTCAGGTGATCGTTATGGTCATGCAGGCGCTGCTGCCCAATACTTACGGCATCTACAGCGTGAATGCGCACAAGAGCAGCATGAAGACGGTGATCAGAACGATCCTCGCGCTGCCTGTTATCTATGTCATTCCGGTCGGCTTGCTGCTGCGGGGCTGCAACATTACGCTGCCCGATCCGGTAGTCGCGCCGATCGACTATCTGGCGGATGCGTTTATCGGTACGGCGCTAATCACGCTTGGCGTCCAGTTAGGGAGCATGAAGTGGACGCTGAGCGGTACGCGGCTGAAGGATGTATGGTTGTCCAGCTTCTTGCGGCTCATCATCGGCCCTCTGACGGCCTGGTTCGTCGTCTGGATGCTGGGCTTCGAAGGGCTGCTGGCGCAAGCGCTTATCCTGTCATCCGCTGTCCCGACATCGCTGTCCAGCGTACTGCTCGCGGTCGAGTTCGACAACGAAGCGGAATTCTCTTCTCAGACGGTATTGGTATCGACGGTGCTCAGCGTCATAACGGTAACGCTGGTGATCTACGCGCTGCAAATCTAAAGCATACAGCCGCACGGCAGCCTGTTCGCAAGAAGCAAGGTACCCTTAGGAGCGGCGAAAATCATTTTTCTCATGCTGAGCGGGATCGGGGGACGGGTACATAATGTACGCCTCGAGGCCCGCTTTTTCTAATTGCTCGATCAGATAATCCTCCGGCGTTTTTTCGACGCCCGGATATCCTTTGCGCGTATATAGATGCTCGGCATCGGGAAAAGCGTCGCGCAGCATCCCGCGGATCCGTTTGCCGGATGAGTCATTGTCGGTGAACACGTAGGCTTGCTTGTGGCCGACCTGCTTGCGCAGCGTCTCGAGTTGATTGGTACCCGGCGTCCCATACGTGCAGTAGATCGGCACTTCCTCCGCAAGCACGCGCCGCAGGTGGCTGCGGTCGTTCTTGCCTTCCACAATGATTGCGATATCCACGATTCTCACCCCTTTGGGACCATTGTATCGCAAACGTCTATCCAACGAAAAGACGACCTGCTTAAAGCAGGCCGTCGCGGTCTATCTGTACCTTGTCAGGGCGATGCCCGGAAACCTTAGAAGCACCGCATCCCGCAGAGGATAACGACAAGAAGGATGAACAGCACAAGAATTAAATCCGGCGTAATCCGGTTGTGGCCGCCAAAGCCAGTGACCGGTCCTGCATATTGAGACATCGTGAAGTCACCCCCTTTTTGACATGCGTTACATGTAACGTTGCGACTGCAGGCAGGCGGTTTGCGTTCTTAGGTCATTTGCCTCTATGTAACGTATGCCCTGGAAGGGTAGCAGCCCTGTGCGCTTACCCAGTCCGGGAAAAATGGGCGTTTGCTTTAGGAGGGCGAAGCGTATGAAAGGGCAGCAGAGAGACGGCGATCATCAACCCGACAAAGGCGATGTAATAGGGCGACACATGGTCGCGCAGCTGACCGGCCAGCATCGGACCTAGAAAGGAACCGACCGAGAACGCGATGGAGAGCACCGAGAAGGTGCGGCCGTATCGCTTGCCTCCGCTTAACTCGATAAGGAGCGTAGAGAGGGCGGGGAAGATGATGCCTTTGGCCATGCCGAGAATGAAAAGCAGCACGAACAGCGGCAGGGGGGCGCCTGCGGCGATGGCGAAATAGGTAAGGGCAAGCATGAAGGCGCCCCACAG
This sequence comes from Paenibacillus spongiae, assembly GCF_024734895.1. NCBI lineage: Bacteria > Bacillati > Bacillota > Bacilli > Caryophanales > Paenibacillaceae > Paenibacillus > Paenibacillus spongiae. Next base: position 1,712,675 of record NZ_CP091430.1, read on the forward strand.
CGTCCGAAGATAAGCGGACAGCCGGTTCAGAAACAGCAGGCTCAGCGTAAGCAGCGCGCCGAGGCTGACGACGGAGAAGAGAAGTCCTGTCGTCATCATCGCTTCCATCGTATGCGCCATAAGCGGGAGCTCGAAGGATAGAATCCCCTGCGCACAGCTCATGGCGACGGGAAGAACATAAACAAGCCATGGGACGGACATGTCGGGGGACGCTTCCTTGCCGCCTGCAGTACTCTTCTTGGGATTCTTCAGCGTTAAAGGGCTATGCTGATGGCCCGCCGTACCGTTGGTCGCCAAGTCGTCCAGAGCCTCGCTTGCTTGCGGGGGTACATCCCGAATAAATAATAAGGCGCATGCCGCCGTGCCGATCAGGATCCAGCCGAGGACGAGGAATGCGGTCGTGAATCCGATCTGGGCGACCAGAAACGCGCCTGCCGCAGGCGAAACGACGGAAGCGAGTGTATGGATAAGGCCGTTGCCGGCCATCAGCTTGCCTTGTTCCACCCGGTCTTTCGCAAGCCGGGCGAGCAGTGCCATACAGGCAGGCGAAAGAAAGGCGAGCACGAAGCCGCTGATGGAACGCAGCACGAGCAGCTGCCAAGGATTTGTGACACCGGCCTGGAAGACGAGAATAATGCCGGCCGCCGCAAGGCTGAATACGATAAATAACCGGCTGCCGTACCGGTCCACGCCAAAGCCGGCAATGACGTTCCCCGGCAGATGGGTGATGGAATAGAGCCCCATCATCAGGCCGATAAATGAAGGCGCGGCCCCCAACGAAACGGCAAACGGCGTTAAGATCGGGTATTGGGCGTGAAGATCGAAGAAAGCGACGAACAGGAACAGGTAGAGCCATACCGCGGTTCTCAAAACATTACCTCCCTCACAGTAACGGCAGCTGTCTGCCGCTTTTGTTCATCATCCTGCCAAGGCTGTCGGCAGCGGTTGGGAACCCCATCGTACAGGATCAGCCATGTTACTACTTGTACGCTTGGATAAGCCCCGATATGTCTGCATCTCCCCCGCAGATGCGCAAAAGCCGTGCATGAATCATGCAATTGAACCGTTTACGCCCATTTCAGCATCAGGTATAATATTTTGTAATCAAGGTTTACAAGCAGTATAATAGAGGAGACAATCGGATGAATTTTAATTATGACATGGATACGTGGATTCAATTTTTCAAAGACAATTGGCTTGTCCTCCTAATTGCACTGATCGTTCTTTTCCTGGTCATCAAGATTGTCAAGACGGTTGTGAAATGGGCGATTGTGGCCGTTATCGTGGTCGGTGTCGTTATTTACAGCGGCTATACGCTGGAAGATGTGAAGGATCTCGGCGCGAAGGTGGCGGAGAGCGTCAAGCAAGAAGCGGTTACGGCTATGGCCGGCGAAGTGAAGGATGCAACTTATACGACCAACAGCGACGGAACCTTTACGGTAAAATCAAAAAATATCGAGATCACTGGCAATCCGGGTGAGAATGAAGTGAAAGTGTCGTTTCAAGGCGCATCGCTCGGCACCTGGAAAATCGACGAAACGATTCAGGCTTTGATCGATCAAGCTAAGATGAATAGTTAGCCGCCGGGCGTGGTCACCGGGCTGTCCCCGTCCATGAGGATGCATTCCGCCATGCGGGATAGCCGAAGCGGCGCTAAGATGAGGAGACGTGTTGCATGAACACATGGTTTGGGGCGCTGCTTAAGCCGGAACCAGTTGCGCTCATGGTGCTTCTCTTCCTGCTCGGCTCGCTTATTCAAGGATTGAGAAGAGGTGCGTCGGGATCCGCGAAGCACCTTTTCTTTTTTGTCTGGGAGGCGATAACAGCCGTTATATCGCTCATATTGGCAGGCAAGCTGGCTGCCTGGCTGTCTCCGGTTGTGAAGGAATGGCTTATTGCGCGGGAAATAATGGTGCCCAAGGAGCAGATAGGGGCATGGAAGCAGCTATGGTACACGCTGGTGACAAGCTTGCGTGATTTCGAGCTGCTGCGTTTCGGCATGCTGTTCCTGCTGGGCTACCTGCTGATGCGCTTCGCGCTGAGCTGGCTCTATCCACTCGGCGGAATGCTGTTCGACCGGATCGATGGAAGGGAGCGCCGGCATTACGTTCCGTCAAGCGGCGGACGTGCGGCCAGCCGTGCGACCGGGGCGTTATTAGGGGCTTTAATGGGCGCGGGGCGGGCCTTTATTGCGATTGCGATTCTATTCGTCTACGTAACGCTGCTGCCGGATGCCCCGCTTACCGATTCGATTCGCGCTTCTTCCTTCTACAACAAGACAGCGGAGGAGCTGCTTGAACCGGTAGCCGGAGACGTGCTGGCCAAGAGCGGCCCGGTCTTCACGGAAGCCGTACAGGCGGAATTCCGCCGCGTGCTGCAGCGGAAATATGAGGTTATCGACGCAGCGGTGCCAAAGGATATCGAACAGGCGGCCCTTACTGTCGTTCGCGGTGCCGATACCGACAAGGAGAAGGCCAAGGCGCTGTACGACTGGGTCGGCTCGCGCATCGCCTACGACTGGGACAAGGCGCGCAATTACGAACAGCGGGGCGAATGGAAGGAACAGACGCCAACCGAGACGTTCGAGACAAAGCGGGGCGTGTGCATCGATACGGCGAGGCTGTATGCCGTCATGGCGCGCTCGGCAGGGATGGAAGTCCGGGTCGTAACCGGCCTTGGCGCCGATGGCCGGGGCGGGTTTGGGCCGCATGCCTGGAATGAGGTGCGGCTGGCCGATCAAGGGGGAGAGTGGATTCCGCTTGATGCGACCTGGGCATCGTCGGGAAATTGGTTTAATTCAGAAGGATTCTCGCAGACGCATATTAAGGAAACTTAAATCGGCTTTCCATCGTCTATTATAATAGACGTCAATTGACCGGACTGACGGGCTGTCAGCCGGCACAAATCATATCGAAGGGGGGAGAATCCGTGCAGGAAGATCAGCAGAAGAAGGAAATAATGAACCGGAGACATTTTTCATTCCGGCTAAACTTATTTTTCTTCGCCACCTTCTTTCTTTTCAGCGTTCTTATCGTCCGTCTCGCCATTCTGCAGTTTGTCGAAGGACCCCAGCTGAAGGAGGAGGAATCGGCACTAGGCTCCAAGCCGGTCGCGATCCCTCCAATCCGCGGCAATATTCTTGACTCCAGCGGGAAGGCGATCGCTTACTCCACGTCAACGCAGTCGCTCTATTACACGATCGAGCCCGGCACGAAAGTGGAGGATTCGAAGGCGCTGGCTGCGAGGCTGTATGCCGATTTCCAGGAACACGGCGATGATAAGTCGCTAACGCTGGATGATATCATCAAGAACATGGACTTGGATTACAGGAAGAATACGATCTCCGTCCCAAGGCGCATCAAGACAGGGCTGAATCAGAAGGAAATCGCTTATTTCCTGGAGAACCGCGACCTCTATAAAGGGGTCGAGATTGTTGAAGAAAGCATCCGGCATTACGACCAGGACACGGTTGCCGTTCAGCTCGTCGGCTACTTGAAGAAATTCGAGAGCGGCGCTTCCGATCTTGATCAGTATAAAGGGAAGGACAAGAATAAGGATCTTCAGCTCAAGTATTTGCCGCAGGAAACCGTTGGCTTCGATGGGCTGGAGATGATGTATCAAGACGAGCTTCGCGGCAAGAACGGTCTGAAGACGTATCCGATCAATTCGAGCGGCCGCATCATCGGTCCTCCGGTCATCACGAAGCCGGAGAAGGGCAACAACATCGTGCTGACGATTAACCGGGATGTGCAGCTGGCTACGGAGAAGGCGATAATGGATCAGCTGGCGAATTCATCAAATTTGCGGAAAAAGCAGCAGAAACCGAAAACCGGATACGCCGTCGCCATGGAAGTGAACACCGGCAAGGTAATCGCAATGGCGAGCATGCCGGACTACGACCCGAAAGTGTGGGAAGGCGGCGGAATCAGCACGGAGGATTATAATAAAATCAAAGGCATCATGGGCAACGGAACGATCCGGTCGATTTACGGTCCCTACAACGATGAAGAAGAAGTTAAGAAACTGACCTCTTCGCTCGTGCCGCTCGGATCGACCATGAAGCCATTGACGGTGCTCGTCGGGTTGAACGAGAAGCTGATCACCCCCTCTACGTACTATAACGATGATGGAACATTCTATTACGGTAAAGAAGGAACGCACCGCCGCGCCATTCGAAACTCGGGCGGTCATGCCTATGGCATGATGGATCCGGCGAGAGCGATCGCCAAATCATCCAATCCGTTCATGGCCGAGAAGGTAGGCAATGCTCTTTACTTCGCTCATAAAGGCAACACAAGCGTGGACATCTGGGACAGCTATATGAAGCAGTTCGGACTCGGAGTATTGACGGGAAGCGGTCTGCCGTACGAGCATAAGGGCCTTGTGAACTATTACCACGAGGCGGAGGCTGCGAGCGCGCAGTCAGCGCTGATTCAGGCGTCGTTCGGACAGCAGGGCCGCTATACGACGCTGCAGTTGGCGCAATATACCTCGATGCTGGCCAACCGCGGCAAGCGGATGAAGCCCCAGTTCGTCAGTAAAATTATCGACAGAGAAGGCAATCTGGTGGAGGGCTTTACGCCGGAGGTGCTCAATACGGTTGATTTCCCGGACTCCTACTGGAAGGAAGTCGAATCGGGGATGTCGCAGGTTAAAGTAAAAGTGTTCGAGGACGCTCCATATAGAGTGAACCGCAAGACGGGGACATCCGAGCAGTTGGTCGGCGGCAAAACAATCGATAACTCGGTGTTTATCGCCTATGCTCCTGCCGAGAAGCCGGTCTTAGCCGTAGCCGTTGTCGTGCCTTTCGGCGGATTCGGCTCCGAGTCAGCGGCTCCAATCGCACGAAAAATATTCGATGCTTACGACGAAGCGATCGGTCTGCACGGCGTACCGAAGAAGCCGGCGGCGAATGAAACGAACGGCAGCGATAGCGGCTCCAATACGAATACTGCGGAATAAAGCTAAACCGCCCTTCACCGTGCTTGTCATGGTGAAGGGCGGTTTTTTGCGCCGGATCAAATAATAGCATGAATTGATAATGCTGCGAATGGTTAGCGGGAGACGCTGCCATTGACCGGCGGATTCGATATTTTTGAAATCAGCCCGTATCATGATGCTTCGCGCGAAACTCAGCGGCAGACATGCCGGCGAATTTCCGGAACAGGCGGGAGAAGTAGGCGGCGTCGTCGAAGCCGAGCTTTTGCGAGATGACCTTGATCTGCATACCGGTCATGCGCAGCAGCTTTTTCGCTTCGGATACTTTGAGCCGGTTCACGTATTCGTTCAGCGAATAACCGGTATTCTGGAGCACGATGCGGCGAAGCGTGGAGCGGGAGATATGATTGCGCTCCCATATCTGGCGCTCGTCCCAGGGCCGGTATAAGCCGCTCGCGATGTCCTCCAATATTTGCAGCGCGATCTCGGGTTTGCGGCTCGGTCTATCGACCGTTCTCCGGCTTTCATTAGCCGAGCAAAAATCATAAATGAGCGATTCCAGCAGCAGTGCCGCCCTGTCGGCATTGTCGGCCAGCCCGCTTTCCAAATAATCGCCGATCGTTTCGATTTTGCGGACCCATTTGCTGTCAAGCCCGATCCGGAACACCGTATCCTCATCCTGCAGCAGCCGGTTCTCCTGCCATTCCTGAATGCGGCTGCCCGAGAAGTACACATAATACTCGTCCCAATCTTCCCCGGGATCCGGTCCGTAGTGAAATACGTTGTCCGGGTGCTCCCAGAACAAACAGCCTGCTTCCAGTCTCTGGACAGGCCCGTCGCCAGCCTGGAACGTCCCCCGTCCTCTAACGATGTAAGTAAGCGCCCAGCTTTCCGGCATGGCGCTGCGGCGCATCATTATTCTTCCGGGCAAATGACCGAATTGAAGAGGGGTCAATCCTTTTATTCTCAACTTGGCGCGATCTACTTTCAGATCGATGATTCGAATTGGCTGCGGACTGATCATATAGTCCAATAACATGGTCATCGGATGTCTACCCTCCACTCCTGATCCTTGCTATTGTAAATGATAAAGCTTTCATTCGTTTGACTCGGCTGTTCACTCACGAATCCGGTTGCATTTAAGTATATCAAACCCGACATCTGGAAGCGATTACAATTACATCCGCTTCAAGAGGCGTCAGGCGCAGGGGAACGTGGGTTTATCGAAGGGCCCATGAATGAATACATTAGGAAGAAGGAGCTAACCGTTATGATCCATCGCCAGCAGGATAAGCTGATCAAGGGCGTTGCGTACCACGGAAACCGGATTTTGCGCCATGTCGAGACCGATATGCGCGACATTGTAAACCGGCATTTCAACCTCGTCGTCCACATGTTTTCTCACACCGATTGGGACCGTCACCGCCGAATTATGAAGGAGATCATTCAAATTACCGAAGGACATGGACTTGACGTCTGGGTCGACAACTGGGGCCTTGGCGGACCTCCGGGAGACAAGTCGCACTTTCTAGCCTATTATCCGGACAGCCATCAAGTGTATTCGGACGGCTCGGTCGATCCGGTCCGCGCCTGCTTGAACAGCCCGAATTTCCGCCAATTCACGAAGGAATGGATCGACGCCGTACAGGAGATCGGCGGCAAGAGCATATTCTGGGATGAACCGCACCTTGCCGCCAAATCGATGGAAAATGGCAAGCCGAAGGTATTTACGTGCGCCTGCAGCCGCTGTAAATCACGATTCAAGGACAAATACGGAAGAGACATGCCGGAGGCGTTCGACGAGCATGTGGAAGCGTTCCGCATCTGGTCGGTCGTCGATTATTTCCGCGAGGTGACGGAATATAGCAAGAAGAAAGAGATGGCAAACATCGTCTGCGTCATGCTCGGCGGCGCTCACGGCATCAATCTCGATTCGATCGAGCAGATTTGCGGTCTCGATACGCTGGAGAACATCGGCTCCGATCCGTACTGGCTTGGACAAAAGGATGTGCACCCGTACGATTTCGTCTACGAAAATACCAAATTAAATTTGGAAGTATGCAGAAAGCACAATAAAGATCACAACATCTGGATACAAGGATACGGCACCCCTCCGGGACGCGAAGAAGAGATCATCTGGGCGACCGATGCGGCTTATGACGCAGGCGCTCGCCAAATTCTGGTGTGGGGCTACCGCGGCTCCGAATCGAACGACTACCGTGCCGCGTTCCCGGATATGGCGTGGAACGCGATCGGCGAAGGCATGAGAAGAATTACGGACCGGCATAACGATGGAATCCGCCGCAAGCGGCTTGAGCTTCTGAAGAAATAGGGATTGCCTTGCGTCACCGTTGCGGTCGCCTTGCAGAAGCCGCAAAGGGAAGGAGACGCGATTGAAGAATAGACCGAGAGCCCGTCATCCGCCGATGACGGGTTTTGGTGTGGCGGAAATACCGCATGATGATTATCATCGCTATCGGGTTGACAGGTATACAACCATAGTTATAGGCGAGGACTTAACAACAATAAAAGTTGCACTAATGAAACATATTTGCATAATAATAAAAAAGAAGCGTTGAGCAAACTATTGCTCAATCAAATAAACAAGCTATCGGAATTATCAAAGCGCTTAGGCATCAAGAAGCTCATAAGGGAGGTTCATACTATGCGTTCAAAAACGAACTCTGCTATCCGCCGCTGGTTCTGGGCCGTGCTGTTCTTATCGGTGACGACAGTCTTGGTCTCGGCTTGCGGAGACGATCGGACGGCGTCCGAAGAAGGCAAGCTTCGATCTGTGAATACGTCGGGGACCATTGCGTATGCTGCAGGCCATGCCGCGGAGGATCAAATAGAAGCGGTCGGCTTGATGGGAGTGGATGTTTACGCATCGGATTGCAGGTCCATAACGTGACAATAATCACTGCATAGTAATTCGCGATACGTGAATATAGAAGTATACCAGCTGCGCCGTTGAAATAATCGTACAGCCCTTCTGCTGAAGCGAAGAAAGTTCGTGTCCAACCATGGGAAGCCGCAGCCTTGTCGCTGCGGCTCTTTTGCGATCGAGAGTCCAACACGATGCAATGGATCGGTAAGGGTGGAAAATCGAGGGTGGGGTTTTTCTCGGTAATAGTTTGGAATCGGGCCCAAATGTGCTAAGATTGCATGTAGGCAACACGATTTCTGCGATGGATTCGGGAGGACAGATATTTTGGGAGCAATCAAACTGGTAGCACTCGACATGGATGGAACATTGCTGAATGAAGTGCAAGAAATCAGCCAAGAGAATCAGATGTGGATCCGGAAGGCGCTCGATGCAGGCGTGACGGTCTGCTTTGCAACCGGGCGCGGTTTTCAAAGCGCGCTGCCTTATGCGGAGCAGCTGAAGCTCGATACGCCGATGATTACGGTTAACGGCGGCGAAATTTGGCACAGGCCGCATGTGCTTCACAAGCGGTCGCTTATGCCGGTATCTTACATCAAGCGGCTCCACGAGCTGGCGCTGAAGCATGAGGAATGCTGGTATTGGGCGTACACGACCGGAGGCATTTTCAACAAGGAGCAATGGCTCAGGACCGGCGAGGATTACGAGTCGCATCACTGGCTGAAATTCGGTTATTACACCGAGGATGAGGCCATGCTGGCGGACATCTACCGCGAAACGTCCGGCTGGGGCGGTTTGGAGATTACGAATTCGTCTCACTCGAACCTGGAGATGAACCCTGCGGGAGTCACCAAGGCAACCGCAATCCAGGAGCTGTGCGGCCTGCTTGGCATCGATATGTCCCAGGTGGCCGCAATGGGCGACAGCCTGAACGATATCGATATGATCCGCAAGGCCGGTCTAGGCGTTGCGGTCGGTAATGCGCAGGCTGTGGTTAAAGAAGCTGCCGATGAGGTCATCGTAACCAATAACGAGCATGCTGTCGCGCATCTGATTCGAAACTTTGTGCTGAAAGGGTGAGAGAAGGGTGGAAATCGCGGGTTGGATCATTGTCATCGCATTGTTTGCAATTGGGATGGCCGGTGCCATTTTCCCGATATTGCCGGGGGCGTTAGCGATCTACGCCGCTTTTTTCGTTTACGGTTTTTTTATATCCTTCTCGCCATTCGGTTTCTGGTTTTGGACGATTCAGACGCTGATCGTCGCGGCGCTGTTTATTGCCGATTATGCGGTCAATGCATGGGGAGTGAAACGGTTCGGAGGCTCTCGCGCATCCGTTATCGGAAGTACGGTCGGGGTTATTGTCGGACCGTTCGCCATTCCGGCCTTCGGATTATTGCTAGGCCCGCTGATCGGCGCGATTATTGGCGAATTGTTTGCCGGCGCAAGCTTCGACAAGTCGCTTAAAGTCGGCTTCGGCTCGGTAGTCGGGCTGTTTTCCAGCATGGTCGTCAAGATTATTTTGCAAGCTGTCATGATCGTATTGTTCATTATTTGGATCTAGCCTGCTTTCTACGCTGCGTTATTGGGAGCAGCGGCACATCGATTTTAGAGCGGTGTCGTGCTGCATGATGGCGGTCAACGGATTACTTACGGCGATCCGATGCCGGCTTGCCGGATAACCGGCGGTGAAGCGGATCACATTTTAGGAGGTTGTATTCATGATTAAAGTAACGGTATGGAACGAATTTTTGCATGAGAAGCAGCATGAGGAAGTACGCAAGGTTTACCCGGACGGCATCCATAACGCAATTGCCAACGGGATCGGCACGGACGGCTTCGAGGTCCGTACCGCAACATTGGATCAGCCGGAGCATGGATTGACGGAAGAGGTTCTGGCGAATACCGACGTTCTTATCTGGTGGGGACATATGGGTCATGACAAAGTGGAGGATGCCATTGTCGACCGCGTTCAGGCCCGCGTCCTGCAAGGAATGGGGCTAATCGTTCTCCATTCGGGACACTTCTCCAAAATCTTCAAGAAGCTGATGGGAACCGGCTGCGACCTGAAATGGCGCGAAGCGAATGAGACGGAGCGGATTTGGGTTGTTAACCCTGCGCATCCGATCGCTGCGGGATTGCCGGAGCACTTCGAGCTAGAGCGTGAGGAAATGTACGGCGAGCACTTCGATATTCCAGCGCCGGACGAGCTGGTGCTGATCAGCTGGTTCGAAGGCGGCGAGGTGTTCCGCAGCGGCTGTACCTTCTTCCGCGGACAAGGCAAAGTCTTCTATTTCCGTCCGGGTCACGAGACGTATCCGACTTACTACGACAAGAACGTCCTGCAAGTTATTCGTAACGGAATCAAATGGGCTGCTCCGTCCGGTGCGGCTGCTCCGGTTCGCGGCAATCATCAGCCGCTTGAGACCATCAAATCGAAATAAACTTACAGCAAGGAGATCGGCTTACAGCGTATGGCAAAAAAGGACTCCTTGATAAAAGGGACGCTCATTCTCGCAGCGGCGGCGCTGGTGGCCCGGTTTCTCGGGTTGTTCCAGCGCATTCCATTCGATTATCTTATGGGAAGCGCCGGCATTGCCTACTTCAATATAGCGAACAACGTTTACCTGCTGCTCCTGATTATTGCAACCGGCGGCATCCCAAGCGCGATCAGCAGGATGATATCCGAGCGCTATGCGTTGGGCCGGAAGCGGGAGGCACAGCGGATCTACAGGGCTGCGTTATTATTCGGCTTGTTGGCTGGCGTCATCATTGCGACATTACTATTCTTCCTGGCTCCCGTATTTGCGGCTTCCGGAGGCCATCCCGACGCCTCGGCAGCCGTTGCGGCCATTGCGCCGGCACTGCTGGTGTTTCCGGTCATCGCGATGATGCGCGGCTACTTCCAAGGCAGGCAGCTGATGACGCCGGGCGGGATTTCACAAATTATCGAGCAGTTCGCCCGCGTCCTGACCGCGATCGGTCTGGTTTTGATTGTGTTATCATGGGGATGGGGCGACCGCTGGCTGGCGGCTGCTGCGGCATTCGGCAGCGTATTCGGCAGCTTGGCGGCCTTCGCCGTCATGTTGTACTATGCCCGCAAACTGCGAAAGCAGGATATTCAGGAAGCGAAGAGTGAACCGGAGCCGCGGCCCGACACGAGCCGCCGGCTTTCCTTCAAGACGATTTACCGCGAGATGTTCGCCATCTCGATTCCAATCGTCATCGCTGCGATGACGGTTCAATTCATTTATAATTTTGACACCTGGCTGTTTGAGAGACTGACGGATGCGTTCTACGCGAGCAGCGCCGATTCGCTGCAGGCATTGGCGGAGCTTGGGAACCGGGCTCAGGCGCTGGCTGGCATCCCGCCGATTCTGGCCATCGCGTTAAGTACATCGATTCTGCCGATCATCTCGTCGGCGTATTCCGTCAAGAATATGGACGAGGTGCAGCGGCAGACGTCGCTTGTTATGCGCATCGTGGTTTTCACCGGCGTTCCGGCTGCGCTTGCTCTGGTTGTTGCGGCACCATCGGTAACCGGATTGATTTATCAAGATGCGAGCGGCAGCGGGCTGGTTGCGGCGCTTACGGCCGGAACGATCTTCCAGATTACGATGATGACGAGCAACTCCATCCTGTTCGGTCTTGGCAGGGCGAAGCTTCCGATGATGCATACCGTGGCCGGCCTGATTGTGAAAGTCGTCGGCAGCGTGGTGCTTGCACCGCTCCTCGGCGCTTATGGGCTTATCATCGCCTCCACGCTATGCTTCCTGACCATTGCCTCGCTCAACCTGCGGGCGATCCGCAAAGTGGTTCCGTACTCGATTCTCGGGTCGCGCTGGCTTGGTTACATGGCCACCATCATCGTATCCGCAGGAACGGGCTGGCTCGTGGATATGGGCGTCAGACAGCTGCTGGAAGGCTTGCCGTCCAAGCTGACGTACTTCCTCTCCGCTGCAGCCACAGGCATTGTAGCGCTAGGCCTATATGTCCTGCTGCTCGTGCTGCTTCGGGTTGTAAGGCCGGAGGATGCCCGTCAATTCCCGGGTCCGCTGCGTAAGCTTCTCGGACCAGTCATGCGGATTGCAAGAAGCCGCGGGACAGGGAGCAGCTAGTCTATAATTTTCCTTATATATTCCAATAACCCCCTCTGCATGGTAGAATAGGCATTAGTCTTTCTACCCATGGAGAGGGGTTTTTTTATGGTCAAATGGATGAAACGAAAATCGGTATTAGCGGTCATGCTCGCGGCAGTTATGATGATTGCAGCCGGCTGTCAAGCTGTCGGCGGGGTCGATCTGAACCAAATGCTGAAGCAAACGCTTAAGGTGGGCGCATACGAAGGAAGCCAGACCCTCGAGTTCAAGCTTCTAATGGATGAAGGGGAGCTGGGGGCGTCAGAAGAAGATAAGGCGTTATTTGATCTTATTTCCCATATCAAGCTGACGCTGGATGACATCAAGGTGAAGGATGCGGAGAATGCCTCCTTCAAGGGGAAACTGGAGCTGGGCAAGAAGCAGATCGGCTTCAAGCTGGCTATGAACGCGGAAGCCGCCGTTCTTGAGCTGGACGGCGCCAAGAAGCCGATTGTGCTTGAAGTCGCGAATCTGATGGCGTCGAACGAATTGTTCGGACAAGTGGTGGATCAAGAATTATCCATCGACGGGAAACCGGATCAGCCAGAGCTTACACAAGACCAAGAAGAGAGCCTGGCCAAAGCAGGCCAGCAGCTGATCGAGACGGTGGCCGGCTATGCGATCGACAAATTGCCGAATCCGGCGCGGATTAAGGTAAGTCCGGCTCAGGAAACCGTTCGCGGCGAAAATGTCAATGTGATGCATGTTCAGGCAGAACTGAGCGGCAAGGAAATCTATCCATGGATCAAGTCCTATATGGATGCGCTCGTAAGCGACAAAGAAAATCTCCGCAAGACGATTGCGGCCGTATACGATCTGGTTCAAAGCCAAGAAGACGTGCTTGGTTCCGCGGGAGTCGACACGGAGAGCATCTTCGGTTCCATACCTGAAGAAGATGACCGTTCGAAGGCCATCGACGAAGCCGTCAATGAGATCGTTCAAGGCATTGCGGATTTGAAGCAAGAGATGGAACAAGCGGAGAAAGAGGAAGCCGACTTCGTTAACGCTATCTTTAATGAAGAAACGTTCGTCAAGGCGGACCTCTTCGTCGATAGCAAGCTCGACGTTCGTAAATCAGTAATTGAAGTATCCGTTAAGCCTTCCGCGGTTGAAGGCGATGAAGAAATGTCCTTCTCCCCAATTACAGGCATCTGGATCAAGGCGACTTCCGAGAAGTCTAATGTGAACGGAGACATCAAGCCGGATGAAGCCGTCATTCCCAAAGACGGTTTAACGGTTGAACAGTTTTTCGATATGCAAGGCTACCAAGTGCTGCGGCAGTTTGACAACAATTCGGTAATGTACGACATACTGCGCAATCAGATGCACATTTCGCGTCAGCAAATCCATATGTACCCGGAGTACAGCAGCAACCCGCCGATTATAACGCCGGCAGGAATTACGCTCATTCCGCTGCGGGATACGTCGGATCGGCTTGGAGCAACGATCAAGGCGACGGACAAAGGAAAGAGCATCACGCTTCGCGACGATGCGACCTCGACGACGATCGAACTGAAGAGCGGCAGCAAGCAGGCGGCAATTAACGGCAAAACCGTTAATTGGTCCTTCCCCGTCACCGTTGTGGACGGCGTTACCTATGTGCCGGCACGCGACTTTGTCAAAGCGCTTGGCGGTAAGGTATACTGGGAGGACAGCTACGATGACGAGAAAATGCTCGTTATCGAACGCGAACTGTAACGAGCCGATGAGGCTTCGTTTTTAGGAGGGAGCACAGCACGATGGTAAGTATTCGTACCGAAGAAGCATTCCGCGAAGCCATTGCTTCGGAAGAATTAACAGTCGCCGTGTTCAAGACGACCTGGTGCAAGGATTGCCACTTTCTCGATCCGTTCATGCCGGATGTCGAGCAGCAGTATGATGGACGAATCCGGTTCTTTCAGATCGACCGGGATGAACTGCCGGACTTGTGCAGCGAATTGAACATTCTCGGTATTCCAAGCTTCATTGCGTTCCGAAGCGGCAAGGAAATGATCCGCTTCGTCAGCAAGCTTCGCAAAACCCGCGAAGAAATCGAACAATTCCTTGACCGCGCGCTTCAAGTGGATGGAGCGCTAAATAACGGATAGGCGCTCGTTAAATGTCCGCAGGCTATGGCCGTACTTCCGGCCAGCCTGCGGTCTTTTTTTTGCGCGGAATCGGGCTATACTAAAGGATGTCCGAAGTGTGACACACCGGAAATACATCGCCATGTTCACATTTTCAACATGGTTTTTGCCTATCTTTATGGCTATAATTGAGTAGATTATTTCGCGGAAGTAAGGTGATGACACATGGTATCCAGACGGTTTCGCATGCTCACTGCTGTGACGTGCCTCGGAATGCTCTTTGTACTGCTTGGCGGCGCGCTCGTAACGAATACAGAGTCCGGCCGCGGATGTGGCGACGATTGGCCGCTATGTCACGGTAAGTTCATTCCTGCCTATACGCTTGAATCTTTCATTGAATACTCCCACCGGCTTGTTACAAGTATCGTTGGGCTTTTCGTTCTCGCTTCCTTCATTGGAAGCATTCTGTTGTACCGCCGTTTTCGTTACCGCGAGGGAGTCGTCCATGCGTCCGGCGCACTCTTCTTTACCGTGCTGCAAGCGCTGATGGGTGCCGCAGCTGTGATGTGGCCGCAATCGGCTGCAGTAATGGCGCTTCACTTCGGTTTGTCCATCATGGCCTTCGCTTTCACGCTGCTCCTCTGGCTGTGGGCAAGACGGATGAACCGGGGAGAATCGCTTGACAAGCCTGCGGCTGCGGTGCCGCGATCGGTCTTGATGCTGGCGATTGCTACAATTGTATATTGTTATTTCGTCATTTATTTGGGCGCCTACATCCGCCATACCGATGCAGCAGGCGGTTGTCTGGGATGGCCGCTCTGCAATGGACAGATTATTCCCGAATGGGAAGGAATAACCCGTTTCGTATTTGCACACCGGGTTGCAGCATTCATTCTGTTTCTCGTCGTAGGCTGGCTGATGATCTTGATCAACCGCGTCTGCCAAACGAATGCGGCACTGCGCCGCTCCGGCGTCATCGCATTCGCCCTCATTGTCGCCCAAGTGCTCAGCGGAGCGCTTCTGACGGCAACGCTGACGAATGAAGAGCTGTTTATTTTTACGAATATGCTCCATAACCTGATTATTTCCGCTTTCTTCGGGGTAGTCGCCGATTTGGCCATCCGAGCCTGGAAGTGGCAGGAACACCGGTTGAATCGATGATCGTTCGGATCGATGATCAAACTGACTGTCCAAACACGCTGTAGTTGGGGCTAAACAGAAGATTGAATACTGACCAGGCTTATTGAACCTTAAGCAGGGCATCCTAAACGAATTCCAAGCACGGACACCTTGCTGCGCAGGGAGGGGCATAAGAGACGATGCTGCGTATGATCTTCGATGAACAGCCGCGTCAAGCGGAGGGCAAGCTGCTAAGCGCGATGCAGGCCATGGAACGGTTCGGCCGTATGCTGAATAAACGAATCGAGCGCGACAGCGATTCCAGCCATAAGCTGCGCAAGTACGAAATTTGGACGTTAGGGCTGCTGGCTTCTCTTGATGAACTGGAACAGAGCCAATATGCTTCCCAGAAGTTTGCGGCCAAGGTGACGTCCGGCTCGGTTGACGCCATGTCAAGCTCGGAGCGGCTCGATTATAACCGATATGTTTACTTCGACAAGAATGCCTTTATTCGGCTGTTCTCGATTCTGGACAAGCTGGGTACGCTGCTCAACGATGTTTTGGAGCTGCAGACCGAGAGGTTCAAGGCGCATTTCTCATACTTTACCGTTCTTCGCAACATGCGCCAGCGCAATGCGCATCCCGAGCTGATGCTCGCATTGAATGAGCTGAAGGAACGCTATAAGGAGCCGATGGGCCGGCTGCGCAAACGCCGGAACACCGAGGTTCATTACATGAATTCGGAAATGCAGGATGATCTGATGCAGAGCCACACCGCATACGGCTCCGGTTACAGACTGGAGAATTTGCAGGCGCAATCGGAGGACTTGCGGCAGGGAATGGATCTTGTCATGGAAAGCTTGCGCTTGTCGTTCGAATATGCAGAAAGACGGATGAGGAAAAGACTGTAATATGCTATACTTCTCAAGGAACGTCGTTCGTTTACATGAGGAGGGAATGCCCATGGAGCTGAAGGGCAGAACGGCATTGGTCACGGGCAGTGCCAAAGGTTTAGGAAAAATGACGGCATTAGCGCTGGCGAATATGGGATGCGATATCGTTCTTAACTATGTGAACAGTGCGGAAGAGGCTCATTCGCTTGCCGCAGTGATCAGCCAGCTGGGCGTTCGCGCAACAGCAATCCGCGCCGATATTGCACATCAGGGAGAGGTCAAGCAACTCGCCGAACAAGCGGAGAAGTGGTCCTCCACCGGCGGTATCGACATTCTGATCAACAACGCGGGCCCTTTTATCCGGGAGCGCCGGGTATTCGCGGACTACGACGAAGAGGAAATCGTCGGCCTGCTGCATGGCAATTTGCTTGGCGTTATGCTGCTCGACCATATGCTTCTTGGAGGAATGAGAGCACGCCAGTGGGGGCGGATCATTCACTTCGGCTTCGGCCATGCAGGAGAAGGCCGTGCTTGGCCACATCGTGCCGTGTACGCGGCCGCGAAGACGGGCCTCGTCTCATTCACGAAGACGCTTGCCGTCGAAGAAGCTTCCAGCGGGATTACAGTTCATATGATATGTCCCGGCGATATTCGCGGCATCAATAAGGAGCGGACCATCGCTGAAGTGCTCCATGAACGCGATGAGGAATCGCCTCTCGGCCGTCCGGGAAGCGGTGAAGATATCGCACGCGTCATTACTTTCCTATGTCTGCCGCAATCCGATTATTTGACCGGCAACATCGTTGATGTCAACGGCGGGTTCGATCCGATTAAAACGAGTATAATCAGCCAGTCCTGATAGATCCATAAAACAGAGAAAGAGTCTTGCCGGATTCGCATTTCGGATGAAATGCTTATGCCGGCAAGACTCTTATTGAATAATGGACCGTTCGGTCTTAGAATACTTGCATAACCTCTTGTACGCCTTCGACTTCTTCCAGCAGGGCGCGCTCGATACCCGCTTTAAGCGTAATCGTCGAACTTGGACAGCTGCCGCAAGCACCTACAAGACGCAATTTAACGATACCATCTTCAACGTCGACTAGTTCAACGTCGCCGCCGTCGCGCTGCAGGAACGGACGAAGTTTATCCAGAACGTCCAATACTTCATCATACATGGTATTTTGTGTGCTTTCGCTCATTGCACTCAACTCCTTTCTCCCCTATTATAGTACAAAACGATACAATTGAAAATGGATATCAAAGCAGGAACAAGGTGAATGAATGATGCAAAAACCCATTATAGAATTTTGCGCAAGTAATATGCATCACGATACCGATCGAATCATGAAGCGGCTCGAGCAGGAAGGCCTGACCGAAGTCATCGAATACGGCTGTTTGGGCAACTGCGGAGAATGCTACTTGTTTCCGTTCGCTCTCGTAAATGGTGAAATTGTTGCGGCTTCCACTGCCGATGAACTATATGACCGCATCATGGAAGAAGTCAATGCCGAGCGGATCGAAGGCTAGGGGGCGTAAAACGCCCCTAGGCATCCGAAGTGAAGCCTTCTACCCAAGGTGGCGCTTGGATTTCCACAATACGCCGCTCTTCAATACGCGTGGCACCCGTCCCATAATAGCCGTGCGACCCATTAATCCAAACCCTGCTTTCTTGCCGAGCGAGCCGAGAACGCCCCTCAGCTTGATCTTCGAAATCCGGGGCTTCTTGTCATTCCATAACGCCTGCAATACTTCGGCTACCTGCTTGCCTTGCGCCTCGGCAGCTTGCGCACTCGGCGAGAAGGGGAGTGCGGCGCAATCGCCGACGATGTAGACATTGTTGTACTCCGGCAGCTGATGATATTCATTAATGATCAGACGGCCCATATTATCCTTGGGCTGCTGCATGCGTTGGACAACCGATACGGGCTGAATGCCGGCCGTCCAAACCGTAGCATCCGTTAAGATCGGCTGAGGGGAATTGCTGTCGTAGAGCACGCCCTTCTCCAGGCGGCTCAGGGCGACGTGACCCCGCATCTCCACATGATGCTCCAGAAACCACTCGGAGACGTAATGCTGGAGTTTCTTCGGGAATGCGGATAGAATGGACGGTCCGCGGTCCAGAATACGAATGTTGAGGTCCGGCCGTCCTTCGCGCAGCTCGGATGCGACCTCTACGCCGCTAAGCCCGCCGCCGACGATCGTAACTTGGCCATACGGCTTCACATCGTTCAACTGCTGATACGTCCTGCGCGTAGCGCCGAACGTCTGAATGCTGTTCGAAT
The DNA here is from genome assembly GCF_024734895.1 of Paenibacillus spongiae. NCBI lineage: Bacteria > Bacillati > Bacillota > Bacilli > Caryophanales > Paenibacillaceae > Paenibacillus > Paenibacillus spongiae. Next base: position 1,730,999 of record NZ_CP091430.1, read on the forward strand.
ATTGCGCTGCGCCATCGATGCCGTGGTATTTGTCCGTACAGCCCAAGGCAATGATAAGCCATTCGTATGAGAGCGGGTCTTGACCGGCCATCATGACCTGTTTGTTGTTCAAATCAATGTCTATGACTTCGCCATATGTCATAATTAGACGCGGATCCGATGGGAAAGCAATCCGCAGATCAACATCTGCCACCGTTCCCGCCGCGAGGGCATAATATTCCGTTTTTAACCCTTGGTGAGGCATGCGGTCAATAAGGACGATATGCGAGTTGTCCGGCAGCTCGCCTGCGAGAAGCTCATGTGCGACGGTTAAGCCGCCGTAGCCGCCGCCTAAAATGATAATGCGTTTCATTGAAATCCCAACCTTGCGTTATATTTGTAAGAATAATGCCCTCATGCTGTCTTCGCTATTTTGTATACGTTTAGTATGCGCGGAATTTCTTACTCGTACACTTTAATTTCATTGTAGAAGGTGTCGCGTTCAACTGGAATGCGGCCCGCGCCTTTCACCAGCCAAATCAAGTCTTCGCGTGTAATGCCTTCCGGCGTAAGCGCTCCGGCTGCATGGCTGATCCGCTCCTTCACAATCGTACCGTGAACGTCGGAGGCGCCCATCGTAAGCGAGACTTGCGTCAGCTGCGTCCCGATATTGATGAAATACGCTTTAATATGCTGGAAATTGTCAAGCATCAAGCGGCTGATCGCAATCGTCTTCAAATCTTCGAAGGCCGAATTACGGCGGCGGATACTTGCTTTCGGGCTAATGGGCTGCATGGAAAGCGGAATAAAGACGAGAAAGCCGTTCGTTTCGTCCTGCAGCTCGCGTATTTGCATCATGTGGCTGATGCGGTCTTCATGCTTCTCGACCGAGCCGTACAGCATGGTCGTGTGCGTACGCAATCCGAGGTTGTGCGCGGTACGGTGAACGTCCAAATATTGCGAGACGTCTGCCTTGGTGACCTTCATCTTGCGCCGGTATTCATCGGACAGGATTTCGGCTCCACCGCCTGTCAGGCTCTTCAAGCCGGCCTTCATCAGCTCCTGCAGCACCTCGCGGTAGCTGAGACCGCTGATGCGCGAGAAGAAGTCGATCTCGGCAGCCGTGTAGGCTTTAAGCGTTACATCGGGATAGCGCTCATGTAATGATTTTAACGAATCGACATAATATTGAAACGGCACATGGTTATTATGGCCGCCTACAATATGGAATTCCCGTACGCCCGGATGGAAATGCTGTTCCACATACTCAATCATCTCCGGTCCGCTTAGCGTATAGGCGCCTTCGTCGCCCTGATCCTTGCGGAAATTGCAAAACGCGCAGCGCGCTTCGCAGACGTTCGTAAAGTATAAGCTCATATTCTCGATAAAATAAACTTTGCGCCCGTTCTTGCGCAAATTGGCTTCGTTGGCCATCTGGCCGATCGACAGCAGATCGTCGGAACGGTACAGAAACACGCCGTCCTCATGCGAAAGCCGCTCACCGGAGCTGACTTTCTCCTTAATAAGCTGCATCTGTTTGTCTTCTGTTGGTATGACGACGTTCATGAGAGTTTCCTCCTGGTCCGCCGGGCACATATTGGTCCGGATAATGGGAATTGATGTTGCGCATGGCTGAATAAGGCTGCACTTCTAACGTGTTGCATGAGCAGCCGCAATCGTCGGGTATGCGATGGAAATCCTGTGTCACGGGGGATGGGTATGATAAAGGAAGGCAAGTAGGCTGAAACTTTGTGAAAAAAAGAACTTTCTGACCCCGAGCGGATACAAATCACAATAACTGTCCTTATTATAATCTTCTCTCTGCGGTGCGGCAACAAGAAAAGTCTGATGAAGGAGCACAGGCGGAATTGAGCATGATAATGGACGGACATCCGTCTCTTGAGGCAATTGTCGATTAGGAGTATACTAGGGGTATTAGCGCACTTCCGGCAGGGGCTGTCTCATTGAAGAGAGCCCTGAAGGCGGAAGCGGCGAAAACGGGAGGGAATGCACATGATCACAGTTACCGATTTAGCGAACGAGAAAATACTAGAGATGCTGGAGGCCGAAGGTACGCCGAATATGTTTCTTCGCGTCAGCGTGAAGGAAGGCGGCTGCAGCGGATTTTCATACGGAATGGGTTTTGACGACGAGCGTAATGCCGACGATCAATTCATGGAAATTAACGGGCTTACCGTTGCGGTAGACAACGAAAGCCTCAAATATTTGAACGGACTTGAGATCGACTTCAAGGAATCCGCCATGGGTGGCGGCTTTACGATGCATAATCCGAATGCTTCCGTAACATGCGGCTGCGGTTCTTCGTTCCGTACAGCTACGGCTGCGGGCAAACCGGCTGCCGAAGGCGAATGCTGATCCATTAGAGGGACTTCGTGCCCCGCGTATAGATGCAAGCCCCGAGCGAAGCCATTACAGCTATCGTTCGGGGCTTTTTTGCGTGTTGTCAGAGCTTCCGTTCAATCGTATGAAGCCGTCCACCTGGACCAGTTCCAGTATGCAGGTCGGTCCAAGACATCCGTACAGCTAAATAAGTTCAATTATTTGAACACAGCTAACCGTATGGGCAGAATGGTCTTTCAATGGTCTTACGATCACTGCCGGTACCGTCCATGAATGCAAAATTTTCTTAGTTCGATCGATGTAGCTGAGAAAGTATTGTACAGCATGCAACATTATCCTCGTCATACAGCCTCAATGACTATATTGTTGTACTTTATACAGCATTGGGGATGCGAAATCATCGGTTAACCGCTCTGCAGGGGAGAATTATTGCAGATTTTACAACAATCATCAATTCATCAGCGTTTTACCCGTCCAATGTTGTATAACATACATGAATACGCAGCCATAACGGTTTCCTGCCAACGAACCGCTGCCGCTTTCCATAATCAATCTTCAAGCACTGTGTCGCTATTCCTTACTTTGATTCAACCTATATAATTAAGCGATTTTTAAAATAGTGTTGTATTAATATTAATCATTATGTATACTTATGCAGTGATGTGAACCATCGCTCAATAAAATAATTTGGAACAGGTGCTCCGGGAACTTTCCCCGGCGCTTAATAGGGAAGTCCGGTGAGATGCCGGCGCGGTCCCGCCACTGTAACAGAGGAGTCTGCAGCCTAGAGCCACTGATTGAGCTTTCAATTGGGAAGGCGGCTGCGCGGACGTTGATTCTGAAGCCAGGAGACCTGCCTGTTCTTGAAAGCACTGCTGTACCTACGGGAGATAGGGAGGTGTTAAAGATGGCAGCCGCCGTTGTACGTAAACGAGAGGCATCTTTTCCCTTGTCTTCATAAGGGGAAGGATGTCTTTTTTGCATGAATGTATGAATAACAGACCTAATTTATGGAGGCGAATCTTACATGGTGAGAAGCAGCAGTTTGGGATACCCGCGGATCGGAGCGGACCGGGAATGGAAGAAGGCGCTTGAAACGTTCTGGTCGGGCAAGCTGGAGGAGGCTGAGTTCACGGCACGGCTTCAAGAAATCCGGCTAAGCCACTTGAAGAAGCAGCAGCTGAAAGGGATCGATTGGATTCCCGTCAACGATTTCAGCTTCTATGATCATATGTTGGATACGGCAGCGATGTTCGGGATTGTTCCGAAGCGCTTCGCCTACGAAGGAGGACGCGTGCCGCTGTCCGTCTATTATGCCATGGCCAGGGGAACGCAAGGGGCTGCTGCTTGCGAGATGACGAAGTGGTTCAATACGAATTACCACTATATCGTGCCGGAACTAAGCGATGCGGCACCGGCTCTAACGGAGAATCGTCCGCTCGCCGCTTACAAGGAAGCGAAGGAGGCGCTCGGCATCGAAGGGAAGCCGGTACTGGTCGGCCTGCTCACATTCCTGAAGCTGTCCAAAGGCTATGACGCCGCCGGCATCGACGCTTGGATCGAGCGTCTGCTCCCGCTGTATGTACAAGTTGTGCAGGAGCTGGAGCGGGAAGGTGTGCAATGGGTGCAGATCGACGAGCCGATTCTCGTCACGTCCGTGTCGGATCAGGATATCATCCGTTTGAAGACGATCTACGAAAAGCTTGCCGAAGGAGCGCCGAAGCTGAAGATTATGCTTCAAACGTATTTCGAAGCGGTCGACAGCTACGAGGAGATCGTGAAGCTGCCGGTCGACGGTATCGGTCTGGATTTCGTCCACGGCGGGAACGGGAATCTGGCTGCGCTGACAAAGCATGGGTTTCCCGCGGGCAAGCTGTTGGGCGCCGGCGTAATCGACGGGCGCGGCATCTGGCGCGCCGACCTGGAGCAGAAGCTGGATCTGATGGGTCAGCTTGCGGATAAAGTGGGATATGACCGGATTATCGTGCAATCATCCTGCAGCCTGCTGCATGTGCCGGTAACCGCCGAGAGGGAGACGCAGCTTGCCCCCGAGCTGCGCAATGCGCTCGCCTTCGCCGACGAGAAGCTGGATGAAATCGTGCTTCTTGCGGGTGCAGCAGCAAGCGGCGCTTCCGCCGCGGCAGCGTTTGCCGGGCAGAAGGAGGCGCTAAGGAAGCTCCAGCAATCGCCTGCGCGCAGCCGGGAAGACGTGCAGCAGGCGGTATCGCTCATGGCGGCTCAATCTGCAGCACGCGCTAGCAGCTTTAAGGAACGCCACAGCATTCAGCTGCAGAAGTGGCAGCTTCCTTTATTGCCGACGACGACGATCGGGAGCTTCCCGCAATCGGCAGAGGTACGCCAGGCGCGTCAAAATTGGCGCAAGGGCGACTGGAGCGCCGAACGCTACAGCGACTATATCAAGGAGCAGATCGGGATCTGGATCGAGCTGCAGGCAGAAATCGGCCTTGACGTGCTGGTGCACGGAGAGTTCGAGCGTACGGACATGGTCGAATATTTTGGAGAGAAGCTGGCCGGCTTCGCCTTTACCCGGAACGGCTGGGTTCAATCCTATGGTTCCCGCTGCGTGAAGCCTCCTATTATATATGGCGACGTCGCCTTTACTAGTCCGATGACGGTTGAAGAGACGGTCTATGCGCAATCGCTGACGGACAAACCGGTCAAGGGCATGCTGACCGGTCCGATCACGATTCTGAACTGGTCGTTCGTCCGTGAGGACATAACACGCGAGCAGGTTGCCTATCAGATCGCCTATGCGCTTCGGCTGGAGGTGGAGGCGCTGGAGAAGGCGGGCATCGGCATGATTCAAGTCGACGAGCCTGCCCTGCGCGAAGGCTTGCCTCTCAAGGAAGAAGAGCATGAATCCTACCTGGATTGGGCGGTTAAAGCATTCAAGCTGGCGACCTGCACCGTAGCGGATTCGACGCAGATCCACACCCATATGTGCTACTGCGAATTCCACGATATGATTGACGCCATCAAGGAGCTGGACGCGGATGTCATCTCGATCGAGACGTCGCGAAGCCATGGCGAGATGATTCACAGCTTCGAGGAGAATACCTACGATCTGGGGATTGGGCTCGGCGTTTATGATATTCATAGTCCGCGTGTTCCGCCGGTCGAGGAAATGTCCGACATGATCGATCGCGCGCTCCAGGTGTTGAATCCCGCCTTGTTCTGGATTAACCCGGACTGCGGGTTGAAGACGCGCGGACGCGAGGAAACCGAGACCTCCTTGCGGCACATGGTAGAAGCGACCCGCCTTGCCCGGGCCAAATATTCGATTGCCGATTAATTCAGGTAAGGATCGATTTAGAAAGCCTATTTAGATCGCGCAATCATACACTGAAAGAGGCTGAACAGGTAATACAAACCTGTCCAGCCTCTTTGCGTTAGGGGTTGTGGTCGACCGCCCCCCGACATGCAACGAAAACACCGCGCAGGGAACTGCGCGCGGTGCGAAGGATAAAAACACGTTGGGCTTTGCAGCAACCATCCCAGTTATTGGCGGTTATTCCGCAGCAATGGCGCGAATTTCGGCCAGGGTGACTTCGTCGAGCGAGACGTCGGCTGCGGGGAGCACGCCCGTAATATGGCTTGGCTTCCGAACGCCGACTATCGCGCTCGCCAGCGCCGGATGCGCAAGCACATAAGCAACCGCCAGCTGCGGCATGGTCAGGCCGTGACGCGCCGCAATTTGCTTCAGCTTCTCGACTTTATCGACGTTCTTGCGCAGGCCTTCCCCGGTATGCGCTTTATTCCGTGAACGCCAATCGTCCTCGGTGAATTTCGTGTCATAGGTATAATTGCCCGAGAGCAGCCCCGATGTGAGCGGGCTGTATGCGACGACGCCAATCCCGTTCTTGAGACAGAACGGCAGCACCTGCTCTTCGATGGCCGGCCTCAGAATCGAATAAGGGGGTTGAAGGGAGTCTACATGCCGGACAGTAAGCGATTTCTCAAGCTGCTCGACATTGTAATTGCTGACGCCGACATATCTGACTTTCCCGTCCTGTACGAGCTTGTCCATGGCGCGCATAGTCTCTTCCGCGGGTGCGTCTTCGGCCGGCCAGTGCATTTGGTACAAGTCGATATAGTCGGTTCCGAGCCGGCGGAGGGAAGCCTCCGCTTCACGTATGACGGAGTCATAGGTCCCGCTTCGGGAAATCGCTTTCGATTCGTCCCAGACGAGCCCGCATTTGGTCGCCAAAATGACGTTATGGCGATCGCCGCCAAGCGCCTTGCCGATCATCGCTTCCGAATGGCCCAGTCCGTAGACAGCCGCCGTATCATAGAAGGTAACTCCGGCATCCAGCGCCGCGCGCACGCTTTCGAAGGACTGATCGTCGTCCTGCTCTCCCCATGCGCTTGCCCATCCGCTTCCGCCAATCGCCCAAGAGCCGAAGCCAATTACAGATATTTCGGGACCGTTCTTGCCAAGCTTGCGGTACTTCATGCCAACATCTCTCCTTCATATTGGAATGTCACTCTCATTATAGTGAACCGCAGGAGGGAAATGAAGGACTGAAATGAAGGTTATCAACTATCCAGAAGCGATTCGCCGTCCTTCGGGCATTGCGATTCAAAAATTAATTCGGGTACAATAGAACCCGAAGCGAAGGAAGTTTAGCCGCATGTCAGGAATGAATAATAGCGTAATTGTATAGAAGTTAAGTTGGAAAATAGGTGGTTGAACGATGTATCGGATCATGATTGTTGAAGATGATGACAAAATCGGCTTGCTGCTTAAGCAGTCGCTGGATAAATACGGCTTCGAAGCCGTTCGGGCGATCCGCCTTCATGACTTGAAGAAGGAGGCCGTGGAGGTTAAACCCCATCTCATCCTGCTGGACATCCACCTGCCCCATTTTGACGGTTATTACTGGTGCCGGCAGTTCCGGACCGTTACAAGCGCGCCGATTCTGTTCGTCTCCGCGCGTTCCGGCGAGATGGATCAGGTGATGGCGATTGAGAACGGAGGAGACGATTATATTACGAAGCCGATTCCGCTCGATCTGCTGGTTGCCAAAATCAAGGGGCTCCTCCGCCGGGCGTACGGCGAGTATGCCGCCGGGCACAATACGGGCGCGCTGCTTGAAGCGGACGGGCTTAAGCTGGATCTTAGCCGAAGCGAGCTGGATCGTCAGGGCGTTACCGTCGCCCTGACCAAGAATGAATGCCTGCTGGCTGAATGCTTGATCGGCCATGCGGGACGAATCGTGACGCGCGAGCAGCTGCTGGAGACGTTGTGGGACGACGTTCAGTTTGTCGACGACAACACGCTGACGGTCAATGTCACGAGGCTCCGCAAGAAGCTGGAGGAGCTCGGCCTTCCGGGTAGTATCGAGACCGTCCGCGGTCAAGGATATAAATTCGTTACGGGCGAAGGATAAGATTGGGAGGCGTTTGAATGAATCATGACAACAACAAAACGGACGCCGCTCCGGGCACGGATAAACCGGAAACAGCGGTCAGACCGCTTCGCTATATCCAAGACAGTCTCAGCTATATCGCGGCCTTCACGGCCGCGCTGCTATTATCGGATACAGCTCTTATTCTCGGCGCGCTGCGCAACCCGGGAGACGTTGAGCCGGCAACGGCCGTATATGCGGGCGTGCTGGCTTTCTTCTGTTTATCCCTGTGGCTCGCATATGACTATTTGCGACAGCGCGCCTATTACCGCCAGTTAGAAGAAGCCAAGCGGCAGGCGTCCTTGCTGGATGCGGCCCTGCGTGTCAGGTCTGGGGTTACGACGGATCAGATCGCCGTTCAGCGGCTGCTCCGGACTCAGTATGAAGCCTATATGGAGCAGCTGGGCGTTTACCGGCGCCAACAGGAGATGCACAATCACTTTATCCATCAATGGGTTCATCAGATGAAGACCCCCGTCGCCGTTATTGATTTGATCGTGCAGCAGGCCGGTCAGATGGAGGGCGCGGGCGATACGCAGACCGGACTGGGCAGTATACGTGAAGAGACGGAGCGGCTCACCCGGGGACTCGATATGATGCTCAGCACGGCGCGGCTGGATAAATTCGAGATGGATGTGCATATTCGCCGCGTTTCGCTGCACGAACTGGTTCGACAGGTCACGAATACGTATAAGAGACTCTGCATCAAGCATTCTATCTTTCCGCAAATTATTGGAGAGGCGGATGTGGAGACAGACGAGAAGTGGATCGCCTTCGTCGTACATCAGCTGGTCGGCAATGCGGTGAAGTACAGTAAGCTTAAGCCCGGCACGAAGAAACTGCTGCTGCAAATCGACCGGACAGATGACGGCGGCGTCTCGCTGCGCGTAACCGATGAAGGAATCGGCATCGCGGCGCACGAGCTGCCCCGGATCTTCGATCCGTTCTATACCGGCCATAACGGCAGGCTTGTCGAGGAATCGACCGGTATGGGCCTCTATTTGGCCAAGCAGGTTTGCGCGAAGCTCGGGCATCGGCTGTCGGTAACGTCGGTTCCCGGCAGCGGTACGACGTTCACGGTTTCTTTTCAGATGCAAGTTCTGCACAAGTTTCAATAATTCTTTCAAGCGGGACCGAAGTGTGACAGGATTGTAAGGTTCGTCATCGGCATTGAAAGGTAAATCGATGAGGTTCGGTGCTTCCTCCGGTTTATACTGAGTATCGTAAAGTTCTCGCTTACGATATCCGGATTACTTTTCATATAAACAATTAGGAGGAGCACATGAACGTACTTAGAACAGAAGCGCTGTGCAAAACGTACAGCAGCAAAGGCAATGTGACCCATAAGGCATTGATCGATATTCATCTGGAGGTTGAAGCCGGCGAATTCGTCGGCATTATGGGGCCTTCGGGAAGCGGGAAGACGACGCTGCTCAATCTGCTGGCCACGATCGACAAGCCGACCTCGGGCAAGATCGAGATCAACGGCACGCAGCCGTCCAGCTTGAAGGAGAAGCAGCTTGCGCTGTTCCGGCGCAGACAGCTTGGCTTCGTGTTTCAGGATTTTAATCTGCTCGATACGCTGTCGATAAAGGAGAATATCGTCCTTCCGCTCGTGCTGGAGGGCGTGCCGGTCAAGCGGATCGAGGAAAGCTTATATCCCTATGCGGAGCTTCTCGGTATTACGGCCATTCTGGACAAACGGACCTACGAGGTATCCGGTGGTCAGAAGCAGCGCGCGGCCATCGCCCGGGCCATGATTCACAAGCCATCCATTCTGCTTGCGGACGAGCTGACAGGGAATCTCGATTCGAAGGCGGCCAAGGACGTGATGGAGTCGCTGAAGAAATTGAATGAGACGATGGGCGCCACGATTGCGATGGTCACTCACGATCCGTTCGCAGCCAGCTATTGCAATCGGATCATCTTCATTAAAGACGGCCGGTTCTTCTCGGAAATCCGCAAGGGCGCAAGCCGCCAGCTGTTCTTCCAGCAAATACTGGACGCGCTCAGCGTATTGGGAGGGAACTTCGATGACATTCCGTTCTCTCGCGCTTAGCGGCATCAAGGGCAACTGGCGGGCGTACAGCGCCTTCTTCTTAAGCAGCGTGTTCTCCGTCTTCGTCTTCTACGTGTACGGATCGTTTATTTATCATCCCGATGTGATCAACGGCCATATCAAAGCGGCGGCCGGGGTGCGCAGAGGAATGGAAGCATGCCAGTATATCGTCGTTATCTTCTCGTTCTTCTTCGTGCTCTATGCGAACTCCGCATTTCTGAAGACGCGCAAGAAGGAGTTCGGCCTCTTCACCTTATTCGGGATGACGCGCTTTCAACTAAGACGAATGATCGTGATGGAGAGCGCCATTATTGCCCTGCTGGCGATTGGCGTCGGCATTGGCATAGGCATTCTGTTCAGCAAGCTGTTCTTCATGGCGCTTGCGCTGCTGCTGGACGTGAACAATCCGATCCGGTTTGCGGTGCCGCTCAAGGCGCTGCTCATCACGGCGATTGGTTACTTTGCTTTATACCTCTTTCTATCGGTTCTCACCAGCATTCGCGTCGGCCGATCGGAAATTATCGATCTGCTGAAGGAAGCGAACAAGCCCAAGAAGGTTCCGGCCTCTTCGCCGTGGCTGTCGCTGCTGGCCGTTGTCAGTCTTGGGGGCGGCTATGCGCTCGCTTGGATGATGAATATGTCCACATTTCTTGTTTTTGCGCTGCCGATTCTCGGCTTAGTGACGCTGGGCTCATATTTTCTTTTCACGCAGAGCAGTATTGGACTGCTTCGTCTGGTGCAGAAGAACAAGCCGTTTTATTTCAAGCGAACCCGGCTGATTACGTTCTCGCAGATGGCTTTCAAGGTGAAAGACAATGCCCGGATTTTGTTCATGGTATCGTTGCTGAGCGCTGTCGTGTTAACGGCTTCCGGGACGTTCTATGTGTTTCAGCAGGGCAGTAAAGAACAGCTTACGACGCATTATCCGCAGACGATCGCATACTACGAGAAAGGCCTTAACAAGCAGGAGATTATCGATCCGGCCAAGGTTCGTTCGATCATCGAAGCAGACAACCGGTCATTGTCATACGAGCTGCGGACAGTCGGTATTCCTACCGAGCTGATGGAGCCTGCCGAAGGCGGAAAATGGTCAAGAGGCAGAAGCGACATGCAGGCCGCGATAGTATCGCAAGCCGATTATAATCACGCCGCCGAGGTAAAGGGTTATAAACCGCTGTCGCTTAGCGCCGGATCGGCCGTCATCGTCAATCCTTACGAGGAAATGCGTGAAAATCCGTTATATGCGGGCGACTCGATTAAAGTGAAGGTCAATGGCAAGTCAACCGTTTATCCGTTAGGGGAAACCAGGTTCGGCGCCGTTATGCTGCCCGCAGGTCCGTTCACGTTCCTGCTCGTGGTAGATGACGACCGCTTCGCACAGATCCGCCAGGAAACGCCGGAAAGCAAGCAGTACGTCATGTACGGGTTCGAAATCGCGGACTGGACGACAGCGCTGCCGACGGTGAAGAAGATCGAGAACGCGATGTCCTTGACCGACGAGACGAAGCTTCAGGTGAATACGTTCCGTGTCGAGCAGTATTTGGATTTGCAGCAAACGTCGGCATTGACGCTCTTCGTCGGCCTGTTCGTCAGCCTGTTGTTCTTCATTGCTTCCGGCAGCATGCTTTACTTCAAGCTGTTTACCGAAATGAAGGACGACGAGGCGCAGTTCCGGTCGCTGACGCGGATTGGGATGACCGCGGGCGAGATGAAGCGGATCGTGGCTTCGCAAGTCGGAATGATCTTCTTTGTCCCGTTGGGTCTGGGCATTCTCCATACGTTCTTCGCGATGAAGGCGCTCGGCAATCTGCTCAATATGAGCACTTGGGTATATGCCGGCGTAGTAATCGCCATCTACATCGTCATGCAGAGCATTTACTTCGTCGTTGCTTATATGGCTTACATGAGACGGATGCTTAAAGCGGCGGTGTAGACAGTATACTGGAATCCCCGGCTGTTGTAATTTGAATTCATTTGATTAGGTCGAGCCGACCTACATCAGGCGAATCGGTGCAAGTCGCGCGGGGATAAGTTCAAGGAATGTTCGATTCATTCATATTGACAAATAATAATTTATGTGATATAATATAATATTTTATTATTGATTCCTTCTGATGAGATGTGCTATTAATAGGATGCAAACCAAATCATACCTTCATCGAAGGAGGATCAATCTTTGAGAATATCAGATGGCGTCGCAATGCTTGAAATCCATGTACAGGGCTTCGTATTGAATCCCACTCTCATTTGGGATGATGAAGCCGCCATATTAATCGATACGGGTGTGCCGGGACTATTGGAACCTTTGCGCATTGCCATGAGTGAGGCTGGGGTTCCCTTGAATCGATTAAAGGCCGTGATTCTGACTCACCAGGACATCGACCATATCGGAAGCCTGCCGGAGCTGCTGAAGGAATCGAATCATCATATTGACGTATATGCCCATGAGCTGGACAAGCCTTATATCGAAGGGAGCATGCCTCTTATCAAGACGGATCCGGGCCGTATGAGTAAAGAGGCGTGGGAGTCGCTTCCGGAAGGATCCAGAATTTTGTATGCGAATCCGCCTAAGGCTCATATAGACCATACGCTGCAGGACGGCCAAGAGCTTCCGTATTGCGGAGGAATTCAGGTTATCTTCACTCCCGGGCATACTCCGGGCCACATCAGTCTCTATCTGAAACAAAGCCGGATTCTTGTTGCCGGCGACGCTATGATAAGCGCGGACGGTAATTTAAGAGGTCCTGTTCAACGAAACACATTGGATATGGATACCGCCCTGCGTTCGCTGAAGAAGTTTCTGGATTATGACATTGAATCGGTTATTTGTTACCACGGAGGCATAAGCAGCGAGAACGTGGATGGTCAGCTCAAGAATCTTGTCGATTATACGTAAGAGATGGCGGAGCAAGACAAAAGTGAAGCAGCCGGCAGCTTTACAGTTCATAAGGGAATGAATCGGATAAGGATATAAGAGAGGCTCCCTGACGGGAGTCTTTTTTTTACGTTTCATGAAGCCGCCTATTTATTCTATGTTTTTGACCGTTCGTCCCTGCTTGCCTATCATCATTAAATAAACCTAGCAGATGCAAGGCGTATGATTGTTTTTGAGAGGATAGAGGACAATCATCCAAGAGACACTTATCTCTCTGGCATACGTTATCTATGAGAAAGCAGATCGAAGGGAGAGAGCAGGATGGTTGAAATACAGGGAAGGCAGCTGGCAAGCAAGTGGGCGAAGACGGAAGCGTTACTGTCTCATCCGCGAATTGCGCCTCATATTCCGCCGACGCGATTGTTCTCATCGCAGAATTTGCGAAGTATGATGGCAGCGCATGGTATGGTGGTCATTAAACCGGTTAAGGGCGCAGGCGGGCACGGGGTCATTAAAGTGATGGAAGATCAAGGTGGATACTCGTATACGTACTATTCCCAGATCAAGCGATTTGCCAGCTTCGAAGGGTTATTCGCATCGTTGGACAAGATGCGCAAGGGGCGCAGATATCTGATTCAGAAAGGCATTCGTCTGGCAACGATCGACGGGCGTCCGATTGATTACCGCGTTAAATACGTGAAGGAGAACGGAGTATGGACGATACGCGCCATTGTCGGACGATTGGCCCGTCCCGGCTTGTTCGTGACCAATCTGTGCCGGGGCGGCACGCAATTATTGGGCTCCGATGGCATACGCCGCTCGGTTTCGGCTTCGGCTGTCGCTGGCAAGAAACGGCAGATGCGGGAGCTGACAAGGATCTCCACACAGGTGCTGGAAAGCCGGTTTCCCGGAATCGGCCAGCTTGGCTTCGATTTCGGTATCGATAAAAGCGGCAAGCTGTGGATATTTGAAGTCAATACGAGACCGCAATAAGTAGATTGCTGCCGTTAATGGCATTTAATATATTTGGTTGATAGGTTCATAGATTACCATCAAAGTTTTTTATTGGAACGTTTCGAAATGGCGTTGTGCATAACATTATTCACACTATCCTCGTTGATATTCCTGTTTTTTCGACGTTTACCCACAACATACTCACATGCTGTCCACAGTAATCTGTGGATAATCGGAACGCTTGTTCCGCCATTTTCGAGATGCTAAGATAAACATGGAAGATACAGGAAAGGAGTGTGGAACATGGAGATTCTGTCTGACGAGCTGCTGATAGATGCTTATCATGCGGCGATCCAGTTAAGCTTGGAATCCGAATTCATCAAACTGCTCGCCGCTGAAATAAAACGCAGGCAGATCAACCCGGATCACTATCGCATCACCGCATAAGAACCGTGAAGGAGCGGTTCAAGCCCCGCCCTCGCGCCATTTCTGGATCGACACCTCGCAAACATGATCACATCGCGGACAATATACAACATGCTGGCACTTTTGATCGACAATAACCGTTTCCATGAAATTGGAAGAGGCTTCATCAATCGGCTGATAAGGCGCATACGGAGCAGTATAATCGGCTGGTAATCCGCAATTGTCCATATAACTTGCACAGACCGGACACCGTGCGTCTAGCTGCTCCAATCCATTGCATATGGGACATAACATAAAGGGTATCCTCCTCGATCCGCATGGTCTCGTCAACCGTCGGTATTGAATAGGATACCCTCATTTTATGGATCAATCAGATGATCTACAATTTCATATTGCTGCTGTGTCCCGGCGACAGCCTTGCATCGGGATCAAAGTAAACTTTGGCGTTATTGATGGCGGTAGGCGCTTCTCCGAAGCCGACGGCTATCAGCTTAAGCTTGCCGGGATATGTCGTAATATCGCCAGCGGCAAAAATACCGGAGATGCTCGTTTCCATCCGTGAATCGACAAGGATCGATCCTTTCTCGATATCGATTCCCCAATCGGAAATCGGACCAAGCGATGAGACGAATCCGAAATTGATGATGACCGATTCGACTTGCAGCTCTTTCGTTTCTTTGGTGGTGATGTTCTGCAGCGTCAGACGCTCGATGCGATCCGTACCGTGCAGCCCTGTAATTTCATACGGTGTCATCACGTTTACCTTGGATTTCATCAAATTCTCAACGCTATGCTCATGGGCGCGGAATTTGTCGCGGCGGTGAATGAGCGTAACGCTGGCCGCGATCGGCTCAAGCATGAGCGCCCAATCGACTGCGGAATCTCCGCCGCCGTTGATCAGAACATGCTGATTCTTGAACTGCTGCAGATCGCTTACGAAATAATGCAGGTTCTTCTTCTCGAACTTGGCCGCTTCGGGCAGCTCCAGCCGTCGAGGCTCGAAGGCACCGACGCCTGCCGTAATAATGACGGCCTTCGCATAATGGGTTGCTTTGTCTGTCTTGACCATGAACAAGCGCTCGTCCAGCTTTTTAACTTCCTGAACTTTTTCTTCAAGGTATACTTCAGGCTTGAAGTGGTTCATCTGCTGCTTAAGCTGATCGACCAGTTCTTGAGCGGTCACTTTCGGGAAGCCGGCTACATCGTAAATGTATTTCTCCGGATAGAGCGCTGCAAGCTGTCCTCCAAGCTGCGGCATACTCTCTATTATTTTAACGGTAGCTTGCCTCATTCCTCCGTAGAAAGCGGCGAACATTCCGGTTGGGCCGCCGCCGATAATGACAATATCAACGATGGATTCTGTTGCTTCAGAGTTAGACATGGTGGCACCTCCATTTTATCGATCCACAGAGTTCATTATAGCTTTTCGACAAGCTGGATGGAAATGAAAATTGTATGTTATTCTAAAGTTTTTCGTATACTTTAACCCTTGAACTTTAATGAAAAAGTTTGTATCATGTGAGGTATTAAAAGCGAGATTGTCTACAATGCGCAAGATGGAGCAAGACTCGTGTTTTCGAACATTACAGAAAAAGAAATGTTAACTTCTTTAACTTCGATTGTGTAATTTTTCACAAAGTTAAAGGGAACAGGAATGGATGGGATTCTGCGATGAGTAACATACCGAAAATCGTCATTCTCGGGGCTGGTTACGGTGGCATATTGACGGCGCTTCGCCTCCAGAAAGAATTGAATTACAATGAGGCTGATGTAACGCTTGTTAACAAGCATGACTATCATTACATTACAACTCATTTGCACATGCCTGCAGCCGGAACGGACCGTGCCGAGAATGCGCGAGTCAGCATCTCCAAGCTTATTGACGAATTCAAAATCGATTTCGTCAAGTCGACCGTGGTTCAAATTCGAACGCAGGATAAGAAGGTCATTCTCGAGGACGGCACCTTGTCCTATGATTACCTGGTTATCGGCGTAGGCGGGGAGCCAGAAACTTTCGGTATACCGGGCATGCTTGAATACGCCATGAATATTCGCAGCTTAAATTCCGTCCGATTGATCCGTGAACATATTGAATACCAATTTGCCCGCTACAAGCGCGAGCCGCATCGCACGGATTATCTCACGTTTGTCGTCGGCGGAGCCGGCTTTACCGGCATCGAGTTCGTAGGCGAGCTGGCCGATCGCATACCGGAGCTGTGCAAGCAGTTCGATGTCGATCCGCAGTTGGTTAAGCTCTATAATATTGAAGCGGCTCCTACCGCGCTGCCAGGCTTTGACCCGGAACTTGTGGAATACGGCATGCAGGTGCTGACCAAGAAAGGCGTTATATTCCGCATCGGTACCGCCATCAAGGAATGCACGCCGGATGGCGTCATTGTCGGCGAAGGCGAAGAAATCCGGGCGGCTACCGTTATATGGGCGGCAGGCGTACGCGGCAACCGTCTGATCGAGGAAGCAGGCATCGAGACGATGCGCGGGCGCGTGAAGATCGACGAGTGTCTTCGCGTTCCGAATCATGAGAATATCTACGTCGTTGGGGATAATTCGCTCGTGTTTAATCCGGAAGGGCGTCCATATCCGCCAACCGCTCAAATTGCAATGCAGCAGGGCGTCGTTTGCGCTCACAACCTGGTCGCTTCAATCCGCAACCAGCCGCTGAAGCAATTTGAATTCAAGAACAAAGGTACGGTGGCTTCTCTGGGCAAGGGCGAAGCGATCGGGATCGTGTTCGGCAAGAAGTATACAGGCAGCAAGGCAGCTTGGTTTAAGAAAGCCATTGATATCCGGTATCTCTATATTATTGGCGGCATTCCACTCGTTGTCCGTAAAGGAAAGATACTCTAATGAGACACTGCAGCGTGCAAGTCCGAAGCCTGTTGACCCGTGATGAGCTGGAACGTTACAATGCGCTCATGGAAGTCGGCTCGTTCCTGGAATCCCAGAACCGTTACGACTTGTCCTATACCGTGCAGAAGGAAGTCGATATTCTCATTCTTCCCGCTATCGAGCGGCTCAAGGAGAAGGGGCGGGAGCGCGACCGTCAGACCGAGGCCTATCTTGAAGCGAAGAGGCTGATGGAAGAGGATGACGACGATTAGATCAGAGCTGGCTATTACAGAATGAACCGTTCCGCTATGAAGCGGCTGGCGGTTTCATTCGATTCGTAATAATAATAAACCGTCAGAGCCTCTCAATAGGCCCTGACGGTTTATTTGTTCTATTAGATTTGAAGCATCCGGGACAGCTTCTCTTCCGTAAGCAGGTTGCCTACATAGAAGTCGCCGAAATCGCCGTAGCGCGCACTTACTTCATCGAAACGCATTTCGTATACGAGCTTCTTGAATTGCAGCGCTTCATGGGCAAACAGCGTTACGCCCCATTCCCAGTCGTCGAAGCCGACGGATCCGGTAATGATTTGCTTAACCTTGCCCGCGTACTGGCGGCCGATCATGCCATGGCTGTACATCAGCTTGCGGCGCTCTTCCATGCTGAGCATGTACCAGTTGTCATTGCCCTGGCGGCGTTTATTCATCGGATAGAAGCAGATATGGTTCCACTTCGGCAGCGCCGGCTTCAAACGCGCGATGATATCCGGGTTCTGCATCGGATCCACCCCAGGCGGCGTCATATAATTGCTGAGCTCGACAACGCTGACATAAGAATGAGCCGGTGTCGTGAATCCGGCGAATATGGTTTTGTTAAATGCGGTTTCGAGCTCGTTTAGCTCTTCAAGCGTCTCGCGAAGGTGCATGAGAACGAAGTCCGCCTTCTGGCCGACAATGGCATAGAAAGCCGTGCTTCCCGTTCTTGCGTCCTCGGCCGCCTGCCATTGCTTCAAGAAGCTCTGGAGCTCGTCCAACGCCGCAGTTCTGACGCCAGGGTCCGCTTGTCTCCATGCGCTCCAGTCAATGGAACGGAAATCATGCAACGCATACCAGCCGTCTAATGTTTGTGCTGCTTCACTCATGTGTTATCTCTCCCTCTTAAGGTGTCTGTAACACCCCAATATCGGTTTGTATACATATTCGCATTCAT
Organism: Paenibacillus spongiae; assembly: GCF_024734895.1. NCBI lineage: Bacteria > Bacillati > Bacillota > Bacilli > Caryophanales > Paenibacillaceae > Paenibacillus > Paenibacillus spongiae. The sequence continues at coordinate 1,749,138 of NZ_CP091430.1, forward strand.
TGTAACGTACCCGTGCAAGGAAGAGCAAATGACGGTCTTGTGACAAGTCGACGAATGAAATTGACTTCCTAAGTATCATCTACTAAACTAATCGTAGCGAAAGGGGAACGATGTGTCATGAATGCAGATGTCGATATATTGCAGCTTGCAATTGCGACCGTATTATTTCTTGTCATGATGTTCGGAATCGGGTTTATTCTCAACATGCTGCTCAAAACCACATGGTTTCCGATTTATTTATTATTCATCGTCCTGCTGCCTCTGTTCATCTGGCAGACCTGGGATCATGATAAGTCCTTCACGGCCAATTTCACGGCGTTTACGTTCGTGGACATCATTCCGGGAATCGGCGCTGTTATTGGGGCGTATATAAGCGGTGCTGCGATCCGTGCGCTGCGTCGCGGCGGATACAAAATGTTCTAACATGAAAACCGCAAGGGCATGGTCATACTAAGGAAAAATTTTTCCCTTCCAAGCAGCCAATGCAGGACGGGCAAGAGATCCGAGGTGTGGTAGCATGCCCTTTTTTCGCCTTTCAGACGTATCCCTCCATTTTCACGAAGAAGGCTCCGGCGTACCCATTCTATGCGTTCATCCTCCATGTCTAAGCAGCCGTTTATTTACTTATATCAGAACGGAGCTGTCCGGCTCCCATCGAATCATTACGATGGATATGCGCGGCCACGGGCGCTCCGAGCCGGGGAATGCGCCGCTTGCGCTTCCATTGATAGCCGAGGATATGAGACGCCTGCTTGATAAATGCGAGGTGCGCGAGGCGTACGTATGCTCATACGGGGCCGGTTCATTCCCGGCGTTAACCGCCTTGATTTCGTATCCGGATCGCTTCCGAGGCGGCATTATCGTATCCGGAACGGCAGCGTATACCGATATTGTAAACAGGTCGAAATTGCAGGCGGCTTACGTGTCCAGCGTGCTGCAGGCCAAAAGCGCGGTGGCGTTCCAAGCGGCCTGGAGCGAAGCGGATAACCGGACGGCATTCCATGCCTTGAATGAAGAAGCGAAGCTGGGCGACGCGATGCGATGGAAGGAATATGTGGCCGCTTGCTTGAACGGCACGCTTCAGCGGCAGCTGCCGCAAATCAGGCAGCAGATGCTCATCTTGTACGGAAGCGGCGACCAGGCGGGACGCGATTACGCTCAGAATTTGTATAAGCGGCTGCCGAATGCCGAAATTTATTGCGTGCTGAGGGCTCAGCGGCAGCTGCTCATGAAGCAGCCGGCCAAGACAGCCGCAGTTATCCGCCAATGGCTGGATAAGCAGGAGGAGCCGAGTCTGGCCGATACGTACGAGGAGCGGAGTGCGTTGCTCCAGGAGCTGGCGGAGCAGGGGATCGAGCCCGGCGGGGAATATCCCCATCCCATTATTTAGCCCTTGATTCTGCGCGTGAAGCGCGGCATTCTTATGAGAAGCGAATTCCCTCGGATCGGGGGAATTTTCTTTTTTTCGACGTGCTTGAAAGTATGTTAGAATAGTAGAAAGTATAAGGCGGATGGAGACGATTGCACGATGCGAATCGGTAATATGCATCAATTTACGGAGCATCACCGGTACTACAGCTACCGTGACTTCTCCTTAAGCGCTGTAGACCGAAAGATGATCGGGCTGATCTATCAGCCGATGATCGGTGCGTTTGCAACTGGATTGTATCAGCTGTTCTATCAGCTGGTGCCTGATGATAGAGTAGGCTATTCGCCGCTTGAGCCGCAGCGGAAGCTGTTCCTCGGATCGGGGCTGGACATGCATGAGCGGGGACGACAAGAATTTGTCGAACAGGCATCGCGCCTGGAGGCCGTCGGTCTGCTGCAGACATCCCGTCTGGGCGTTCCCGACAGCGACGATTATGTCTATGAATATGAACTCATTAAGCCGCTCTCGCCGGATGAGTTTTTCCGCAATCCTCATCTTATGCTGCTGCTTCGGGATAAGGTTGGCAAATACGCGGTCATTTCGCTCCGGGAATCATTCTACGAGAAGGAAGCGGATGAGCTGGCGGGGGCGGAGCTTGCGCGCGACAACATAACGGTTCCGTTCTATGAGCTGTTCAAGTTGAATGCGCAGACGGTCGATGTGGAGCTGGAGCAGGCGTTGTCCGAGGTTGCGCCGACCCGCAGCCCGGCCGCGAAGCCGCAGCTGGAGACGGCAGGCATCCAGTACGGAGAAATCATCAGCCGCTTCCCGCGGAACTCGGCGAACCGCAAATATGTCGAGCGGCTGCGCGGCGATGAGGAACAAATGGCTCAGCTCAATTTCGTCGCTTATAAATACAGCCTGACCGTTGTCGATTTATGCAGGCTGCTGGACGAGGACGATGTGTTCAGTACCCGGGGCGAGCTGATGATGGACGAGCTGCAGCTTCGCGCGAGCCAGATGTACCGTCAAGACCGCAAGCGCGACGAGGACCGGCTGCGCATGCAGGGGCGGATGGAGGCGGCTAGCGCAGGCGAGCAAGGCGACACGGGCGACGAGCCGCTGGAGGAAGTGGCCGTTCAGGAAGAGTTCTATATGGAGGTGCCGGCACAGCTGGCCGGGCGCTGCGATATTCATCAGTATAATATGCTGATGCGCAACGAGCCGCATACGAGGTTTGTCACCAGGTTCTTCCCGGGTGCCGTTCCGGAATGGATTATACGAGTGTTCGAAGTGATCGATTTGAATTATCGGCTTACGGGATCAGTCATTAATGTGCTCATTCACTATGTGCTCGGCATGAACGATGCGCAGCGGGTGACGAAGACGTACATAGATGCAGTTGCTTCTAATATGCTAGTGAAGCGGATCGACTCGTTCGAGAAAGCGGTGCGTTATGTCCGGGATCAGGTTCGCATGGAGAAGGACCGGGAGTTGAGGCAGGCTGGCGGAGCTGCGGGAGGAAAGGCTTCCGGAGGAGCGCGAGGCGCTGCTTCCGGACGGACGCGCGGCCGTAAACCGGCCATGGCTATCGTGCAGGAGGCCGGAGAGCTGGCCGTATCGCAGGAAGAGCTGGAAGAAATGCGCCGGCTTGCGCGCAAGCTGGACGGCAATAAGTAATCGGAGGTGATGACGGATATGGCGATGGAATCTCTTGGCGCAATTATCAAACAATGGCCGACAGGCAAGAATGCCCTTCAAGAGGCGGATCGTCTGTTGGGAGAGCTGCTCGGGGATCCGCTCGTGGAGCGCCTTCGCGCCGAGCATCCGGAGCTTGACCGGGAGACGATCCGGCTGAATCTGAACCGCGTGTATCAATATGTGAAGGAGCAGCGCAGCTGTTCCGATTGCCCGGGACTCGATCGTTGTCCGAACGATTTCGAAGGCCATTATACGTTATTATCTTGTGAAACCGTCGGGGAAACGGTTCAGCTCAATGACCGCAAAGTCATGTGCAACAAGCTGCGGACCAGACAGAACGAAGAACAAATCCGCAGCCGGGTGAGAAGCTTCTATGTAGACGAGACAGCATTGTCCCAAGGGTATTCGGCGGACGAAATCTTAACGAGTGATTTGAAGCGGAGCAAGGCGGTCATGCAGGTATTTCAATACATCGACAAGACCAAGGAGAGCGGACTGCAGCGCAGAGGGCTGTATCTGGCCGGTTCGTTCGGCACAGGCAAGACGTTTCTCATGTGCTATATGCTCTACGAGCTGGCGAAAGCCGGCTATACGGGAGCGATCGTCTACATGCCGGATTTTGTCGAGGATTTGAAGATGCTCATGCATGAGCCTGGGAAGCTGAAGGAAACGGTCGATCTGATGAAGGAGACGGACCTGCTCATCTTTGACGATATCGGGGCGGAGAATTTGAATCCTTGGGCGAGGGATCATGTGATGGGTGCGATCCTGAACTACCGGATGAACCGGAAGCCGACCTTTTATACATCTAACTATGATCTGGATATGCTCGAACGCCACTTCAGCTTTACGAACCGGGAGGGCGATGAGCTGCATAAGGGCCAGCGTCTGATGGACCGGGTACGGCCTTACGTGGATACCGTTCTCGTTACCGGCCATAATAAACGCGGCGTGTAATGTAAGCGTGGAATCATACAAATTGAAGCTCCTTTCTTGTCCGTTTGCTGACGGGAAAGGGGCTTTTTGCCGTTGTAATGCAGAGGGAGGACGTTGTACATCGTACGGGGGAGGTGAGCGGTGTGTGGCGTGTGGCATGTGGCATGTGGTGAATAGGCAGCCCGAACATATATAAGCGGAACTTATACCCCTAATTAGAAAATTTAAAAAAATTGGTTGACATCGATGCTAGTCCACTGCTATTATTCATCCATAACATACTAAACAGGTAGGAATAATAATGGTTTCGACCGGACCACCGGAGTGAACGATTGATTCATCGATCTGTTTCAAGTGATGAGGGGAGCTTTTTATATGTCACATATGACAGCGAAATCCATGTTCTCATTCCGTTCATTTCTGGTCCTCGTCGTGTTCGCAATCGTCCTTTCAGGCTGCGGCAGCGCCAATAACAATGGCAAAGCAGACGCGGGCGAAGATGCAGGCAAAGCGAAGAACGAAGCATCCGGCAACGAAACCGGCGGCCATTCATCCGGGGAAGCAAAGAAACCGGCCGTAGAGCTGCTTAATGTCTCCTATGACCCGACCCGAGAGCTTTACGAAGCTTACAATAAGCTGTTCGCCGATTATTGGAAGAAGGAACAGAATCAAGACGTCACGATCAAGCAGTCTCACGGCGGGTCAGGCAAACAAAGCCGCGCCGTGATCGATGGGCTGAAGGCCGATGTGGTGACGCTGGCCCTTGGCTACGACATCGACGCCATAGCGGACCAAGGGATCACCAATCCCGACTGGCAGAAGAAATTCGAGAGCAACAGCTCGCCTTATACGTCAACGATCGTGCTCTTGGTACGCAAAGGAAATCCCAAAGGCATCAAAGATTGGAATGATCTGATTAAGGATGATGTGGAGGTTATCACACCGAATCCGAAGACGAGCGGCGGCGCCAGATGGAACTATTTGGCTGCCTGGGGTTATGCCCTCAAACAGAACGGCGGAGATGAAGACAAAGCGAAGGCTTTCGTAGCGGAGCTGTTCAAGCATGTGCCGGTTCTCGATTCCGGCGCGCGCGGATCGACGACGACGTTCGTCGAGCGCGGTCTGGGCGACGTTCTGCTGGCTTGGGAGAATGAAGCGTATCTGTCGGTCAATGAGCTGGGCAAGGATAAATTCGAAATCATCTATCCTTCGATAAGCATCTTGGCAGAGCCGCCTGTAGCCGTTGTCGACAAGGTGGCCGACAATAAGGGAACGCGCGATGTCGCGGAAGCGTATCTCAACTATTTATACACGGAAGAAGCACAGAAGCTGGTAGCGGAGAACTACTATCGTCCGCAGCTGGCATCCGTAGCGGAGCAATTCAAGGACCGGTTCCCGCAGCTTGACTTGCTGACCATCGATGGCGATTTCGGAGGCTGGAAAGAAGCGCAATCCAAACATTTTGCAGATGGCGGCGTATTTGATCAAATTTATACGCCAGGCTCATAATCCGGATGCTGACGGGAGCTGACTTCACATGAAAGGTTCCAAAGCTCGCAGCGTCCTGCCCGGTTTCGGGTTGTCCCTCGGATTTACGATTTTTTACTTAAGTCTGATCGTGTTGATTCCGCTTGCCGGCGTGTTTATCAAAACAACCGGTCTTACGTGGGAGCAATTCTGGCAGACCGTAACGAATGCGCGCGTCCTCGCGTCCTACCGCGTCAGCTTGATGACGGCGCTTGCCGCAGCGCTGGCGAATCTTGTGTTCGGTCTGCTGGTTGCCTGGGTGCTGGTGAGGTACCGCTTCCCCGGCAAGAAGCTCGTCGACAGTCTTGTCGATCTGCCGTTTGCTTTGCCTACCGCCGTGGCGGGTATTGCTCTTACGGCGATCTATGCGCCGAACGGCTGGATCGGCTCCTTGCTTGAGCCGATCGGCATCAAGGTGGCATTCACGCCTATTGGCATTACGATTGCCTTGATCTTCATCGGGCTACCTTTCGTCGTTCGCACGGTGCAGCCCGTCCTTCAAGAGCTGGACAATGAGACGGAGGAAGCGGCGGTAATGCTCGGAGCCTACCGGTGGGTGACCTTCCGCAAGGTCATTCTGCCGCAGCTCCTTCCCTCCCTCTTGACCGGGTTTGCGCTCGCATTTGCCAGGGGGATCGGTGAATACGGGTCCGTTGTCTTTATCTCGGGCAATATGCCGCTCAAGACGGAGATTACGCCGCTGCTGATCATGACGAAGCTGGAACAGTTCGATTATGCGGGAGCGACGGCAATCGCGCTTGTTATGCTGACGGCATCGTTCCTGATGCTGTTCCTTATTAATTACTTCCAGTGGCGCAGCAACCGGCGCACAGCGTCGGAATAGGGGGGTGGGCTTGCAATGGCAGGAGCTGTAACAACTCATTTGTCCGATAAAGCATCGATCCGCCCGAAGCATACCACCGAAGCGCCGATTATCCGGTGGGTGCTGATTGCCGCTGCGCTATTGTTTCTTGGGCTGATCGTCGTCCTTCCGCTCGCATCCGTCTTTGTCGAGGCGTTCAAGAAGGGAGCCGGCGTATATGCGGCGTCGATTACGGATCCGGATGCGGTATCCGCGCTTAAGCTGACGCTGCTCGCCGCCGCGATTTCCGTCCCGCTGAATACGCTGTTCGGCATAGCGGCTGCCTGGGCGATAAGCAAATTTTATTTTCGCGGCAAGAATCTGCTTATTACGTTGATCGATCTGCCGTTTGCCGTATCGCCGGTTATCGCCGGTCTCATCTTCATCCTCTTGTTCGGCGCTCAAGGCTGGTTCGGCCCGTGGCTGGACGATCACAACATCCAGATCGTGTTCGCGCTGCCGGGTATCGTGCTTGCGACGACCTTCGTCACCTTCCCCTTCGTGGCCCGCGAGCTGCTTCCGTTGATGCAGGCGCAGGGCATTCAGGAAGAAGAGGCCGCCGCGAGCCTGGGCGCCAAGGGATGGCAGATCTTCTGGCGGGTGACGCTGCCGAATATCAAGTGGGGGCTGCTGTACGGCATTATTTTGTGCAACGCCAGAGCGATGGGGGAATTCGGCGCGGTATCCGTCGTTTCCGGTCATATCCGCGGGGAGACGAATACGCTGCCGCTCCATGTTGAAATATTGTATAACGAGTATCAGTTCTCCGCGTCGTTCGCGGTAGCGTCGCTGCTTGTACTGTTGGCGGTTTTCACACTCGTCGTCAAATCCTTCGTGGAATGGAAAACGGCTCAACGGGAGCCGGATGGGGAAAGGAGCGGTGAGCATGCACATTGAGGTACGCGATGTATCCAAGACGTTCGGCACGCATAAGGCCGTAGCGGATGTCAGCTTCAGTGTCGGGCGAGGCAAGCTGATCGGTCTGCTCGGACCGAGCGGGGGCGGGAAGTCGACGCTGCTTCGTATGCTGGCCGGACTGGAAAGTCCGGATAGCGGAGATGTCTTTATTAATGGCAAGCGGGTTAACGACGTGCCTCCTCAGGAGCGGGGGATCGGATTCGTCTTTCAACATTACGCTTTGTTCAAGCATATGAATGTGTTCGATAATATTGCCTTTGGTCTAACCATTCGTAAGACGGACAAGAAAGAAATTGCGGCGAGAGTCGATGAGCTGCTGGACCTGACGGGTCTTCGCGGATTCGAACGCCGTTATCCGCATCAGCTGTCCGGCGGGCAGCGGCAGCGCGTCGCCTTCGCAAGGGCGCTCGCTCCCCGGCCGGAGCTGCTGCTGCTGGATGAGCCGTTCGCGGCCATCGATGCCAAGGTGCGCAAGGAATTGCGTACCTGGTTGAAGCAATTGATTGCAACCCTCGGCATCACGTCGATCTTCGTTACGCATGACCAGGATGAAGCGGTCGAAGTCGCCGACGAGATGCTGATCGTGCAGCAGGGCCGGCTGGAGCAGCAGGGGACCCCGTTATCGGTGTATACCGCGCCGGAGACCGCGTTTGTCGCCGGTTTTATCGGACAGTCCACGGTGATCGAGAAACCTCAGCTTCTTCGCGGATTCGAGCATGTGGCTAGTCTTGAAATGGGAAGCGGAAGCAGCAGAGCCATTATCCGTCCGGAGTTCGTCGAGGTAGGACGCCGGAGAGAGCTTCTGTATCCGTCTGCCGCTGCGAAGGGAACAGTCCGCCATGTGTTTTTCCGCGGCGCGCATCTGGAGCTTGAGGTGCAGGTGGGAGAAAACCGGCTGTCGGCCCACCGGTCTCTGGATCAAGAGCCGCTGCAGCCCGGTGATGATGTTCATGTTCTCATCCATCGCCTCTATCTTGTTACCGAGCAGACGGCATCGATGGTGGAAAATCCCCTGAAGTCGGATCCGCTGCCGGTCCATATTTGATGCATTCATACCTGATTGGAGGAGATTGCTATGGCTAAGCCTTTGATGTTGGATCAAGAATGGCTGGAGCGCATTGCCGGACAGGTCAACGGACTGGAATACGGATCGGTATTGATAACCATCCATGACGGCCGTATTGTGCAGATCGACCGCACCGAGCGCAAACGATTCGACGCTTCGGCCAGCAAGCAGCAGGACCCGGCGCAAACCTGCGGAGACAAGCTGAGGGCTGTCAAAGGATAGCCTTCTCCGCTGCGTATTATATAATGGCTGCTGATTTGCGCTCCGTGACTCGGATTCACCGGGTATACGGGGCGCTTATTTATCGTGTACAGTGCCGGCTGCTCGCAGTATAATCGACCACGCAGCTGAAAGACCCAAAAACGGCGTTACAGCACTGCCTCAAGCTGGAGGGAGATGCTGTAAGTCCGTTTTCTGCTCTTACGGCGCCCGACAGCGCAAGAGTAGTGAAAGCTAAATCGCTGCTGTAATCCAACCAAATACGGTGCAGCAGGGTGAAGCGCCACACCGTGCATATGAAGCCGTCTCCGTGCAGAAGCGCTGGATATATAGAGGATTGAAGCCGGGCTTCAATCCTCCACCGAGCGGTCATTGCGGCCAGCGGCCGGCTGTCGTTTCGCCGCGTTCTTCTTCAGCCGCTGGCTGACCGCTCTTTCCTTGCGGGCTTGATGGGCAAGCTCCCGGCCGGTCTTGCGGTAGCTTCCCAGCCGGCGGGAGTCGAGCGAGCCGTCCTGCACAGCCGCCTTGACGGCGCAGCCAAGCTCCGATTCGTGGCGGCAGTCGCGGAAGCGGCAGGAGAGGGCAAGCGCCTCGATATCGGCGAAAGCCTCTTCGCGGCCCTCGTCAGCTTCCCATAGCTGCAGCTCCCGCATACCGGGAGTATCCATCATCAGCGCCCCGCCCGGGAGCGGGAACAGCTCGCGATGCGTCGTCGTATGGCGGCCTCTGGCATCATCCTCGCGGATGCCTTGTACCTGCTGCAGCTCCTCGCCGGCCAACCGGTTCAGCAGCGTCGATTTGCCGACGCCCGATGAGCCGGTTACGCCGATCGTGCTGCCTGGCCGCATATACGAAGCAAGCGCATCGATACCGCCTCCTTGCAGTGCGCTGATGGCATGGACCGGAACGCCGGGCGCCACCGCTTCAACGTCCGCGATCCTTGCGGCAGTGTCGCTGCATAAGTCGGATTTCGTCAGAAGGACGACAGGCGTGGCGCCGCTATCCCAAGCCGCCACCAGGTAACGTTCGATTTTGCGCAAGTTAAAATCATCATTGAGCGCATTGACGATAAACAACACATCGATGTTTGCCCCGATAACCTGCTCGGCGACCATAGGTCCGGCGGCTTTGCGAATCATGGCCGAGCGGCGCGGCAGCACGGCGTGGATAATCGCCCGGGATTCGCCGGGCAGCTCCTTGACGGCTAACCAATCGCCAACAGCGGGGTAGTCGCTTCGCGCCGCCGCCTCGAACTGAAACTTGCCGGATACTTCTGCCGTAAGCTCGCCGCTTCCCGTTACGATCCGGTACAGGTTGGAGTGCTGAGCAATAACGCGTGCCGGTTCATATTCTCCGTACATTCCCATCTCGGCTTCCCGCTGTTCGTTCCAGCCGAAGGCAGTCAATCGGGCTAGCTGTTCTTGCTTTAATTTTAATAATGTCATGTGTCGGGTGTGCTCCTCATATTTGTTTTGTGGGTGTGAACGGCATAACAAAAAACCGCAGGCGGTTTCCCTGCGGCTGTTCTAGAGCACCCCATCCGTCTTTCGAACGACGACTCTTACACCCCTCCTATAACAAAGAGGGACGCATGAGAACATCATAGATAGCCGCGAAGAGGCACAAAAAATAGCCGCAAGAAACCAATGCGGTTTCTTCGGCTATGGTTGCGTTGAAGGACGATCCGACGCCTGCCACGCCCTTACGAAAGTAAAGGCAGCAAGCTCGAATAGCGTTTATCCAACTATGTGGACCATACCGGGAGAGACCGCTGCATATACGATTGACGCTTCGGGTACTGCAATAAGAACGTTGTACATATCTACATCAGCCTCCTTCCATAATCTGTATGGCTATTGTATGCGTCAAAGCCGTGTTTGTCAACCGGAGCCGGAGCATATTGAAAAAAAGCCCCAGCCGCTAAAGCGACCGAAGCTTCGTTCTCAATTTCATTACGAAATGATGAATTTCACAATTACCGCAGCTGCGAACACGACGAACATGATCCCGAAGAAACCGCCAAAACCGATGGCAACGTCAAAAAAGTCGTTGCGGGGTTCTTCGTTTACGTGTTCGCGCGGGTCTCTAACATTCTCCATGTGACAATTTCCTCCTCGGGCGACCTTTGCTTCCCTTAGTATACCCAACAATCCGAATAAATGTAAAGCTGCCTTGTGACAATTATGAGACAACGATTTACAAAAAAGCAGGCTACGATGGACCATACCGCAAAACTGCGCCGGCTATGTTACAATAAAGGGAGTGACTTTAACCGGTGTTATCGAAGTTACCGGGAAAGCGAATTCACGAAACAGTCGGACTATCGAATTTACAAATCCGAATCGAAAGCCAAATATGTGTTTAATTACCGGAGCAACAAGCTTCCAAGCACAAAGGGAATGAACAAATAGAATTGCGTTTCGCTTTTAGGGAGGGGGAGACGGATGGAAGAAGGCCAATTTACGGGCTTTGATGAAGGACGCAAGCAAGCGTCGGAACACATTCGCAACAAGCTGGCGCTGCTTCCCGATCAACCGGGCTGTTATCTGATGAAGAACGGGGAAGGAACCATCATTTACGTAGGGAAGGCCAAGGTGCTGAAGAACCGGGTCCGTTCCTACTTCAACGGCAGCCATAACGGAAAGACGCAGCGTCTGGTATCGGAAATCCGCGATTTCGAATATATCGTCACATCAAGCAACATGGAAGCGCTCATTCTGGAGTGCAACCTGATCAAGCAGTATCATCCGCGCTACAACGTGCTGCTCAAGGACGATAAGACGTTCCCGTATATCAAAATTACGAGCGAGAAGCATCCGAAGCTGGAGGTAACCCGCCGGATCGTGAAGGATAAGGGCAAATATTTCGGCCCATATCCGAATGCATTCGCGGCACAGCAGACGAAGAAGCTGCTGGACAGATTGTATCCGCTGCGCAAATGCAACACGCTGCCGGACAAGGTGTGCCTGTACTACCATCTTGGACAATGCGTCGCCCCTTGTGAATTTGAAGTCGAGCCGGGCACGTATGAAGCGATGGTTCATGAAATCACCCGGTTTCTCAATGGCGGACACGAGGAAGTCAAACGGACGCTCCAAGAGAAAATGGAGGCAGCCGCGGAAGCGATGGAGTTCGAGCGGGCCAAAGAATACCGCGATCAAATCATTGCGATCGATGCGGTAATGGAGAAGCAAAAAATTACGCTCACGGACGCGATGGACCGCGACGTATTCGGGTTCGCTACGGACAAGGGCTGGATGTGCGTGCAGATCATGTATATGCGCAAAGGGAAAATGATCGAGCGCCGTGCCACGCTATTTCCTTATTACGGGGAAGCTTACGATGATTTCATGACGTTCGTTACCCAGTATTATAGCGAAAATCCGGCGCTGCCGAAGGAGATCCTGCTGCCGGCGGCGCCGGAAGAGGCCGCCGACCAGCCGAAGGATGAACAAGTGCACGCAGATAAAGAGGCTTCGCTCCCCGATGTACCGGGTCCGGCTGCATCGGACATGAATGAACCGGATGACGGGGAAGCGGCCCCCGGCTCGGCAGGGGATGAAATTCGCTCCTCATTGCAGAAGTGGCTGAAGGTGAAAGTATTCATGCCTCAGCGCGGCCGTAAGCGGGATGTCGTCGCCATGGCGGTGGACAATGCCAAAGTGGCCCTGGACGAGAAGTTTCAGCTAATCGAGCGGGATGAGCAGCGGACCTCCAAGGCATCGGAGGGGCTGGCGCATGCGCTTGGCATGCCGGGTATCCGCCGGATCGAGGCATTCGACAACTCGAACATTCAGGGCACGGATCCGGTATCCGCGATGGTGGTCTTCACCGATGGAAAGCCGGACAAGAAGGAGTACCGCAAATACAAAGTTCGAACCGTACAAGGTCCGGATGACTACGAAACGATGCGCGAAGTGATCCGCCGGCGCTATGAACGGGTAATGAAGGAAGGGCTGCAGCTGCCCGACCTCATCGTCGTCGACGGCGGACGCGGGCAAATTTCGGCGGCGCTCGATGTGCTTGAGAATGAGCTGGGCCTTGACATCACAGTATGCGGAATCGTCAAGGATGCGAAGCATAAGACGGCGCAGCTGATGTGCGGCGATCCGCCGGTTATCGTTCCGCTGGCCAGAGACAGCCAGGAGTTTTATTTGCTGCAGCGGATCCAGGACGAGGTTCACCGGTTCGCCATTACTTTCCACCGCGAACAGAGGGGCAAGTCGATGATTGCGTCCCGCTTGGACGCGATTCCGGGTATCGGCGAGAAGCGGCGCAAAGCGCTGCTGAAGCACTTTGGCTCCATCAAAAAAATAAAAGAAGCCGAAATCGAAGATTTCCGGCCTCTGTCGATCGGCGAGAAGCTCGCCGCTCAAATTATAGAAGCGCTGAAGGAAGAGCCGTAGAACCAACGGGCTCTTCCTTTTTTGCGCTATCTAAGTAAATCCGAAGGGTTAAGCAGATGCGCATCCTTCGAAAACGGACTACAGCTTAATCTCTCTTACCGGCGTTCTGTTGTGCCGGTACCGGATAATCGCTGCGATTGGGATTGGCAGCACGATATAGATGACGCCCATGAAGATATTAACCGCTGATCCCATGAACATAAGAGAGATCGCCATCATAATGCTGTTGAATATCGCATGGGCGAAGATGACCGTGACCAGGCCGTAACGGAGAAAGACATAACTGAATGCAAGTCCGATTATGGTCAGCTCCAGCAGCCGCGTTGTCGCCGGGAAGATCGGGTACGTCACATGCCCCAGCGCCCAGATGACGGACGGAATGAGCGAAGCGACGAACGTATTGCGCAGCCATCGCTTCAATATGCCGATGCCGAAGAAACGGTATACAGCCTCTTCGGAAATGGCGGCGCACCAGGCGAGCAGAGGAAGCAGCCATGGGGCTGCGAAATTGTAGGGCGACTGGGTGACGTCCGTCGTCGACCAAGCTCCGGTTGCTTTCTCCAGTACGAGCAGGATGATAGTCTGCGCGCCAAGCAATATAAAGGCGGTCAAATAACCCAGCCACATACTGCGCCAGACATGCGTTCCATATCCGGGCTCTCCCATACGCGGCCATAAATTACGGCCCATCGCGCGCCATAAGCCATCGCCCGCGACAAGGGAGAAGTAGACGGCTGCGGCCATAACGACGGTGATGATACAGGTGATAGCGACCGCAACGACTGCATACCCGGCAGCATCCGGTTCCTCCCCAAAGCTGGCGATCAGCCCGTCGGTCATGTTCATGTTATTGACCAGGTAGAACGCGAGAAATAGGCCCGTCAATAACAATCCCCTCACGAATGACGTATGGCGGCGGTATAACACGCCGTATACGATCGCGAGGATAAAGAGGACGATCGACAGCAGAACGCTTCCGATTAGCGACAGCATCGATGCGAATTTGGACTGCTCGGTCACATAGGCTTCATAGTGGGCCGGCACGACAAAAGCCGGTTTATAGCCCGCGATAACCGTCTGCCCGCTGGAGGTTTCTTCCGTGCGGATGGACAGCTGCAGCTTGGCCTCGTCGAAGTCCTGGCCGCTGATGTACAGCCGGATCGTACCATCAGCCAGAGGTTTCTTGCCTTGCTGGATCGATTCCTTGGCAAATCCTTGACTGACGGCGAAAGCAATCGCGGCATCCATTGCCTTATCAGGGGGAGAGGCTATATGATTTTGCTCGCTGTAATGGTTCCAGGCGACGACGTCACCGCTTTCCATATGGACATAGACGAACAGTGTGCTCCCGTCAGGCAGACTTGCCGACACCTGATAGGTATCCGTCGGGAGTTTGGCGCCATAGCGTTTCTCGTAATCCGATAATCGCTGTTGTTTGGACAAATAGCCGTACAGCAGGCTGTTCGATTGATGAACCGCATGCGTGTTGTCCGGCACTTGATTAAACTGGCTCTGCGTAAAGGCAGAGGCGGCTCGCTCGGCCTCGCTTTTCTTAATAACCTGCTGGCTGCTCGTGCCAAAGAATGCGTCGGCGGTCACGGGTACGATTTGGACAACCAAATAGATGACGGCGCAAATGGCGGCAAACCACGAATACATCTTCCAATTTGGCTGCGTGTCTGTTAGATACATGAGCTCACCTCTTCAACGGTATGGATACGGCACAAGTAGGAAAATATACTTGTACCATAACATTCTATGCAGAAATTATCCATGTAACCGCTTATTTCGTGATGCGGACGAGATAATCGATGGAGAAAACAAGGATGACTTCGATTTTTGCCGTCCGCTACGGCTATTTGGCGCTTTTCGGTTCATTTTCTATATGTTTTCCGTTTGGTGTTTTTAATATCTGGCTTTATAATGGGGACGAATTGAATAGCTCAGCCGAATTTCTAGTCGAAAACGGGGGAACCAAATTGTTATCCGCTGCAAGCTGCCAGGACGGGGCGGGCATTGAACGGATCACAAGGGGTGAATTTTGCCGTCTGCGTCCACACGCAGCATGCGAATAGGGCTGCCTTTCCAGGCCCGAATCCGTCAGCTAACCTCGTAGGCTGTATGGAACAGGACTCATCGCGAACAGCATTGGGCATCCAGTGCTTTTTTTTGTGCCCAAAAATCAGGCAGAACTAAATATAGGGTGGAGGCTGATTGTGGTTTCACTGTTCAAATTGTCGCACTGGTCCCCGCCTCGCATCCTTGTAACGGGCTTCGCGCTCATCATCCTGCTTGGAGGCCTGTTGCTGTCGATGCCATTCGCTTCCGAAGCGGGCACGCGAACACCCTTCATCGACGCCGTGTTTACGGCAACATCGGCTACTTGCGTGACGGGTCTGGTTACCGTTGACACAGGCAGCCATTACTCGGCAGCCGGTCAGATCATTATCGTGACGCTTATTCAAATCGGCGGACTCGGCTTCATGACGATGTCAACCTTGTTCGCCATTATATTGCGGAAGCGGATCTCACTGAAGGAACGGCTTGTACTGCAGGAGGCGTTGAACCAGAGCAGCATGGAAGGGATTATTCGGCTCATTCGCAAAGTACTGCTCTATTCCTTGACGATCGAAGCCGTAGGAGCCGTATTGCTCGCCATCCGCTGGTCCTATGATATGCCGCTAGGCAAAGCGATCTACTTTGGGGTGTGGCATGCCGTGTCGATGTTCAACAACGCGGGCTTCGATTTGTTCGGGCAGTTCGGAACGCCGTTCGTCAGCTTTACCCGGTATGTGAACGATCCGATCGTCAATATTGTCGCCATGCTGCTCATCGTTCTGGGCGGCATCGGATTTATCGTCATGTCCGATGTCATCGACTTCCGGAACAAGAAGCGGCTGACGCTGCACTCCAAAGTGGTGCTATCCATGACGGGCGCGCTTCTTGCTATCGGGACGATCGTGATCTTCATCTTCGAATTTACGAATGAACACACGCTCGGAGCACTCGGCTGGGACGGCAAAATATGGGCGTCCTTATTTCAGTCGGTGGCTCCCCGGACGGCCGGCCCAAATACGGTCGACCTGACGCAGCTGCGGCAGGCCACTCAATTTTTTATCGTCATTCTGATGTTTATCGGGGCATCGCCGGGATCGACGGGGGGCGGAATCAAGACGACCACCTTCGCCACCTTGATCGGTGCGGTCATAGCGATGATTCGGGGGAAAGAAGATATCGTTATGTTCAAAATGAGGCTGGGGCGCGAACGCATCTTTAAAGCGCTGACGATTACATTGCTTTCGCTCGCCCTGGTCATATTTGTGACGATGCTGCTGTCGACGACGGAGGATCAGGCTTTCCTCAAAATTTTGTTTGAGACGACCTCGGCTTTCGGCACGGTAGGGCTGTCGCTCGGCGTAACGCCGGAGCTGACGATGTTTGGCAAGATAGTGATTTCACTCATGATGTTTACCGGACGGCTGGGCCCGCTCACGCTTGCATATGCGCTCGGCCCACGTACAGAAAAAGAACTGTTCCGGTATCCAGAAGGCAAAATTACGATTGGATAGGGAAGTAGGAGAAGCGGATGAAGACGAATCAATTTCTTATTATTGGTCTGGGGCGTTTCGGCTCGAGCCTGGCGCGCGAGCTGATCGAGCTTGACTACGAGGTGCTCGGCATCGACAAGGACGAGGAAGCGGTACAGGACATGAGCCATATTCTGACCCATGCCGTCGTGGCGGAGTCCACCGATGAAGAAGTGCTGCGTTCGCTCGGCGCCCGCAATTTCGATTGCGGCGTCGTGGCTATCGGCGACGATATTCAGGCAAGCATTCTGACCGCCATTCTGCTTAAGGATTTGGGCGTGAAGAAAGTAGTGGCGAAGGCGATGAGCGAGCTGCATGGGCGGGTGCTGGAGAAGATCGGCGTCGACCGCGTCGTATACCCGGAGCGGGACATGGGGATTCGGGTTGCGCATCAGCTTGTATCGCCGAACCTGCTTGATTATATCGAGCTGTCCAAGGAATATACGATCGCCGAGCTGGCGGTCCCCCGGTGCCTGAACGGCAAATCGCTGCAGGAGCTTAATCCGCGCGCGCGGTTCGGCTGCAGCATCGTCGCGATCAACAAACCGAGCGGCATCATCATCGCTCCCGCAGCGACCGACGTGCTTGCGGAGAAAGATATTATGGTCGTCATCGGAACGAACAATCAGATCGAGCAATTCGAGGAATCCGTTTCTTAATAATTCGCCAATTCATCTATTTAATGAAAGAAGCGGATTCAGATGTGAAAAATGGCAACAATAAAGGACAGGGCTGCGTTTCGCGGCTGCTGTCCTTTCTCATTATATTGGCAGGGAGTGCTTTGCCCGGCGCTAAGTGCGTTTATAAAAGGTAGACAGCTCTTCGACCCACAGCCGGACGGTCGGGCTAAGGCTTTCCGGTTCGGCATGGATGAGCGACGTTGTCCGCTTCGTTCCCTCAAGCTCGCGTATGGAGACGACGGTAAGATCATTGTCCGCCAGCAGTTGCGGCCGCAAATACGATTTCGGGAGCAGGGTTCCGGCCCGGCATGTATGGAGCAGCCTCAGTATCGCTTCGAAGGAATCGATCTCCATCCGAACGTCGGGGAGCAGCCGGTATTTCTCGAACAGCTCGTCGGTCAATATACGGTACCAGGTTCCCTTGGAGAAGAGAATCATCGGCATGCCGTTCAGATCGTGAATTTCAGGCAGCCCTTTCTCCATAATGAAATGATTGCGGGGCAGCACGAGAATAAGGTGATCGTCGAACAGCGGGATGCAGGTTAGCGACGGATCGTCGATTTGGGAGGCGACAATGCCGACGTCGGCTTTCTTCTCCCGGACAAGGGTGACGATTTCATGGGTCTTGCCGGTAATGGCCTTAATGTCCAGCTCCGGGCTCCGCTGCGTCAAGGCGTGAAGCAAGTCGGGCAATGTCGTTTGCAGCGTCGTTAGGCTGGCTCCGATCGTAAGCAGCGTACGGCCTGCGGCCTTGTATTCCGCAACCATCTGCAGGTAGCGGAGATGCTGCTGCCGTACCTCGACCGCGTATTCGTACGTCAGCTGGCCGATTCTCGTCAGCTCCAGCCTTTTGCCGATTCGCCGAAACAGCTCGACACCCAGCTCTTCCTCCAGCTTGGCGATTTTGCGGGAGAGTGCGGGCTGAGAGATATTGAGCAGCGTCGAAGCTTTATTCATGCTGGATTGATCGACGACGACGGCGAACAGGTTCAATTCATGGATCATCTCATGCCCTCCTCAGGCTGCTTATGCAAATAAGTTATAACTTTTAATCGATAATAAGCAATTCCATTATAAGCATAAAAGGAGTATGATGTGAAGTGTGGCTAAAATGTGTCATCTTATGTTGTTGACGCTGTAAAGGGTCGGGGGTACAATGAATCTTGGTGTCTTGACAAAATGTGACGGAAAAAGCTATCCACAGTATTGAAAGGAGAACGCAGATGTTATGAAAGGAAATTCGTACTTATCGCGCAAGATTCACTCCCTTCTAGGGGTGATCCCGCTCAGCTTGTTCATCGTTGAACATATGCTGACGAACTTTTCGGCTGTCGAAGGCGGGCCGCAAGGATTCAAGGACAGTGTAGCTTTCTTGAACGGGCTGCCGCTTGTCTTCTTCCTGGAGCTGTTCGGCATCTGGCTGCCGCTGCTGTTTCACGGCGTATACGGCTTGTATATCGCCTACCAATCGAACTTGAATACAGGACGCTTCCAATATGGGCGCAACTGGGCCTTTACGCTGCAGCGCATATCGGGCGTTATCACGTTCATCTTCGTATTCTGGCACTTGTACCAGACGCGCTTCCAAGTCATGATCGGCAATGTATCGCACGAAGAGCTTGGCGGCGTCATGCACGACATTGCAAACAACCCGCTTTTCTTCATCCTGTACATTATCGGCGTTGTTTCCGCGGTGTTCCACTTCAGTAACGGCATGTGGGCATTCCTTGTAAGCTGGGGCATTACGGTCGGGCCGCGCGCGCAGCGCATCTCGTCCTACATTTGGATGGCCGTGTTCGTCATTGTAACGGTGATGTTCCTGATGTCGCTGGGAGCGTTCCGCGGCGACGAGTTTAAAGAAACAGCCTCTGCCGCTCTGGCATGGGCGAATCTCGTTTAGGCTTTAAGATAAGGAGCGAATCGATATGGCAAAAAGTAAAGTGATTGTCGTCGGCGGCGGTCTTGCCGGCTTGATGGCTACGATAAAAGCAGCGGAAGCGGGCATGCACGTCGACCTGTTCTCGCTCGTACCGGTTAAACGTTCGCACTCCGTTTGCGCGCAAGGCGGCATTAACGGCGCCGTCAACACGAAGGGGGAAGGAGACTCCCCATGGGAGCACTTCGACGATACGGTTTATGGCGGCGACTTCCTGGCTAACCAACCGCCGGTCAAGGCGATGTGCGAAGCGGCGCCGGGCATTATTCACTTGATGGACCGGATGGGCGTCATGTTCAACCGTACGCCGGAAGGTCTGCTCGATTTCCGCCGTTTCGGCGGTACGCAGTACCACCGTACGGCATTCGCCGGCGCAACAACAGGCCAGCAGCTGCTGTATGCGCTCGACGAGCAGGTTCGCCGCTGGGAGACCGCGGGACTTGTAACGAAATTCGAGCATCATGAGTTTCTTGGCGCGGTTCTGGACGATGACGGCGTATGCCGCGGCATATCGGCGCAAGATTTGCGTTCCATGGAAGTCGTTACGATATCCGGCGATGCGGTTATTCTTGCATCGGGCGGCCCCGGCATTATTTTCGGCAAAACGACGAACTCGGTCATTAACACGGGTACGGCCGCAAGCGCCGTCTATCAGCAGGGCGTTCATTACGCCAACGGCGAATTCATTCAAATTCACCCGACGGCGATCCCGGGCGACGACAAGCTGCGCCTCATGTCCGAATCGGCGCGCGGCGAAGGCGGCCGGATCTGGACATATAAAGACGGCAAGCCGTGGTACTTCCTGGAAGAGAAATACCCGGCATACGGCAACCTGGTTCCGCGCGATATCGCGACGCGGGAAATTTTCCATGTCTGCGTCGACGAGAAGCTCGGCATTAACGGGGAAAACATGGTTTACCTCGACCTGTCGCATAAAGATCCGAAGGAGCTTGACGTCAAGCTCGGCGGCATCATTGAAATTTACGAGAAGTTCATGGGCGACGACCCGCGTAAAATTCCGATGAAAATCTTCCCGGCGGTCCATTACTCTATGGGCGGCATGTGGGTCGACTTTAATCAGATGACGAACATCCCCGGATTGTTCGCTTGCGGCGAGTGCGAATACCAGTATCACGGCGCCAACCGGCTGGGAGCCAACTCGCTTCTGTCGGCAATTTACGGCGGCATGATTACCGGTCCGAAGGCCGTTGAATATATTAAAGGGCTGAAGAAATCGGCTGATGATATTTCGTCTTCCGTATACGACCGCGAGAAGAAGCGCCAAACGGACAAATACGAAAGCATCTTGAAGATGAACGGAACCGAGAATGCTTATGTGCTTCATAAGGAGCTCGGGGAATGGATGACGAACAACATGACCGTCGTCCGCTTCAACAAGAAGCTGGAAGAAACGATCGGCAAAATCAAAGAGCTTAAGCAGCGCTACAACAACATTAACATTAACGATACAGCACGCTGGAACAATGCGGGCGTCGCGTTTACGCGCCAGCTGTGGAATATGATCGAGCTGTCCGAGGCGATGACGCTGGGCGCCTTGATGCGGAACGAAAGCCGCGGCGCACACTACAAGCCGGATTTCCCGGATCGTAACGACGAGGATTTCCTCAAAACAACGAAGGCGACATGGACTCCGGATGGTCCGACAATCTCCTATGAGGATGTCGACGTTTCGTTGATCAAGCCGCGTAAACGGGATTACTCGAAGGACAAGTAGAAAGGAGAATAACGATGGCGGAAACGACAGTTGCATCAAAAACGGTCAAACTCATCATTACGCGTCAGGACGGCCCCGATAAGCCGTCTTATACGGAAGAGTTTGAAATTCCATATCGTCCGAATATGAATGTGATCAGTGCGCTGATGGAAATTCAGCGCAATCCGAAGACGCGGAGCGGACAGGCGACGGCACCGGTATGTTGGGAATCCAACTGCCTGGAAGAAGTATGCGGCGCCTGCTCGATGGTCATTAACGGCAAGCCTCGTCAAGCATGCAGCGCGCTGATCGATCAATTGGAGCAGCCGGTCAAGCTGGAGCCGATGAGCACGTTCCCGGTTGTACGCGACCTTGTCATTAACCGTGAGCGGATGTTCAACGCCTTGAAGCGCGTGAAGGCCTGGATTCCGATCGACGGCACTTACGACCTGGGTCCCGGACCCCGCATGGCGGAGACGAAGCGTCAATGGGCTTACGAGCTGTCCAAGTGCATGACATGCGGCGTCTGCCTGGAGTCTTGCCCGAACGTCAACGACCGCAACAGCTTTATCGGCCCTGCGGCGATTTCGCAGGTTCGTCTGTTCAACGCACATCCAACAGGCGAGATGAACAAGGAAGAGCGTCTTGAGACGCTGATGGATGACGGCGGCATCGAAGGCTGCGGCAACTCGCAAAACTGCGTGCGCTCCTGCCCGAAAGGCATTCCGCTGACCACTTCAATCGCAGCGATCAACAAAGATACGACCAAGCATCTGTTCAAATCTTGGCTTGGCATGTAATACGCATAGAAGCCTCCATTACCGCTGTTAACAGGCGGTAATGGAGGCTTCTTTTCTTGATTTGGCAGCGGCCCGCTAACGCGCGGCGGATACGAAAACAACCCCGTGTATGGACCTCAGGTCCTGCACGGGGTTGAGCTGCTTAGCTTAGCACCATTGTTCGCCCCATGATTGAATGGATTCAATGACGGGTTTGAGTGCTTGGCCCTTCTCGGTAAGCTCATATTCAATCCGGACAGGCATCTCCGGGTACACATTGCGTTTAAGAATTTGGCAATGCTCCAGCTCCTTCATGCGGTCTGTCAGCATCTTATCGCTCATATCGGGAATTTGCTCTTTAATTTCCTTGAACCGCTTAGGGCCCCCTAGCAGCACATAAATAATTAAACTGGACCACTTCTTGCCGAGAAGTTCGGCAGCCATTTCGTACTTTGGACACATATGGGAATAATCCATTGGTATCACCCCTCTATCGGTAACTCTATTGTAACACAACGCGAATCTGATATGGAAGTAATAACGTAAAAAAACTTCATAACAATAGTAAATATATGTACTTTACAAAAGTAAGTTTATTTCGTATAATTACTTTCGTTGAGCGATCGACAAACCAAAATAAAGGGGAGAAATAACATGGTAAGTGTAAGTGCAGGTTTGCTTGTGATCCGGGTCGTGCTCGGACTATTATTCGCCGCTCATGGCGCTCAGAAGCTGTTCGGGTGGTTTGACGGCCCGGGGCTGAAGGGTACGGCCGGATGGCTGCAATCGATGGGCATGCGCCCGGCAATGCTGATGGCTCTGGCAGCTGCAGTAGGCGAATTCGCAGGCGGACTTCTTTTCGCGCTCGGGTTGTTCACATGGTTTGCCGCAATCTTGATCGTCATTCCGATGATCGTTGCCATCGTGAAGGTGCATGGCGCGAACGGGCTGTGGGCGACGAAGAACGGCTTTGAATATAATCTCATCATTATTGCGATTGCGGTAAGCGTCGCGATTGCCGGTGCAGGCGACTATTCCATCGATGCTCTGCTTTCCTGAAGACTGTCCGCAATTGATACCGTCAAGGTTAATGACCTTGGCGGTTTTTAGCTTTTCTCGCAAATGTGTTAGTATATTGTCGGACGATAACGTTATAATGGTGGATACACAACAGGTTTTATTTCGTATAACCAAATTCCAACAGACAAGAGGTGCATCATGGCAGACGATTGGGGCTTCTACGAACGGCGGACGGAATCGGAGCAGATGCGCGTCCTCGTTAATATCGGCTATAAAGGGGAGGCTCCTTTGCCGGAGCACGGCGATTTATTGTCCGTTACCGTGAATCTATATATGATTCTGCGAAACAACCGGACCAAGCAAGCGCTGGTGTCACAGCTTGAACGGTTCGAAGCCAAGCTGGAGGGCTGGCTTTCCGAAACGTTCTCCGCTCTCTATATCGGCAGAATCAATACGGTGAACCGGCTTGAATTTTACTTCTACTGCAAGACGGACCTTTTCGATTCTCATCGGTTTCGGAAGTGGATGGAAGGCAGCTGGTCGTTTCGAGTGACGGAATATGTCAAAGCGGACCCCGAATGGTCCTTCTACCGGTACATGCTGCCGGATCAGCTGGAAGAGCTGTACGTTCACAACGCGCATATGATCTATGCCCTCATTCACAAGGGAGATGATATTAAACAACCGCGCAACGTGTATCATTGGCTTCTGTTCCGGAAAGCCGAGGACAGACAGGAGATGGAGCAATCGCTGCAAAATCTGGGGTATCTGATCGAACGGGAGAAGGAGGGGGAACCGGATACAGGCTACCCGTATCCGCTTGTGATCAGCCGGTATGACAACGTGCTGCTCGATACGGTTAACGCGCGGGTCCGCGAGCTGTACCGGCTTATCTCGCATTATGATGCGCGTTACGACGGGTGGGGTTCATCGATGAAGCTAAGCTCTACGAACCGGGTGAAGCTCGGTTATCGCAAGCTTAAAGATGCGATTGGGCTATCGCTGAAACGAATTCGTTCATGCCGGCGATAACCGGAGCATACCATTCTTCTACAACCGTATGAGGATTAATCCTGCAAACATCAGCACGAACGCGATCCACTGAAGCAGCGACAGCCTCTCCCGATAGAGCACAATGGAGCCAACGGCTACGACGAGACTGTTCGATGCGAATATGGGGCCGGCAATGTTAGCCTGGCCGGTTTGCAGCGCGATTGTGTACAGCTGAAGTCCACCGTATGAGAACAACCCTGAGATCAGCCCGAGGCGCATGCCGATTGCGGAGGAACTTGAGTAGTCGGGTGTAGTCATATTCCGGGTCACGGATGATTGCGAGCGCATGGCAGATCTCATTGCATTTCGTTCTTTATATGCAGCAGCCCCGAACCAGATGATGGACAGCGCATAGGCGATCAGCAGGATGGGAGCGCCGGATAACCCCATTTCCTCCGTAACCTTCAGGCCGCCGTTCCGCACGGCGAACAGCAGGACGCTTAGGCCCACATACAAATACCAATTCCGGCTTGTGATAGTCAACTGCTCGTTGCCCCGTATGGATATGAGCACGACCGCTGCAAGCAGCAGCAGAACGCCCGACATTTCCATGCTTGTGAATGGTTCATTATAGACGAACGTGCCGAGCCCGATGACAAGCACGATATTCATGTTCGTCAGCGGAGACGTCAGGCTGGCCGGACCGCTTTCAAGCGCCTTCATGAACAAAGCGTTGCCGAGTGCCGATCCCGCCCCGATCAGCAAGCCGGCGGCCCATACTCGCCAGTCGGTCAAGTCGGGCAATAGCGTACGTTCGACGGCTGCATGGACGCCAAATCCGATCGTACCCGAAATGTACAACCCCAGCAGCAAATAGGACGAGGAGCCGCCCCTCATCTGGGATACCTTCATCCACCAGCCGGCCAGCCCGAACAGCAGGGCACTGCCAACGGCCGCTGCAAACCACATCTGATATGCCAACCCCTTTTGTGTATAACGACAATAGCATGGAATGAACAAATGAATTATTTTGAGGTGGTTTACCCACCGGTTACCCATACGGCGACTAACCCATGATTTTTTCAAAACGATCAGGAACCAGTGTACACCGCTCCGTCGGTCTGGTCGACATGCTTCCCTCGCTGTTTGTCCGCGGCAATTAAGATCCCGGCGTCATATGCTTCTTTTGCTGCAGCATATGACTCTGTCTCCTTTTGTTTCCTCTTCCGTCTGCCATCGACAATGACCTCGACGCTGTCATATGTATCGCTCCTTGTTTACCTCTTGGTAATTAAAATAGCGTATTTATCCCAAAAGGTAAAGATAGCGCCGACGAGCTCGACAACGCGCTAGACATAATGGGCATGGCGATTCCCTGGGCGCCGGGAACAAAGGAGTGTTATTCAAAAGTGAAGGCGGTCGAGTTTAAGCAGCTGCAGGAAGAGCTGGAAGAAGAGAAACGCTTTAGTGCTGAGCTGCGGGAGGACGTGCAAAGCTGGAAAGGGAGAGCGGAAGAGCTCGATGCGCTTGACGCCGGAAGAATTCGCCCGGCAAAGGTAATGTGCTCAAATATGTGACGCGGGCGGGCTTAAAGGATGGCAGCGAGGATTTGCGCAGGCGGCTAAATACCTGGAGTTTGCAAAGACGGGAGGCGAACGGAGATGAGCAATCAAAGCTTGCCAGATCAGGCATATGGGCTTGATAGAACAGCAATACAGTACAAAGCTCTCTGGAAGAGAAAAAATTTGATGCACGTTTACTATGGCCTGTTGACCATGATGGTCGAGAAACCAAAGACACTCCAGTCGTCATCAAGCGCGCCCGGCAAGATGCTAAATGGGGCGAGCAGAACCATGATTCGGTTTACTGGCTCGAGATCCTAGGCGAAGAGTTCGGTGAGCTGTGCTAGGCAATTGACGAGACGGTGTTCAGAAACGGGTAGGAGGAGCGAAAGAAGGGCGGTTATGCCAACTTGTGCACTGAAGCCATATAGGTGGCAGCCGTAGCCGTCGCGTTTGTAGAAATGCTGGACCGGCGATATGAATAGAAAAGACCCGCTGTGAATGCGAGCCTTATCTGGGAGGGAGGAATTGTACAGTCCATGCTTATGCAGGTTACATCTTGAACGCTAGTCAGGTAGCCTCTAGAAGTGGCCGAAACCCATGCAGGCACAAGCAACGATCACCAACAAAATAAAAAGAACCAGGATCGTTCCTATACTTGTGAAAGCTCCACCAACAAATCCAGACATCTTTCAATGCACCTCCTAACCTGTAGAACACCCTTTAAGTTATGCACGATGATTATTGTGTGATTGGGTATTTGTTGCCGAGACATCTATTATATGACATTAGCCTTTGAATCGAAAATACATGGGAGGGCTTGTATGGCGACAACGAATGGATAAGTTTACGGGCATGTGAAGGGCAGCAGCGACAAATGCAGCACTTATGTTTTTTCCCTTTTATTTGTTTCAAGTTGTCACAGTAGAGACATTTCATGGTGCGATTCGATGTTGGCGTCATTGTCCGAGAGTAGCTCATTGGTTAGCGGTAGATAGCCTGCGCGAGCCGTGACGTTTTGGACGTTTACATACTGCGAGATATCATTGAACGTTCGCATAAGCGTGTTAATTTGCGTCTGGGGCAGCCTGACGCTATTATTTGCGATAATCGGTGGTTATATATGATTAAGCAACGGGCAGATTTTCTAGGGAACATGAACAAGTCAAATACCATACGATAAATAGTCTTTTGACTATTTCAATATATTGTGGAGGTAAATAATGATTTCTTATCGAAACGATCGCCAGATGATACCTCATCCCATTCTTCTGGAGGCTAAACAAATTGCCCCAAATCAAATTTTAATTACTTATGATCAGCGGACTGATTTATCATCAGCAATGAATGTCTCTAATTACTGGATTAGGAGTAACATGGAGCGTCCCACCGGTATTGCAACCGTAGGAATGGGTGACGCACTTATGTCATCAAACGCAATACGTCCTGATATGGGACGGATTACACCTGCCGACAATTCGAATATGAGATTTAACATATCATTTAGGGTTAATGCTATGTCGGGCGTCATGTATACGGTACTACCTTGTTTTGTTAATTTAGAGGGAAGAACAGGTTATATGGGGGAGAACTGGGGTCCTTCCAGCAGAAATATGTTTATCGGCATGTAAGTCAAATTTCGAACTATCAATGTTGAAAACAATCTATTGCTTCGTTAATGGGAAACGATTATGGGAAACGATAGTTTAATCATCAGAGGACGACATAAATAAATGCTCCCGCCCTTTAGAATCATGGTGGCGCTGGAGCTTGAGGATATCCCTAAAAACCACAAAAACCGCGCCGCTATTGGATTCTGTCCACTTAGTTCCATTTGTGTCTAACCTGAAATAATTTGTTACACAAATGAAATCGTTCTGTTATCGGACGATCATATTAATGGGCTATTATAATAAACAAGACCCCCTTTTTACTATATATGTTGTTGGACCTGCCGATTGCGCAGGTCCTCTTTTTTTGTTCTGGCGCCCGCACGTCTCAATCGATCGGAACGATGACCTTCCGTTTTTCCTTGTAGTACACCCATTGGCGAAAGCCGATTTCCTTAAGGCGCTTGCGCACTAGCTCCCATTCGTCTCCGACACGGGATGGCGTGTGCGCGTCGGAGCCGAACGTCACCTGTACGCCGAAATGGTGCGCACGCTCAAGCAGCGCATCGGACGGATACCAGCCTCCGCATGATTTCGTTTTGCCCGACGTATTGATTTCAATGGCGATATCGTTATCCGCGATGACCTGCATCGTTTCGTCGATGGCTTCATGGGCCGGAAGCTCGGCGAACTGCGGATAATAGCCCTTCATGGCATCGATATGTCCAAGCACCTGAAAGAAGCCCGTGCGCGCCGATTGGCGAATTAAATCATAATAATGGATTTTCTCCTCTATTTGCTTCTTCTCGGACAAGTTCTTCCACCGGTTCCGGTTAAAGATGCTGACGCCCCGCGTCTGATGGACGGAGCCGATGATGTAATCGAACGGATAAGGCTCATACATGCGGCGGTACAAATCGGCATGCTCCGGATAGAAGTCCGATTCCATACCCAGCAGCACGTCGATGGTACCTTCATACTTGGCTTTGAGCCGCAGCACCTCTTGGATGTAATTGACCAAGTCGCTCTTCGCCATGGCGATCCCGGGCTGAGGCTGGTCGTGCTCGCTGGCGAAATAGGGGGAATGATCGGAGATGCCGATCGCAGCGAGTCCGGCTTCCTTGCCGGCTAGTATATACTGCTCGATATCCCCGTCGGCATGTCCGCATCTGTAGTGATGAGTATGCAAATCGAATTTGATCATATGTCGTTTCGCTCCCTTATTCGCTGCCGATGAAATGATCTTCCGGCATTCCTTTTAAATCGCTTAGAAACTGCTGCATGGCGGAGTTCAAGTACCGGCCCGATTTATATACGAGGCCAACCGGATGGCTAAGATCAAGCTCGTTGACCTTAATCATCTTCAATGTACCCAGCCGCACCTCATTGGCGATGGACAGCTTGGAGACGACGGCGGCTCCGAGATTAATCTCGACCATCCGTTTCACTTCCTCGCTGCTGGACAGCTCCATCACAATATTCGGCTGAAGGCTGTACTTGCGGAATATCCGATCCAGGAATCGCCTTCCAAGCGTGTCCGGGGAGAGCATAATCATGGGAATATCCTTCAAGGATTCGACGGTCGTATGCTTCAAGCCGCTCATGAAATGATCCGGGGAGACGACGAGCTCATAGGTATCATAGTACAGGATGGACGTTTCCACGTTCGGATTGCGTTCGGATAAGTAAGTGATGCCGATGTCGACGGATCCGTTCTCGACGGCTGCCATCACTTGCGAGGAGGGCATGGAATGGATGGTAGTTTTGATTCTTGGAAATTGATCTTGGAAATAAGATAATACACGGGGAAGAATCTGGATCGCAATGGATGCTGTCGTGCCTAGAACGATATGGCCCTGCGGCGTCTGACTGAGGTCCGACAGCTTCTGCTTCAATTCCTCGACGATGCCAAGAATCTTCTCTGCATGATCCAGAAAAACTTGACCGCGGTCTGTAAGCGTAACGGGCTGATTCCGGTCAATCAGTACCGTCTTGAACTCGTCCTCCAGACTTTTAATCTGTGCGGATACGGCAGGCTGGGTCAAATTGAGCAGCTCGCCTGCTTTCCGGAAGCTCATCGTCTTGGAGATGGTCAGTAAGGTTTCAAGCTGGCTAATGTTCACGGAATCCCTCCTTATTGATCAATCTTTTTTATCACTAATTCCTCTATTATAAAGCTTTTTATGTTCGACCGCAAAACAGGAAGATCCCGAAAAAAAGCGATGTGCACTATTTTTCAAGCATATTGCGGTCACCACGCCTTTATTTACAATATTTTTAGAAGGAAATGATTTTATTCTGTCGAATGGATGGTCATGAGGGCGGATACAAACCGCCGGCCAAAAGCGAAAAGAGGGGCGGAATAGACGTGAATCGAAAAGCGGTTCGCAGTTGGCTTATGTACGATTGGGCGAATTCGGTATTTGCGACGACCATTCTGGCAGCGGTGATGCCGATTTACTACAAGGATGTGGCTGGAGCCGGATTGCCGGGCAATACCGCCGAGAATTATTGGGGCTATACGCAGACAGTGGCTATGCTGTGCGTAGCTTTGTTATCGCCAATATTGGGCGCGATTGCCGATCATTCAGGCTCGAAGGTAAAGTTTCTATCGTTCTTCGCGATAATAGGCGCACTGTCAAGCGGAGCATTGGCCTTAGCCGGGGAAGGCAGCTGGCTGCTCGCGTCGGTCCTGGTCGTGCTCGGCACGATCGGCTTCTCGGCAGGCAACACCTTCTATGACGGCTTGCTGACGGACCTGGCAGAGCCGGAGAAACGCACGAGCCTCAGCTCGAAAGGCTATGCGCTCGGATACTTAGGCGGCGGCCTGCTGCTTGCGGTCAACATTGCCATGATTGAAGGCTGGAGCGCCTTCGGATTTCCGGACAAGACGACGGCGACGCGCGCCGCTTTCGTAACGGTCGGAATTTGGTGGCTGCTGTTCTCCATCCCGCTGATGCGCAATGTGAAAGAGAAAGCCAAAGGACACGCGCAGGGCGCCGGCGAGGCGATCAAGAGCGGATTCATCCGGATCGGCCGAACGTTCAAGACAGCCAGAAAGTATCCTGAATTGTTGAAATATATGGCATCCTTCTGGTTCTTCAATGACGGCATCAATACCGTCATCGTAATGGCGACCATATATGGCCGGGGGATCGGCATCGAGACGACCCATTTGATCGTGGCGCTGCTCATTACGCAGTTCGTCGGCTACCCGAGCACGCTGCTGTTCATCAAGCTGGCTTCGCGGTTCGGGGCGAAGTCTTCACTGAACGGCTCGCTGGCCGTCTATGTCATTATCGTCATCCTCGGTTATTTTATGACGAGCGCGCTTCACTTTTATTTACTGGCCTTCATGGTCGGTCTTGTACAGGGCGGCAGTCAGGCCATCGCGCGTTCGATGTATGCGAACCTCATTCCGCCATCGCGTACGGCTGAATTCTTCGGGTTTCTAAGCTTATCGAGCAAATTTTCTTCCGTAGCGGGTCCGTTCGTCTTCGCCGTAACGGGAACCATTACCGGAAGCAGCCGCTTAGCTATTTTGTCGCTTGTCGCCTTTTTTATTATCGGCATTGTTCTGCTGGCCTTCGTCAACCTGGAGAAGGGACGGCGGGAAGCGCTCGCGGAAGAAACAGGCGCGTAGATAAGTTGAACGGAAAATTGGAGCACAACCTGCTGCGCAGGTAGAATGTTCTTCCGATCGCTGTTGTTCCCGGTTTTCTGTGAATGAGAACGATTAGGTTGAAATCCGGGAACAAAGGTGAACGCTAACGCTTCTCCAGAATCATTCTTCCCGCTGCGCTTTCGTGTACCTTTCGTTCAACTTATGTAGGAAAACAAGAATATAAAAGAGGCTTTCGCGAACCGCATGGGATCCGCGAAAGCCTTCTTGTGTATAACCGTTAGAGCCAATCCTTCTTGCGGAATAAGAAGAACATTCCAAGACCGAGGATAAGCATAAGGGAAATCAGAATTAACGAGCCTCCTTGAATGTGAGCGCCGGGGAGGTAATCGAAGTTCATGCCGTATACGCCGGTGAGGAACGTGAGCGGCATGAAGATCGTCGTCAGTGCGGTGAATACGCGCATGATCTCGTTCGCCCGTGCGGAGAGGCTCGATTGGTACGCCTCGCGCAAGTTGCCCATCAGATCGCGATAGGTATCGAAGGTCTCGGCGATCTTAACGGCGTTCTCGTAGATATCGCTAAAATATTTCTGGAGCTGATCGTCGATTAGCTTCAGGTCTTTCTTGTTCAGCGTGGCGATGACGTCCCTTTGCGGGCCAAGCATTTTCTTCAGCCACAGAATCTCGCTTCGAAGCCCGATAATCTCGGTCAAGTGAGACTTCTTCGTATGCATCAGGATATCTTCTTCCAACGACTCGATTCGGGTCTCGATCCGGTCACCGACGAGGAAGTAGTTATCCACGACGAGATCGACCAGGTGGTACAGAAACCGGTCCGGCCGGTTAACTTCCTCTTCCCATAGAATCGGCTTCAACGAGCGCAGCTCATTGATCTTCTGCTTCGTTACGGTAATGATAATGTGGCGTCCCAAAAAAATGTTAAGCGCGCGCAGAAAAATTTCTTCGTCATCGAATCGAATGCTGTTAATAACAATAAAATAATGGCCGTCATAAATTTCGATCTTCGGCCGCTGCTCCTCTTCGCTGAGGCAGTCTTCCACAGCCAGATCATGCAGCGCAAACAGCGGCTGCAGCACAGCCAGATCGTCGACATCGGCGTCGATCCAA
The DNA here is from genome assembly GCF_024734895.1 of Paenibacillus spongiae. Lineage (NCBI taxonomy): Bacteria > Bacillati > Bacillota > Bacilli > Caryophanales > Paenibacillaceae > Paenibacillus > Paenibacillus spongiae. The sequence continues at coordinate 1,780,775 of NZ_CP091430.1, forward strand.
TAGAAGCCTTCGGCTGGAGCGACAAGCGTTTCGTTAATATCCTGGACTGGTGTGAACACGCCTTGATTCACCAAACGGATTTTCATCCTCGCCCTCTCCCTTCATCCCATGTTGATTATTTCCCGGATGCCGGAATCCAAAAAAGAGAGATACGTTCACGAATCAAGCCATGCCGAGGTGCCCGTATTCCGCGGTCCTATAAAATCGCTGCGGCATGCGGCGAACATGGATGTTCATGAGACGATCTGTTCTTACGGTACCGGTTATCATTGCGGTTGTCCGCAGGCCTCGGGTCGCCGTCCATATTCGCTAACACCCCTTTGTAGTCGATTGATTGATCATATGGAATAATTCCATGACCTAGTATACTCCTACAATGTCTTTCCATTCAAGCGTTAAGTACATGCATCTTGCGGAAGCTCCCCAGTGCGGTGCGGAGCGCTCCGAGTGCGTGCACTGCATGCGGCTAGCTGGAAGCAGGAATCCGCTTGACGGAATTACCGGAATGATTTAAAGTATAGCTTAAGCAAATCACAATTGAATAGGATAGCTTTCTTATCAAGAGCAGGCGGAGGGACACAGCCCAATGAAGCCCGGCAACCGGCGTAAAGCACGGTGCTAATTCTTGCGGAAACGTAGTTGGTTTCTGAGAGATGAGAGGCGCATGAATGGACCCTTTATGCCCCTTCTCCCTTTCGGAGAAGGGGCTTTCTACGTTCTTGTTTCTCCATGCCGATGCCGATCGACTTACAGCAATCCTAATTTTGCCCGCGATTGACATTATCATTAAGGAGTGATCGAGATGCCAATTAAAGTGCCAGACCATTTGCCAGCCAAGGAAATCTTAAATAACGAGAATATTTTCGTTATGGACGAGAGCGTTGCGTACCACCAGGATATTCGTCCGTTGCGGATCGCCATACTGAATCTGATGCCGACCAAAGAAACGACGGAAACCCAGCTGCTCCGTCTCATCGGCAATACGCCGCTCCAGGTTGAGGCCGTCCTGCTTCACCCGAAGACGCATACGTCGAAAAACACATCTTCCGAGCATCTGGAGTCTTTCTACAAGACTTTCGACGAAATCGAGCATGAGTATTATGACGGCATGATTATTACGGGGGCGCCGGTCGAGCATTTGCCGTTCGAGGAAGTAAACTATTGGGAAGAGCTGAAGACGATTATGGACTGGAGCGCCCGCCGCGTGACGTCAACCTTCCATATTTGTTGGGCGTCTCAAGCAGGCTTGTATCACCACTACGGGGTGCCGAAGTACGATTTGGACGAGAAGATGTTCGGCGTCTTCACCCATACGATCGAGAAGCAGAACGTTCCGCTTCTCCGCGGCTTCGACGAGCAGTTCTTCGTGCCACAGTCCCGGCACACCGAAGTGCGTCAGGAGGATATCGATCGTGTATCGGATCTGGAGGTATTGTCCGTATCCGAGGATGCAGGCGTGTATATCGCCGCTTCGCGCAACGGAAGGCAAATTTTCGTAACAGGCCACTCCGAATACGATCCGCTGTCGTTGAAGTACGAGTACGACCGCGATAAGGCGAAGGGAATGACGATCGACGTGCCGAAGAACTATTTTCCGCGTAACGATCCGTCGCTTCAGCCCCGTTCGAGCTGGCGGGCCCATGCTAATCTATTGTTCTCGAACTGGTTAAATTATTATGTGTATCAGCAGACACCTTACGATTTGGGCGCAGGTATTTAAAGATTAAGATTTACGGATGATCATACGTAAAGAGGGCGCTGTGTACCAAGGCAGGTACCAGCCTCCTCTCTCCGATACTTATAGAAGGAGCATCTCATTTATGAAAATCGAAAGTCGTTTAGCCCAAATTGGATCCGTGAGCGAGCCGGTTACCGGCGCAGTCAGCTTTCCTGTCTATCAAGCGACTGCGTTCCGCCATCCGCGGCTTGGCGAAAGCACAGGCTTCGATTACTCACGAACGAAGAGCCCTACACGCAAAGTACTTGAAGACGCATCCGCTCAGCTGGAGTCCGGCGATGCCGGATTCGCGTGCAGCAGCGGAATGGCTGCGCTGCAGACCATCTTTGCCCTGTTCTCCCAGGGCGACCACCTTATCGTATCCCTGGATTTGTACGGGGGAACGTACCGGCTGCTGGAGCAGATTATGAGCCGTTTCGGCGTCACCGCTTCTTACGTAGACACGAATGATATCGACGCGATGTCCGCACTGTATACCCCGAATACCAAAGCGGTGCTGATCGAGACGCCGACCAATCCGCTCATGATGATTACCGACATCGAACGTGTCTGTGCTTGGGCGAAAGCGAAGGGAATGCTGACCATCGTCGATAACACGCTGCTGACGCCGTACCTGCAGCGTCCCATTGAGCTTGGAGCGGACATCGTCGTTCACAGCGCGACCAAATATCTCGGAGGACATAACGATGTTCTGGCCGGCTTGATTGTCACCAAGGGCAAGGAGCTGTCGGAGAAAATGGCGTTCCTGCACAATTCGATCGGCGCCGTACTCGGCCCGCAGGATTCCTGGCTGCTGATGCGGGGGATGAAGACATTGGCGCTGCGAATGGACCGTCATCAGGAGAATGCGACGAAGATCGCGAACTGGCTGCTGGAGCATGAAGCTGTGGAGGACGTCTACTATCCGGCGCTTCCCCATCACCCGGGGCATGAAATTCAGAATCGGCAATCCTCGGGCAATACCGGCATCTTCTCGTTCCGGCTGAAGGATGCACGTTACGTCGAGCCGATCTTGAGGCATATCCGGCTGATTGCTTTTGCGGAGAGTCTTGGCGGGGTCGAATCGCTAATGACTTATCCGGCCGTACAGACGCACGCGGATATTCCGGAAGACATTCGCCGCCAGGTTGGCGTGGACGACCGGCTGCTCCGGTTCTCGGTTGGGGTCGAGCATGCGGATGACTTGATCGCCGATTTGGCACAGGCTCTGGAAGCGGCGAAACGCGAAATTGGGGAGGCATAAGACATCATGACACGAATTCAATACGATTTTGACCGCGTAATCGACCGCAGCGGAACCGCTTCTTATAAATGGGATCAGTCCGAGAAGCTGTTCGGCAATCGCGATGTTCTTCCCCTCTGGGTTGCGGATATGGATTTCGAAGCGCCGAAGGAAGTCGTCGAAGCGATAACGGAGCGCGCGAAGCAGGGGATCTATGGCTATACGCTCCGGACGGATTCTTACTATGAGGCGGTAAGCGGATGGCTGTCCCGCCGCCACGGCTGGAAGGTTCAGCATGATTGGTTATCTTCAAGCCCGGGCATTGTACCGGCGCTCAGCATGATGGTTATGGCCTATACGGAACCAGGCGACCGGATTATTCTGCAATCGCCGGTATACTATCCGTTCTACGATGTCATTCGCATGAACGACCGGGTCATCGTGGATAATCCGCTTATTTTCCAGAACGGGCAATTCCGGTTCGACTTCGATCTGCTGGAGGAACAAGCGAAGGACGCGAAGATGCTGCTGCTTTGTTCGCCGCATAATCCCGGCGGACGCGTGTGGACAAGGGAAGAGCTGGAGCGGATTGGCGACATTTGCCTGCGGCATGGCGTATTGGTTGTAGCGGATGAAATTCATCACGATCACGTATACAAGGGACATCGGCATACCCCGTTCGCATCGATTTCCGATTCGATCGCGCAAGCCTCCATTACGTGCATCGCGCCGAGCAAAACGTTCAACCTGGCCGGTCTGCAGGCTGCTGTAGTCATCATTCCGAACGAGAAGCTCCGCCAGCAATATAATACGCTGCTGAAGACGCTCTCCCTGCATATGGAAAGCTACTTCGGGCTGACCGCGGTGGAGAGCAGCTACACGCACGGCGAGGAATGGCTTGAACAGCTGCTCGTCTACCTGGAAGGCAATCTGGATGCGCTTCTGGATTATGTGGAAACCCATATTCCCGATGTGAAGCCGGTGCGTCCGGAAGGCACCTATCTAGTCTGGATGGACTGCCGCGCGATTTCGGACAACCCTCAGGAGCTGAAGAAGCTAATGTTCGAACAAGCGGGCGTCGCCTTCAGCGAGGGCTCCGTTTTTGGCAAGCAGGGAGAAGGGTATTTGCGTGTGAACCTGGCTTGCCCGCGCTCGATTCTCCTGGAAGCGTTAGAACGGTTCAGCAAGGCCGTCCAAGAGGCGAAGGCTGCCAGATAAGCAGCAAGCCCTATGCATGCGAAGAGCGAACCGCCGCAGTCGAAACCCTCCAAGGGTGACTGCGGCGGTTCATTTATGTTAGGATGAGCATATAGGTTTTCAGGTTAAGGAACGTTGGTTCCAAGAGAAGAAGGAGGGTCCTAAGATGAGTCAAGTGGACCGTATTTTGCAGGATGCGCTTAACGGCAAACGGCCAATGCTGGAAGACGTCGTTGCATTATTTGAATCCGATGAAATTGAGAAGATGGGTCATGCCGCGAACCAGCTGATGCTGCGCCGGCATCCGGATCCGATTACGACATTCGTCGTTGGACGCAACATCAATTATACGAACGTCTGTGACGTTTACTGCCGTTTCTGCGCCTTTTACCGCGCACCGGGATCGAAGGAAGGCTACGTTCTTTCCGATGAAGCCATTCTGCAGAAAATTCAAGAGACGCAGGATGTGAACGGAACTGAAATTCTGATGCAGGGCGGAACGAACCCCAACCTGCCATTCCCTTATTATTTGGATTTGCTCCGCAAGATTAAGCAGCACTTTCCGGATATTACGATGCACTCGTTCTCGCCGGCGGAAATTCACAAGATGCGTGAAGTATCGGATGGGCTGTCGCTGGAAGAGGTGGTTCGCCAGCTGCATGAAGCGGGGCTCGACTCTCTGCCTGGCGGCGGCGCGGAAATTCTTGACGACCGGACGCGCCGCAAGATCAGCAAGCTGAAGGGCTCGTGGACCGATTGGATGGACGTGATGACGACCGCCCACAAGATCGGGATGAATACGACGGCTACGATGGTTATCGGCTTTGGCGAAGAGATGGAGGAGCGGGCGCTGCATCTGCTGCGCGTACGTGACGCGCAGGATGCGTGTATCGCGGGCGGCTATGATTCGAAGGGCTTCCTGGCCTTCATTCCTTGGACGTTCCAGCCGGACAACACCAATATGAAGCGGGAGAAAGCGACGCCGGAGGAATATCTGAAGACGCTCGCCATCAGCCGTATCACACTCGACAATATCGACAATTTCCAATCGTCATGGGTGACGATGGGGCCTGAGGTCGGCAAGCTGTCGCTATCTTATGGCTGCAACGACTTCGGCAGCACGATGATCGAAGAGAACGTCGTATCGGCGGCAGGCACGACGCATAAAGTGAATATTGAACTCATCCTTCAATTGATCCGCGAGGCGGGCAAAATCCCGGCACAGCGCAATACGCGCTACGAAATTTTGAAGATGTATCATGATACCGATACGGTTACGAATGATTTTGTCATGCAGAACTAAATCAGCTTTGTTTCGGGGCGATATGTGGAAATTTCGATGAAATCAGTGAATAGGGTTAAAACTTCATAGGTAGATTAACGGGTATGTGCTGCATATAATGGAGCATTTACCCTGTTTTTCTGTCATAGTGACTACAACGCTTGTCTATATTAATCCAAATGGAGGGATTAGTATGGAAAAGCGTTATTTGTCGTCTGGCAGAGATATCCGTGGAAGAAAAAAAGCATGCTTGTCCTCTGTCAAAACCAAGATTGGCGGTTTGCCGGCAGGTGGATTACAATAATTGGGAACGGATCAAACGGTATGCTTTCCAGCCGAAATCGGGTATTTCCGATTAACGGATTCACGTTTCCGAGGTGAACCTGCCATTAACGGAGTAAAGAGAGGAATAAGGGATGAAGCGCTGGAATGACTTATTGTTGAAGACCAAGATGTTCGTCGTGTTCTCCGCCGTGTCCCTCTTTATCGTCATTTTGACATGCATTATTTTTTACTACAAAAATGTAAGCGATATCAAAAGTCAGACCTATGCGCTTTCGAGCACGATAACTAGGCAGTTCAGCCTTACGGTTGAGCTTTTTATTCAGGATATAGAGCGGCTATCCGTATCGATCTTTGGCGATCCGGTCATCCAGAGCAATCTGCTGGAACATTATTCAACGAATAATGAGGTTGTGCAGAATGCGATCGAGCTGGCGATCAACAGACAGTTGTTCACTTACCTGCAGCCTAGGCCATTCCTTCAGAGTATCTATATTTTTGCGCTTGACCGGAATGTTTATTACGTTTCCAAGGCGAACGGGGAGAAGGTCAGTTTCAGTCTGCAGGAAGAAGATTGGTACGAGGATAACGAAAAGAAGTTAAAAAATAAATTTTTTCTGCTCCCTACCTACTACGAAGCTACATACGGAGGTCGCAAGGAAAAGGTTGTTTCCTTCGTCCGCAACATCAACCGCATCCCGTACCGCGAAGTTATTGCCTACATGAAGATTAACATTAATGTCAATGTGCTGAAGGGCATGCTGGTGCCGCCAGGAAGAAACGAAGTTGAACAGAAGATGCGCGTCTTTATCATCACGGACGACGGAAGCATTGTATATGACAACAAGGATGAGCTGACAGGCCGCAAGGCCGTCGGTTTGAATTCCGCGATTCTTGCACAGGACAGCCATTACGGCGACTTGGACTGGAACGGCCGCCGGTATCTTTACACCGTGAAGAGATCAGCTTATACCGGGTGGAGTACACTGGTGCTGATTCCAAACGACGTGATCATCTCCAAGCAGAAACGGTCTCAATATATTCTTGTGCCCGTCGGGCTGCTGGCAATGCTTCTGGTTGCCCTTGTCTCGTATATGCTCTCCCATCAAATCACGCTGCCCATGAGGTATTTGATGATGAAGATGAATCGGGTTGAGCTGGGCGATTTCAGCGAACGCATGGAAATCGGCGGCAACAATGAATTTGGAAGGCTCAGCCGGATCTATAACAAAATGCTGGACAGCATCTCGCGCCTGATCAGCGAAGTGTATGAGTCGAAGCTTGCGGAGAAAAATGCCCAGTTGTCAGCGCTGCAGGCACAAATTAATCCCCACTTTCTGTACAATACGTTAAATATCATGAAATCGATCAGCCGGGTCAAGGGAGTCGATGAAGTTGCCGAGATATCGGAGTCGCTCGCCGAGCTGTTTCAATACAGCATGAGGAACCTTCATCACCCGGTTCCGTTACGCGATGAAATCGAGCATATCCGCAATTATATGAACATTCAGCAGCACCGGTTCGGCAACCGCTTTCAATTGCGCATAGACATTCCCGATTCTCTGATGAGTGCATCCGTGCTCAAGCTGACGCTGCAGCCGCTTATCGAGAATGCCGTCATTCACGGGCTGGGCAAAGTGAAGGCGGGCGGCTATATAGATGTACGGGTCCGCAAGCAAGGGGAACTGCTCGTCATCGAAATTGCCGATAACGGCCGGGGAATCGATGAGAAGAAGCTGGAATCGATTCGCCATTCGCTCGAAAGCAGGAGCCGCATGGATGACGATGAGGATGGCGCGCGCGGCATCGGATTGCGCAATATCAAGCAAAGGATCCAGTTGTATCACGGGGAGCTTTACGGTCTTGAAATCCACGGCGCAACCGATCATGGAACGACGGTGCGTCTGACGTTCCCCTGCTTGACATACAAGAAAGAGGAGGCGTCTGACTCGCATGATTATATTTTTGGTGGAGGATGAGCCCTGGGCGCTGGCCGAGCTTACGTCGTTGTTCAAGGTTTACGAGCCGAAGCACCAGGTGTATGCCTTCGGTAACGGAGAAGACGCGCTGGAGGCGGCCGGCAAGATACGGCCGCAATTGGTGCTGACCGATATCAATATGCCGGGAATTGACGGGCTTGAGCTCATCAGCAGACTAAACGGCATCGATCCGTCAATCAAGGGCGTCATACTGAGCGTGCATGAGGAGTTTGCTTACGCACAGAAGGGCGTTCAGATCGGCGTGATCGATTATCTGCTTAAGCCGGCGAAGAAAGACGCGCTTTACAAAACGATCGACAAGGCGATAGAAAACATTGAGAAGGATACCAGACAGAAGATGGATCAGGTGAATTGGTCGATCGCCCAAATGCTGCTTACTTCCTACACGGTCGAGAACGAAATTTCCGCGTCCATATTCAACAGCAAATTTGTAATGGCATTATTATATATGGAAAGCGGTTCCAATTGTCGAAGCTGGAGGGATACACCGGCAACAAATGGCTCTATACAAAGGCATTTTTCCTTCGGGGATATTGGCGAACAGGACATTCATTGCTTCGATGTCGACCCGAAGCGCAAGCTGGTTCTCGTCCCGTTCGGCGGCGAAAATGACGGCAGGCGGATCGAGTCGGGAATCGCAGCCTTGTGCCAAGAGCTTGATCGGCATCTGTTGAAGTTTCACGCGGCTTATGCCTTCAAGAAGGAGCGGGAGGGCTTGGACAAGCCCTACGCCGTTCTGGCCAAGCGGATCGAAGACAACCGCAAACTCGGCGTGTCCACGATCAGCCCGCCCGATGCGCAGCCTGCGGACGCCGACGTTAGCGGCGTTTGGAACAAGGTCAGGGTTCTTGAGACCCTGATCAAGAATGGTGAGATGGCCAAAGGCAAAGAGACGATCCGGAACATCCTTAACGATCTCAGGATGAAAGAAATTACCGTCAGGCAGCTGACCTTGTTTATCCACGATCTGTTCTACTCGCTCAAGTACAATCTGCAGGCCTTCCATATAGGCGAAGCCAATATGAACCATTTGCAGGAAGATCTGAAAATGGCCGGTGAAATCGAAGGCTACGACGAGCTTGCGGAATGGCTGAACGAGAAAGTCTGGCACCTGTTTGGAGCGGCGGAGCAGAAAGACATGAAGCCCAAATGCCTGGTGCCAATCATTATCCGCTGGATTCATACGCATTACAGCAGCGATATATCGCTGCAGCAGTTTGCCGCGGATAACCACGTAAGTCTGGGATACCTGTCCAGGCTGTTCAAAGAGCAGACGGGCTTTACGTTTTCTGAATTTCTGATCCGCTACCGGATCGAGAAGGCAAAGCAGCTGCTTTCCGCCGGAGTGGAGCGGCTGACCGACGTGAGCCGGCTTGTCGGCTATGAAGATCCCAGGCATTTCAGCCAGTTGTTCAAGAAGATCGTGGGCGAGCCGCCTATCAGCTACAGCAAGCGGTCGAAATAATTAGAAAATAAGAAAACTTACCCACCGAAAATGGTTAAAAAAACAGGCATTCAAGCCATAACCGGCATTATAGAATAACCGCAAGGCTCAAAAAGAGCCGTTGAGCTAAACGGGGCGAAGCCGGCCAACGTCCAAGATAAAAGGGAGGAAGTATCGGAATGAGCGAAACCGGATTCAGAAGGGCTTCACTATTTCTCTGCATGCTGATGGTCTGTGCCATGCTCGCTGCTTGCGGGAGCGGAAACGGCAGCAGCGATAAGGTCAATGGAAATAATGCTGCAGCGGATGGAGACGCGCAGGCCAAGGATAAGGCTGCAGAAAGCAAACTCGGCAAGAAAGAAACGATCACTCTAATGGTAGGCAATACGGGGACTACGTTAGAAGCGCTGAAGGTAGTGGCGGCAGAGGCGGAGAAGGAGCTGAATATTGCCGTCGAATGGGACATTAAGCCGGATGGCGTCGAAGGAGACAACGTTGTCAAAACCCGCTTGGCGACCGGCGATATGGCCGACCTGCTTGTATATAACTCCGGCGCGCTCCTGCAAGCTATCAATCCGGAGCAGAACTTCGCGGACCTCACGAACGAGCCGTACATGGACAGCATCTTGGACACGTTCAAGCAGGTGGTGACGGTTAACGGCAAAATCTTCGGCGTACCGGTCGGCTCTTCCAGTGCGGGCGCGATCTTGTACAACAAAAAGGTCTATGCCGATCTGGGACTGGCCGTACCAAAGACGTGGGAAGCGTTCATGGCCAACAATGAAAAGATCAAAGCAGCCGGCAAAACGGCTGTCATCACCTCTTATAAAGATACGTGGACTTCCCAGCTGTTCGTGCTTGCGGATTACTACAACGTACAGGCACAGGTGCCGAAATTTGCCGAAGACTATACGAACAACAAGACGAAATACGCAACGACGCCGGCAGCTCTACGCGGCTTCGAGAAGACGGAGGAAGTGTTCAAGGCCGGTTATATGAATAAGGATTTTCTCGCCACCACCTATGATGCGGCACTCAAGATGCTTGCTGAAGCCAAAGGCGCCCACTATCCGATGCTAACTTCGGCACTAGACGCGATCAATCAGAATTACCCCGAAGCCATCAATGACATCGGCGTGTTCGCCCAACCGGGAGACAGCGCGGACAAGAACGGACTGACCGTATGGATGCCGGGCGGCTTGTACATCAACAAAGAAAGCAAGAAGCTGGATGCCGCGAAGAAGTGGGTGGAATACTTCATATCCATCGAGGGTCAGACCGTGCTCTCCTCGGCTCTCAAAGCTGCGGGACCGTATGTCGTCAAAGGCGTTGAACTGCCGGAGGATACTTATGCCGGCGTCAAGGAAATGCAGCCATACTTCGACGAGGGCGGGACTGCCCCCGCGCTCGAGTTCATTTCCCCGATCAAAGGGCCCAACCTGTCCAACATCACAGTGGAAGTGGGCAGCGGCATCAGCTCCGCCAAGAAGGGCGCAGAGGACTACGATAAAGACGTCATCAAGCAGGCTCAGCAATTGGATTTGCCGGGCTGGTAAGCCGCAGCCCGGGTCAGAATTCGATTGAAAAGCAAGGCCCTGCATCCATGCTGCAGGGCCTGTTTTTCTCTAAGAAGAGGAGAGAATCAACGTGACCAAATTTTCCGCGCGGCGGTATTCGTTCGCATTCCTGATTCCCGGCGGGATCATTTACTTCATCTTTTACTTGCTGCCTACCGTGCTCTCGCTCTTTTTCAGCATGACCCGCTGGACGCTGACCGATTGGGAGTATATCGGCTTCCAGAACTATGTCACCTTCTTTTCCGAGACCGCACTCAGCATAGGCTTCCGGAATACCTTTGTATACGCCGTCGTCACCTGCGCCTTGAAAGTCATACTGGGCCTTCTGCTAGCAACTTTCCTAACATCCAATATTGTACTCAAAAGTTATCTCCGTTCCATTATTTTCTTCCCTACGCTCCTAAGTACGATTGCGGTCGGAATCGCCTTCTCGATGATGATGCATCCGTCTCAGGGCATCATCAACACCAGTCTGGCAGCCATCGGCATTACCGGCCCCGATTGGCTCGGCAACACCAAGATCGCTCTGCTGTCCGTCGCCTTGGTTGACGTCTGGAAGGGCGTAGGCATCGCCACGGTCATCTATATCGCCGGAATCATGGCCATCTCGAAGGAATACTACGAGGCGCTCAAGATCGACGGAGGAGGGTCCTGGGCCAGCTTCCGTCATCTTACGATGCCGCTCAGCCGGCCCGCGATGAACTCGGTCATCATTCTCGCTTTTATCGGCGGACTGCGTTCCTTCGACCTGATCTGGGCCATGACCAAGGGCGGTCCCGGGTACACGACGGATCTTGTAGCCTCTATTATATATAAGCAATATCAGGCCGGCTTTTACGGGCTTGCGACAGCGGGCAATGTCATTCTGTTCATTCTGGTATCGGTGCTGGCTTTTCCGCTCTACCGGTATTTGAATAAGAACGAGGTTCAGTTATGATCAACCGCACGAGGAAATATGCCGTAGGCGCAGTCGCATTCCTTACTACCGCGGTTCTATTCTGGGTCCCCTTCTATTTCGTCATCATCAACTCGCTCAAGAATAAGTCGGAATCCTCAGAGCTGAATATGAATTGGCCGTCATCCTTTCATCTGATCGAAAATTATAGAGAGGTGCTGACGGCTTCGCAGAATATGTTGATCCGCGCCTTCTGGAACTCCGCCTTGTTGACGGTTCTTTCGGTGCTCATCCTAATCCTCGTAAGCGCCATGGCAGGTTTTGTGCTCCAACGGAGGGCCGGTGGCAGGGGGACGGCAACGATCAACTTTCTGATCCTGGCGGGACTCATGATTCCGCCGGCGATCGTTCCGACCATCTGGGTGCTGGATGCGCTCAGTTTGTTCAAGACGCTGCTCGGCATTACCTTGATCGAGGTCGCGCTGCACTTCTCGTTCTGCGTCATTCTCTACCAGTCGTTCGTGGCGACGCTGCCGAGAGAAATCGACGAAAGCGCCTTTATTGACGGCAGCGGCGGCCTTCGGCTTTTCTTTACTATTATTTTTCCGCTCCTTAAGCCTGTGACGTCGACGATTATTATTCTAGAGTCGATTTCGGTGTTTAACGATTTCGTCAACCCGCTTTATTTCTTTCCGGGCGGGGATAATGTGACGGTGCAGCTGACGCTGTACAACTTTATGAGCATGTTCACGACCTCATGGAATTTACTGTTTGCGAACATCTTGCTGATTTCAATCCCGCCGCTGATCCTGTTCCTTTTCTTCAACAAGCGGATCGTGGAGGGGATGACGTCCGGCGCGCTCAAAGGTTAACGGCTCAAGTTAGAAAAAAGCCGCTATGTCGGAAAACGAATTCGCGTGAAGCGGCAATCGAAATAAAGACGCCAAAAAGCAGCCGCTGTGACGGCTGCTTTGCGAAACGATGCGGGCAAGATCCCTGCGCAGCGCAATACGCGCTACGTTAAATTGAAGATGCACCAGGATGCGGATACCGTTACGCAAGATTTTGTCATGAAGAACTAAACCGTACAGAGATTTATTTACGTTGTTGGAACATTCTAATGAGCAGCTATTGTTCGAATCGATCCGCGGCGCAGTGTTAACATGCAACGGACATGAAATCCGTTATTGTATCATTTAAGAGAGGTTTACGAGTGCTTGCGGACCTGAGAGCCGTTAAATGAGCAAAAAGACCTCCAAATCAATGGATCTCATGCACATAGCGGATCTGTTGTCCGCAACCGTCGCTAATAGGGCGAAATTCAGTGAATAACGATTCTTATGTCCATTATGCTCAGCTGCCAAACTGCACAGTCAGCTTGGAGAAGCCGTTCAACTAAACAGGCGAAGAAAAAACCGTCAGAGGTCGCAGTTCACGGACTTCCTCGACGGTTTTTTCTATACCCATTTTACAAGCTTATCGAATGGCTCGGATGCAACGACCACCTTGTTCTTGCCGGTATTCTTCGCTTTGTAGAGCGCCTTGTCCGCACGGTTGAAGAACCATTCCTTGCCTTCCCCGCTATTATAGGAAGCGAAGCCGACGCTGATCGTAACAGGCTTGCCGCCAAGCGCATCATGCGTGCAGGCGCTGATCTCTTGCCGGATCGATTCGACTATTGAGTGGGCTTCGTCAACCGGTTTGTCCGTGAACAGCACGGCGAATTCTTCGCCTCCGTACCGGGCCACAAAATCATTCATCGAAGCTTTGGAACGGATCATACCGGCTACGCACTTCAGAACGGCATCCCCGGCACGGTGTCCGTATGTATCGTTTACTTGCTTGAAATAATCGATATCCATGATCGCTAACTGAAGGGGAAGCTGATTGCGCTCGTTCTGCTCGATTAGCTTTTCGAAAAACTCATGGAAGGTCATATGATTGTAAAGCTCGGTCAGCGCATCGGTCTTGGCCAGCTTGTCCATCCAGATGGTCTTCACAAGCAGCTGCTGATTGGACTCGAAATACGATTTCAAGTGGTTCATGAGCTCTTTACCGCGCAAAATAATGCCCCAGGCAATTAACGTGAACGCCGTGAACATGACCGTAATCGTCGTCAGACTCACCACTGACAGATCTTCTTGCATGGAAGCATTGATTCCGTACTGCACATAAAGGGATAAAAGCGTATTTGCGAAAGCAAACAGCAGCTTTCGGATGTGAAAATAAAAGATGGATACCATTACAGGAAGAAAGAGGGCTAGCAATAAATAATTAATCGAATTATGAATGAGAACGATTACGGAAGCGAGTATAGCAGAGGTGAAAATCAAGATGTAATCCTGGTACTTGCCCTTCAGAAGCTTCAAGCCCAACTCGGACAGGCATAGAACGGCAAGCTGTATAATGGAAGGCCTCAAGATGTAGTCGATTAGAAAGGACGTATTGGATATATCCGAGACCGTCAAATATAGAAACTCCAGCACAATGGTCAGAACCAGAATAAACCAGAATCCGTTAAGCAGCATTCGATTCCATCGAGAACGTTTATAATCCAGTGATTCAAAATCCATTAAGTTCACTCCAACGGCCAACTTCGTATAAAAGACAATATACCACGAATGTACATCCATTCCAATCCCTAACCAATTCCTCCACCCGTTGCATCGTATATATGCCTAGACCGGACCATATACTGTATAGGTGGCACTAAAGCAGCCAAGGAAATGAGCAAAATGAAAGCTCCCGAAGCGAGTATTTGCTCCAATCCGCTTACCTTCGGAAGCAGATTAACCATAGTCCCGCAAAAACTTAAGTATGGCTTCCGAAGCGAGTATTTGCTCCCTTCGGGCTTCGCACGCAAAAACTTAAGATATGCTTCCGAAGTGAGTTTTTAGCTCCCTTCGGGCTTCGCACGCAAAAACTTAAGATATGCTTCCGAAGTGAGTTTTTAGCTCCCTTCGGGCTTCGCACGCAAAAACTTAAGATATGCTTCCGAAGTGAGTTTTTAGCTCCCTTCGGGCTTCGCACGCAAAAACTTATAGGAGTGAGCGTATGGAACTGTTCACAGTTTCTTTAATGTCTGCCTCCAGTGAATTGATGGAGCGGCTGCAGCAATTTCTAAATGAGGAATTCGCCGACGATTTACATAGGGATCGCACAGAATCGGGCATGATTCGTTTCGATATGGATCTATTTGTTAGGGAAATCCGCTGCACCGCCAATCTGACGAATTTCCGTCTTCCCGAGCATGGGCCTCTTGTGTACAGGAAGGCCGCAACTGCCTTCGCCCGGTATATTATGTCCGAGATGGAGCCTCTGCTGCTGAAGGCGATCATCCGCAAGCAATTCCATTACGAGGATCCTACAGAGGGAGAGATCGTGGAGCGTTACTGCCGCAGCATGTTGTATGAAGCGCAAACCTCATCCGAGTATCGTTACTCCGCCGATACCATCGCAATGGACAATCAACGCCGGCAAGCAAAAGTGGCCGATGAGATTGATTTGTTCCTTAACAGTCACACGCGGATTCATCTCGATGGCTTTGTCACATTCAGACTGACATCCTATTGGGAAGAGCTTCGCGAAGTGGTTGCCTATGCGGTCGATGAATATGTCATGGATAAGCAGTACCAGGAATTTATTTCGCTGCTTAAATACTTCGTGCGTATGCAGGAGGTCAAACTGCCGATTGTCAATGTATTCCACAACGGCGGCAGCGAATTTGCTCTGTACGACGAGTATTTCCAGCGGCTGGAGACGGCTCCTGCCGATCGAATCGTGGCGGAAATGCTGGAGTCGGAAATGAACATGGAGGATATGATTGTCAGCACGCTGATTACCGTTTCTCCAAAACAGATCGTCATCCACACCCGTCAGCCCGAGCTGCCGGTGATGCGGACACTAGAGACGATCTTCGAGCAGCGCGTACGCCTTTGCGTCATATGCGAGCATTGTGCCCCGCATTTTGGCGAAACCCCGCATACGGCTCCTGGCTCGGTGTCCAAGGCGGCATCTATCAGGCGCATCCTGACTTGACCGAAGCGGCGTGGAATGTTTATAATGGAGGCAGCAAAAGCGTTGACAAAGATATGTATCCGCAAGACAAGCACGTCCCAGAGAGAGGAAACGATGGCTGTAATTTCCTTACGCGCGGTGCGGATGTACCCCTTTTTAGCTGCTCGTTGAACCCGGATGCAATGTCCGCCAGTAAGCCGAGCCGGGTCGTTCCCGTTACAGAATTCCGAAAGGATCGGAAGCAGGCAGAAGCCTAAGCGACGGTCGAATCAGGGTGGAACCACGGGTCTAACAAGCACTCGTCCCTTTGTGGGATGGAGTGCTTTTTTTGTGCGCTTTTTTCCACATCGCTTGACAGCCAAGCAAAGCTTCCGAAGCGAGTTTTTGCTTCCTTCGGGCTTCGCACGCAAAAACAAAGCGAATGCTTCCAAAGTGAGTTTTTGCTTCCTTCGGGCTTCGCACGCAAAAACAAAGCGAATGCTTCCGAAGTGAGTTCTTGCTTCCTTCGGGCTTCGCACGCAAAAACAAAGCGAATGCTTCCGAAGTGAGTTTTTGCTTCCTTCGGGCTTCGCACGCAAAAACAAAGCGAATGCTTCCGAAGTGAGTTCTTGCTTCCTTCGGGCTTCGCACGCAAAAACTTTTAGGAGGAATCATCATGTCAATTCAAGTGAAGCTGCCGGACGGAGCCCAGCGGGAGTATGCCGCAGGTACGACGATCGAAGACGTGGCAGGCTCAATCAGCCAAGGATTGAAAAAGAATGCGATTGCCGGCAAGGTTGATGGGAAGGTCGTCGATTTGTACACGCCGCTGAATGCGGATGCGGCACTTGAGATCGTAACGGTCGAAACGGCCGACGGGCTGGAGGTATACCGTCACAGCACGGCGCATCTGATGGCGCAGGCGATCAAGCGGCTATATGGAAACACGGAAGTAAAGCTTGGCATTGGTCCCGTTATTGAAGACGGATTTTACTACGATATCGATATGGAGCAGTCGCTCACTCCGGACGATCTGACGAAGATCGAGAAGGAAATGGAGCGCATCGTGAAGGAGGATCTCCCGATCCGCCGCCGCGTCGTGAGCCGGGAAGAAGCGATCGCAATCTTCACCGAGCTCGGCGATCCGCTGAAGCTGGAGCTGATTCGCGATCTGCCGGTTGAAGCAGAGATTACGATTTACGATCAAGGGGAGTTCTTCGACCTATGCCGCGGTCCGCATCTGCCGTCGACTGGCCGTATCAAAGCGTTCAAGCTGCTTAGCGTGGCCGGGGCATACTGGCGCGGAGATTCCAAGAATAAGATGCTTCAGCGGATTTACGGCACGGCCTTTCCTAAGAAATCGCAGCTGGAAGAGCATCTTCACTTCCTGGAAGAAGCCAAGAAACGCGATCACCGGAAGCTTGGACGCGAATTGAAGATGTTCGGCTTCTCGCGCGAGGTTGGTCAAGGCCTGCCGCTGTGGCTGCCGAACGGCGCCCGTGTCCGCAGAACGATGGAGCGTTACATCGTCGATCTCGAAGAGCGTCTTGGTTATCAGCATGTCTATACGCCTGTGCTCGCGAATGTAGAACTGTACAAAACGAGCGGCCACTGGGAGCACTATAGCGAAGACATGTTTCCGAAGATGGTGCTGGACAATGAAGAGCTCGTCCTTCGTCCGATGAACTGCCCGCATCATATGATGGTGTTCAAGAGCGATATGCGTTCTTATCGCGACCTGCCGATTCGTATTGCGGAGCTTGGCACGATGCACCGTTACGAAATGTCGGGAGCGCTCACTGGCCTTCACCGCGTAAGAGCGATGACGCTGAATGACGCGCATATTTTCTGCCGCCCGGATCAAATCAAGGAAGAATTCGCCCGTGTCGTCAATCTGATCCGCCGCGTCTATGAGGATTTCGGCATTAAGGACTACCGCTTCCGGTTATCGTACCGGGATCCGAAGGATACGGAGAAATATTTCCCTAACGACGAGATGTGGGAAATGTCGCAGCGCATGCTTCGTGAAGTCGTGGAAGAGCTTGAGCTGCCATTCTTTGAAGCGGAAGGCGAAGCGGCGTTCTACGGTCCGAAGCTGGACGTGCAAATCAGGACCGCACTGGGCAAAGAAGAGACGCTGTCCACGGCGCAGCTCGATTTCCTTCTCCCTGAACGGTTCGAGCTCGAATATGTAGGCGATGACGGCAAGAAGCACCGTCCGGTCGTTATCCATCGCGGCATCATCAGTACAATGGAACGGATGACGGCATTCCTGCTTGAGAATTTCGTAGGGGCGCTGCCGCTCTGGCTGGCGCCTGTTCAAGCCAAAGTCATTCCGGTTTCGACCGCTTACGAAGGCTATGCCCGGGAGGTTGAAGAGAAGCTGCAGCTTGCCGGAATCCGCGTCGAAGCGGATTTGCGCAATGAGAAGCTTGGTTATAAAATTCGCGAAGCTCAGCTGGAGAAAGTGCCGTACATGCTCGTCGTTGGCGATAATGAAGCGCAATCCGGCACGGTATCCGTCCGTAAGCGCGGCGAAGGCGACATCGGAGCGAAGCCGGTAGCCGAAGTTATTTCGCTGCTGAATGATGAAATAAACACAAAGCAAATCTAATCTCGATATCGCTTGGAACGAATGATTGGAGCATAATCCTGCTGTACAGGCAGAATGGTTTTTACGGTCGCTGTTGTTCACGAATATCACTGATTTTCATCAAAGTCGGGAACAAAGGCGGCCGTTAACATTTTCCAAACCCAATTGGCCGATTTCCTTGAAACAAAAGAGGCGGATTGAACCGAATCTACCAAAATCCGGTTTTGCAGCCGGTATTCTAGTATTTGGATGATAGATTTGTGAATAAAGCTTGTTACAATGGGGTAACCTTCGAAACAAGGAGGAGTTCTTCCAGATGTCGACAAGCTTTAAAACGTTCAAACGTTGCATAAATATCGGTGTACTCACGATTGCGCTCTTTATGGCGGGAATTACGGTTGAATGCTTCGCCCAGGAAATCGGCAATGACAGCCGAGCCGTTATGGAGAAGCCGGTTATGCAAACAACATCGCCTGACACCCTCATAGGGCCGTCACCAAAACCAAAGGCTCAATCACAGGCTCAGGCTCCTGTAAATGAAGAAGCAGAGGCAGCAATTGCCGCTGAAAGAGCGCTAAGCCAGGTGAGCGTAGTTGCCACCGGTTACACGGCGGGAATAGAATCGACGGGGAAGCGGCCCGGTCACAAGTTGTACGGAATCACCTACTCCGGCGTTAAGGTTCAGCGCAGCCATGTATCTACGATTGCCGCTGATCCTAAAGTGTTTCCGATCGGCACGCTGATGTACGTTCCCGGTTACGGATATGCCGTCGTAGCGGATACCGGCTCCAAAATCAAAGGGAAGAAAATCGATCTCTATTTCGAGACGAAGAAGCAAGTATATAAGCAATGGGGAAAACGAAAGGTTACCGTTCAAGTCTTGAAGAAAGGCGAGGGCAAGCTTACGGAGGCAAAGCTTAAATCGTTGAACAGCGCCGTTCTCGCCCAGAAGAGGATTCCGGCGAATTTGCCCGAATCTTAGTGCCGATGTAAAAGAAGAATGTACCCTGGCATCTTGCCGGCTTGTACATTCTTTTTTTTTTTGCCATATAAGTATGTTAAGATTTACTATATAATGATGATTATAAACGCCATCATAAATTGTTTGGAGCGGATCAAATGATGGACAGAAAAGCGATTGGCTATGAACAATATGAAGCCCAAATTCGTGATCTTTATAATCAGATGATCCGTGTGGCTTACGCAAAGGTCAATAATAAATCCGATGCCCAGGATGCGGTCCAGGAAGCGTGGGTACGCATATTGTCGAAACAGGATACGCTGCGCGAGCAGAGCAAGCTGAATTCTTGGGCGAAGGCGATTACGACGAATGTGGCCATCAATATCAACCGGCAGACGAAGCGCTCGCAGCCCAGCGACCGGCTGGCAGACGAGCAGCAGGATCCCGATTGCGACACGAGCAGCGAGGCCGAATTGATGATGGAGCTGTCGGAGCTGCTGGGACTGCTTGATCCGAAGGCCCGGACGCTGCTGCTGTATAAGTTCTACTATGGTTTCAAGGATCAGGAGATCGCCGATGCGATGAAGGTGCCTGTCGGTACCGTCAAAGCCCGGATACACCGTACGAAGCTGCTATTGAGACGGCTGATGGACGAACAGCTGCATATCTGACCCGTCGTGAAGATGGACGAATCAATAAATAGAGGGCACGCTGATTATAAGCGGCCCTCTTTTAGTTATCCATGGCTTATCCTGCCCGGACGCGAGATCTTAAGCATCCGCCACGACGCGAAATCCGATGTTTCCGGACGAGCTGTCAGGCGTATTCTTGCTTCGGGCAGCTACCCGGTAACGATTGCAGTACGAGCGGTGGCACAGGTAAGAGCCTCCCCGCATGGAACGGTTGCCGGACGGTACTTCACCCTTGGGATCCTGTGCTGGCGTACTGCGGTGATAATTGGGCATGAACCAGTCCGAGCACCATTCCCAGACATTCCCGGACATATTGTAGAGACCGTAACCGTTCGGCTCATACGTATCGACCGGAGCCGTTCCGATATAGCCGTCACTGGCATTGTTTTTGATCGGGAATTTTCCTTGCCAGATGTTGCAGCGGTGCTCGCCGTCTTGTTTGAGCAGGTCCCCCCAAGGGTACGTCTTGCGCTCGAGACCGCCCCGAGCGGCGTATTCCCATTCCGCTTCGGTAGGAAGACGGACACCGGCCCATTGACAGTACTTGATCGCATCGTTCCAGGAAATGTGTATGACCGGATGGTTCCAGCGATCCTCCAGGCTGGATCCGGGACCTTCAGGTTCGCGCCAGTAGGCGCCAACTACGTTGAGCCACCATGGTGTTTCGACAGGCACTTGTGAGTTAATTCTCGTTTCTTCCGTTGCTAGCATATGGAATACGTAGGAGCAGCCGAAATGTTCCGCTTCGGTTGTATACCCCGTATCTTCAACAAACCGGGCGAACTCTTTGTTCGTGACCGTATGGGGTGCGATGTAGAATGGTGAAACCGTCACATCGCGGGAAGGGCCTTCCCCGTCAGCGGGAAACCCGTCGGGCATATCATTGCCCATCCGGAACGTCCCGCCAGGGAGCAGAATCATCTCCGTCAGCGGAGCTTGATGCCGGACGCTTTCACGAACAGGATCAGCCTCCGAAATGGCCTTATCGGAGGAAGGGCGGGAAGCCGAGCAGCATGAGGGCTTATTATCGTTCATATCAGACATGGTATTTCTCCTTTATCTGCAGATGTTCTGTTCTTATTCTACCAGACTCCCCCGAAAGCGCCTAGGATGATACGCCGATTACATAAAGTGTCTGACGCTCCGCCATACTATCGGTGTACGGAGGTGAGTACAATGGCGAAAAACAAGAACAATAAAATGAAGGCGTCCCAGAATCAGTTCAATGCTGAATTTGCTCAAGAGAACGCAGGTGAACCAGTAGGTAATACAGCAGCAAACAAAGCCGCTAAGCAAAAAGCGAACAAGTAACCGGACTTCCCGGATCATAAAAGCAAATCTCAAGAGGAGCCGCGCAGGGCTCCTCTTTCTTATGGCCGCCGTTTTCGGCCAGCCGCTGCTGCGTGAATGCCGAAGGTAAGTGTCCGTTCTCGGTCTTAAGATGTAGGATCTTTTCAATCGGCAGACCCTTTATCCCCCCTCTGGCATCGAGTATACTGTGGATACAAAGACAAAAGAGTAATTGAAGGCTGGTGCTGATATGAATGGACATTTTTTAAACCGTCTGATGTGGGGATTATTCATTATCGCCATCGGGGTAGGGTTGATGCTCAAGCAGGGCGGAGTGTTCGATTTTGACCTTGGAGATATTATTTCGGTTTTCTGGCCGCTGCTGCTGATGTTTCTGGGCTTGAAGGAATTTGTTAAGCGAGCGGTTGGCGGACAGGGCTCCTTCTGGGGGGCAGCGGTACTGACGATTGTCGGTTTCGTATTTCTTGGGCGTAATATGGGCTGGTTTATATGGGAATTCGGGGATATCATTCAATTCGCGCTGCCGGTTATCATTATCTTGTTCGGCTTTCGGATGATTATGAAGCCGAAGAAGAAGGGCGGCGATACGCCGTCGCCTACCGATGAATGGAAGGCCTACCCGTATTCGCCATCGGATAAGCCGGTTCCGCCGGCGCCGCCGCTTCATCCGGATCCGACGAAGCCGGGCTCCGGCCTGAATGAGAACGATTATGGCGCGGAACAGCAGGGATCAAAAAATTCGAATCCGAACCCGAATCCGAATTCGTTCGGACCGCATCATGAGGGAGGATATACGCCTCATAACAACGCAGGCCATTACGAATCCAAGATGCAGTCGAAGCTCGACCGGATGCAAGAACGCGCGGAACGCGTCCGGGAACGGATGGAACGGAAGGCGGATAACTGGAGCCATCGCTGCGGGGAACGCCATGGACGCACCGAATGGTGGAATTCGGACTCGAATGCGCAGAACCGTTCCGGTTTTATCGGCGATATCTATGTCGGGCAAGATTATTATGAGCTGAAGCCGATGAATATCTCCCACTTTATCGGAGATACGGTGCTTGATTTAACAAAGGCGCAAATCCCGTTCGGTGAGACGCGGATCCATATCTCTTCCTTTATCGGCGATGTGAAGGTATTTATCCCGAACGACTATGAAGTCGGCGTTCACGTTGTATCCAGTGCGTTTATCGGCGATGTTTCCGTTCTGGACCGCAAGGAAGGCGGCATGTTCAAGAATATGAATGTGGAGACGGCATACTTTCACGAGACGGAAAAAAAAGTTAAGCTGGTCGTCAGCACCTTTATCGGCGATGTGCGCGTTACGAAGGTAGGGTGATTCTCGTTCATGATGGTGAAATTGCTGCGCAGCAGTAAATGGGAAATGATCATGATGTTCGTCGCATCGTCGATCATATCGGTTCTGGTTTGGGTTTTCGGAGGCCACTATGTCGATTCACAGTTCGGGAAACACGATCTGTGGATCGGCGTTGCCGCCGTTTTTTTACTTGTCAGCAGCGGCTTCGGGTATTGGGCGGCGCAGCGGACGCAGCGCCGGATCGATATGCTGTATCTGGGCATCAAGCAGGCCGCGCACGGCAATTATGCCGTCCGTCTGCCAGTGGCCGGCGCCAGATCGTTCTCTTCCGCATATCAGGAGTTTAACGACTTGGTCGCCTCGCTGGAAGAGCGTACGCAGTTGATACAACGTACGGGCGAAGAGCAAGTGATGCACGAGGCGGCTTCGAACGAGGCTGCGGTGCTTGAGGAACGCAAGCGCTTGGCGCGGGATTTGCACGACACGGTCAGCCAGCAGTTATTCGCTATTCATATGTCGGCTTCCTCGCTTCCCAAGTTATTGGAGATGGACAAACAGCGGGCTGAATCGGTTATGAACCAGCTCATAACCATGTCTTCGATGGCGCAGAAGCAAATGCGCGGATTTATTGCCCAGCTTCGTCCGCTGGAGCTGGAAGGCCGGTCGCTTCAAGAGGCGATCGACAAGTGGTTTCCGGATTACTGCCGCCAGAATGGCCTGCAGGGCTTCCAGGAATGGCGCGTGAAGGAGAAGCTGTCCGAAGCGAAGGAGCATCAATTGTTTCTGATTCTTCAAGAAGCGATGGCCAATATCGTCAAGCATTCGGGAGCGCAAACCGCGGTGCTGACGATTTCCGAGACGGAACGGCAAATTGTCATGACCCTTCAGGATGACGGGGCGGGCTTCCGCGCCGATCAGGTGAAGCGGGGATCTTACGGACTTTCTACAATGAGGGAGAGGGCGAACAAGCTCGGAGGAGACGCCTCTATCATCAGCAAGCCGGGCAGCGGGACGCGCGTTCGGGTCACATTGCCAAATTATAGCCATAAAGGAGCCGAAATGGACGATGAACGGGAATGAACAATGGAGAATAATGATTGTTGATGATCATGATATGGTGCGGGCGGGTCTTCGCACCTATCTCATGCTGGAGCCGAAGTTCGATGTTGTTGCCGAGGCAGGCGATGGTTTAGAGGCGCTGGATATTCTGAGGAAGGGCGTGCCTGGAGGCGAGCCGAATCTAATCCTGATGGATTTGATGATGCCCCATATGGATGGCGTGGAAGCGACGAAAGCCATCATGAAGGAGTTTCCCGAGCAGAAGATCGTCATGCTGACAAGCTTTCTGGAGGATGAGAAGGTCGTTGCTGCGGTGGAAGCGGGCGCCGTCAGCTATGTTCTGAAGACCGTATCCGCCGAAGAGCTGATCTACGCGCTGAACGGAGCGGTGAAGGGGATGCCGGTCATGACGTCGGACGTGTCCCAAGCGCTGACGCGCGGCCTCAGGCAGCGGACCGCGCAGGGAGCGGACGAGGGACTGACGGAGAGGGAACGGGAGGTTCTTCTGCTCATCGCGGAGGGACGCTCGAATAAAGAGATCGGCGAGGAACTCCATATCAGCATCAAGACGGTAAAAACGCATGTAAGCAATCTGCTTATGAAGTGCGAGCTGGAGGACCGAACGCAGCTTGCCGTATTCGCTCATCGCAAAGGATGGGTGAAAACGGGATAGCAACGGATCGTAATGGACATTCTAACAAGAAAATAACGATTACATGTTAGGAGAATGCATACGCTATGATCCCCCTTTCATCGAAGCTGCAAGATAACGAGCAGGAATTTGTAGAGATGAGAACGAAGCTGGCGAACTACAACTTCTCCCTTGGAGGCAATTGGGAGTATGACCACGGTTCCTTCGACCGTTCCTTGGATGAAGCGAACATGGTATGGCTTCGTCTGCCGTTCGACGTTACCAATGGCAATTTGGACGGCGAAACGACGGATAACGATGCCAAAATCCGGTTCGGCCAGCCCTTTGTCCTGAAGCATGTATATGAAGAAGGGCTTGATTCCGATGCGCAGTCCGGGGCGCTTGGGAGTTTCGTCGACCAATTTCAGTCACCTTCCGATCCCGATGCCGAGATCGAACCGCATTGGGTGGATAAAGCGAAACAAGTATTGGGAGAACTGGAGCAGGTTCTGCCGCAGTGAAATAGAATAATGGACGAATCCGACGAGGCTGTTGAAGCAAAGTCGGATTTTTTTATGTCTATTTAAATTGTTTTTAAGTTTGATTTAAGGTAGATTGTGCAAGATAGAACTATAGAAACGAGCAATGATGTACAATAGGAATGAAACATGAGGAGGAGATACACAATGGAAGACAACAAAAAGAACCCATTCGACGACTTTTTCCAATCGGGCAGCAGCGACAACAAGATGGATAAAGCGGACGAGACATATAACGAGCACCAAACGGATAAAAATTCCGAGCAGCAGAAGCCGGCCTATTATTATTCGTATGGTCCGTTCAAACCGGCGGCGGAAGCCGATTCGAAACCTATGCAATCCAAACAGGCATATGGCGGCGATTCGGCTCCGGGCAGTCAGGTTGAGGTAACGCCGCCTGCGCAGCTTCGGCCGTTCGCTCCGACACAGTCGGCTAAAGGCGGTTGGCAGGGACGTGAGCCGCGGCGCACATCGTTCAAAGCGGTCTTCGCTTCTTTCATGGTCGGAGTAGTGGCAGTCGGCTCCTTGATGTTCATGGCGGACCGGCAAAATTGGTTCTCCAGCGATCAAGCGCTTGGCGGCTCGCCATCGGTCGGACAAGGGGCGAACACGAACGCCAAGCCGGGAGACGACGGCGTCGTATCGAATGTCTCCGATGTCGTCAGACCGAATAACATCGCCAAAATTTTCGAACAGGCAAGCCCGGCGGTCGTAAAAATCCAGACGTTCTCCAAGCAGCAGCAATCGAACCGAAGCGACAGCATATTGGATGACCCGTTCTTCCGTCAGTTCTTCGGCGACGGGTACGGGGATCAAGGCGGCGGCGACAGCTCCGGACAAGGTACCGGTCAGCTCGTTCCGAGCGGAATGGGAACCGGCTTCTTCTTCGAATCCGACGGTTACATCCTGACGAATCAGCACGTCATCGCCGATGCCGACGAGATTCAGGTGACGGTCGAAGGCCACGACAAGCCGCTCACGGCGAAGAAGCTAGGCGCCAACTACGATCTTGACCTTGCGGTGCTGAAGGTGGAGGGGACGGGGTTCCCGACGCTGAAAATAGGCAGCTCCGAGAAAGCCGATATCGGCGATTGGGTCGTGGCGATCGGCAACCCGCACGGCTTCGACCATACGGTAACGGTCGGCGTACTCAGCGCCAAAGAAAGACCGATCAGCATTCCGGATGCGGAGGGAACGCGTAACTACGAGCACCTGCTGCAGACAGACGCTTCCATTAATCCCGGCAACTCCGGCGGCCCGCTGCTCAACCTGCAAGGGGAAGTGATCGGCATCAACACGGCCGTCAGCTCGCAAGCGCAGGGCATCGGATTTGCGATTCCGACCAGTACGATTATGGAGAATCTGGAAGCACTGAAAGCAAACAAAGAGATTCCGAAGAAACCGGCTCCGTTTATCGGCGCAAGACTGGGCGATATATCGGACCAGCTCCAACAGGAGCTCGGACTTTCCAGCAAAGAGGGTTTCTATATCGATAGCGTGATCTATAAATCGCCAGCCTATTTGGCCGACCTTCGCCAATACGATGTCATCACTGCAATGGACGGTACGAAGTACAAAACAAAAGAAGAATTTATTGCCGCGGTCAAGACGAAAGCCGTTGGAGATAAAATTACGCTGAGCATTATCCGTAACGGCAAATCCATGGATGTGACTGTCGAAATCGGGAACGCCAACGAGTTCGCTCAGCAGCCGCAGAATCAGCGGCAGCAGCAATAGTAATAAAGCGCACCGAACCGGCGCAGGCAGTAGGTAGTACTGCCTGCGCATTTTTGCATGGCTGGGATTCGGGTGATGAATTGCGTTATACTAGACGTTAAGAGAGATTGCTAAGGAGTGGGAGAGAACCGATGAGACCGCATATTCTGGTCGTGGACGACGATGAGAAAATTACTTCGCTGCTGCGCCGCAGCCTGGCTTTCGAGGGCTACGAGGTGGCGACTGCCAATAACGGACTTGAAGGATTAAAGGCTATGCTGACAAGCGATCCCGATCTGCTTATTCTGGATGTTATGATGCCTCAGGTGGACGGCTGGGAGGTCTGCAGCCGCGTCCGCGAAGGGGGAAGCACGGTGCCGATCCTGATGCTGACCGCAAAGGATGATATTCAGGACCGGGTCAAGGGATTGGACATCGGTGCCGACGATTATTTGGTCAAGCCCTTCGCGCTGGAGGAGCTGCTGGCCCGGGTCCGAGCGCTGCTGCGCCGGAAAACCGATAAGCTCGAGGAACAGACCAATCGGATCGTATACGAAGATTTGATACTGGATTTGGACTCGCGGGAAGCCGTCCGCAATGAAAGGCGAATCGACCTGACGGCGAAGGAATTCGATCTTCTTCACCTGTTTATGCAGAATCCGCGCAGAGTCTTAACGCGCGATTCCATTATGGACAAGATATGGGGCTATGATTACAGCGGCGAATCGAATGTGCTTGAAGTGTACATCGCCATGCTCCGGCAGAAGACGGAGGAAGGCGGGTACAAGCGGCTCATCCAGACAGTTCGCGGAACCGGTTATGTGTTGAGAGGAGAGAATTGATCCGATGTCGATCCGGCTGAAACTAACGATGTGGTATTCTTCCTTGCTGGCCGTGACGCTTCTTATCTTTGGCGTATCCATCTATTGGTTCGTCAACTATAACACTTATAGGGACGTAAAATCGCAAATCGAGGAGCAGCTTCGCCAATTGCGCATTGTGCCGACGGTTGATTTTTTCAGCGGGGGGTTGAATCTTAATTACTCGAACCGGTTCGAAGGCAACAATGTGTATATTCAGGTTGTCAATTATACGAACGGGGAGTTGGATCAGTCCGACAATCTGAAGGATACGAGGCTGCGGCTGCCTGTTCCGGATCCCGATAAGAAGATTGAAACCGGTTATGTGCAATTGGAGGTCGATCATTACCGGTTTCTGGCCTATCAGCTGCCACTGCAATTAAAGGCTAACAATGAGACCGTCGGCGTGCTGCAGGTCGCTTATTATACAAGCCCGCTTGACAATTATATGAAAAATTTAAGAACGACTCTGATCTTCTCCTCCCTCGCGGTCATCGTAATCGCATTTACAGTCGGGCTTATTATTGCGCGGCAGGCGCTGCGGCCGGTCAAGAACGTCATTCAAGCCGTTACGCAGATCAAGAACGGATCGAATCTTAGCGTGCGGATCGAGCGCGAAGGCCCCAATGATGAAATGGGACATCTGACGGATACGCTGAACAGCATGCTAGAGCGCATTGAAACGACGTACAATGAGCTGGATGAGGCCTATATGGCGCAGCGTCGGTTCGTATCCGACGCGTCGCATGAGCTGCGGACGCCGCTGACGACTATACGCGGCAATATCGAGCTGCTGGAGCGAATGTGGCTGCCCGCGCTGGAAGCGGCGCAAGCCAAACGGGCAGACGGAGGATCAGGTGACATGGGATCGCTGTTAACGGAATCCAATGTTGTGCTGACGCGGGAAGCCATGATGGATGTGGCCGCCGAAGCGAAGCGGATGTCGGGGCTCGTCAATGATCTGCTGTCGCTGGCCCGCGCAGATGCGGGATACGTCATGGAGAAGCAGGAGGAGCTGCTCCTTCCGCTGGTCGAGGACGTTGCGCGCAGAGCGCAGCTGCTGCCTCGGACGGCTGAATGGGTGATAGGCGATCTGTCCCCGTTAGAGGGCGTTACCGTACACGGCCATGCAGACTTCCTGCGCCAGCTGCTGTTCATCTTCGTAGAGAATGCATTCAAATACACGCCGTCGGGGTATGTCAAGCTGCATGCGGTCAAATCCGGCAACCAAGCGGGCATTGTCATTCAAGATACGGGAATCGGCATGAACAGCGATGAAATTCCGCACATCTTCGAGCGGTTCTACCGTGCGGACGTATCCCGCGGCAAGACAAGCGGAACGGGACTCGGGCTTTCGATTGCCAAATGGATTATCGATGAGCATTCCGGCTCGATCGAGGTTTCGACACGGGAAGGCGAAGGATCGACATTTACCGTATGGCTGCCTCTTGCTTTTCTCGACAAGTCGAATCAGGTATAATAGAACGAAGCTCGGCTTTGGGAAGGTAGGTGCACGTATGGAAATTGTCAAAATATCACCGCGCGGTTATTGCTATGGGGTTGTAGATGCTATGGTTATGGCACTGCAAACGGTCAAAAATTCAGAATTGCCGCGCCCAATTTATATATTGGGCATGATTGTTCACAACAGTCACGTTACAGAGGCGCTCAAGCAGGAAGGCGTTATTACGCTGGACGGCGAGAACCGCCTGGAGATTTTAAGCAAAATCGATCAAGGCACCGTCATATTCACGGCTCACGGCGTCTCGCCCGAGGTTCGCCGGATCGCCCGCGAGAAAGGGCTGTCGATCGTCGATGCGACCTGTCCGGACGTGACGAAGACGCATGATCTCATACGCGATAAGGTTGCAGATGGATATGAAATCATTTATATCGGCAAAAATGGGCATCCTGAGCCTGAGGGCGCAATCGGCATTGCGCCAGGTCATGTGCATCTGATCGAACGTGAAGAAGAGATTGATCGGCTTGCGCTGACGACGGATCGTATGATCATTACGAACCAGACGACGATGTCGCAATGGGACATCCGCCACCTGATCAACAAGCTGTCCGAGAAGTTCCCGACAGCGGAAATTCATAATGAGATCTGCATGGCTACGCAGGTCCGGCAGGAAGCCGTTGCCGGTCAAGCCGGAGAAGCGGAGCTCTGTATCGTCGTGGGCGATCCGCGAAGCAATAACTCCAACCGGCTTGCCCAGGTTTCGGAGGAAATTGCCGGCGTGAAGGCGTACCGGGTCGCTGACGTAAGTGAAATCCAGATCGAATGGCTGAAAGGCAAGAAGCGCGTTGCCGTTACTTCAGGCGCATCGACGCCGACGCCGATTACCAAGGAAGTCATCTCTTATCTTGAACAGTTTGACGATGCGTCCCCCGACACATGGGTGGCTAAAAGAACGATCAACATGAACAAGCTGCTGCCAACCGTCCGTACGAACACGTCGATCTAAAGGGAATGAGGCGCATATCGGATGAGTGTGAGACGCAAACCGCGCTCAATTAAACGCTGGATCAAATATAAATACAGTCAGCTGATGCGGGCTCCCGGCGGAGCATCCTTTGTAGCGCTCGGATTTGCGATCGGCATAGCCGTCGAAATGGTTACGCTGCCCACATACGGTCTTGCATTCTTCCTTATCTTTCCCCTAATCTATTGGATGAACGCAAGTCTGGCCGGAGCGCTGCTAGGGTTTGTCGTCGGCAAAATCATATATATTCCCGTGGCGTTCGTGAACAGTATGGTGGGAGGCTGGGTGCTTCCTAACCAGCTAAGAATTCATATTCCGTTTGCGCCGGGGTGGATCGACCATATCCTGCTCGTCAATTTGAAGCTCATTGTAGGCGGGATTATCGATGGCATTCTGCTCGGCGTACTGTTCTATTTCGTGATCAGATGGGCGATTCAGCTCGTTGCGGACAAACGCAGAGAGAAGCGCAAGGAGCGGCGAAGCTTATTCGAAGCCGCTGTTCCGCCGAACACGAAGCACGCGACAGAGTAGACAGAAGTCATCGCATAAAGAAAAAAGGGAAAAACCGGTCTCTTGACGAGATCGGTTTTTTCTTGTATATTTGCTTTAGTGGTTAAAAGCACAAAAGCTTAGAAGCATAAAAGCGTATACGCGTTGAAGCGAGAAAAGGGGTATTGGATATGATCGTCATAACAAACAGCAGCATTACGGAAGAGCGAATTGGTGAAATTACCGCGTATATCGAGAAATCTGGCGTTCAAGCCCATGTATCGCGAGGAACGGACCGGACGGTTATCGGCATCGTCGGCAAGGCAGAGCCGACGCTCGCCGAGCATCTTCGCCAAATGAAGGGCGTCGAGAATGTCATTAAAATATCGAAATCTTATAAACTGGCCAGCCGGGACTTCCATCCCGACGATACGGTTATTGATATTAAAGGCGTCAAAATCGGCGGCGACAATCTTGTTATCATGGGCGGACCTTGTGCCGTGGAAACGCCGGAGCAGATCGATGAGATCGCTCGTTTGGTGAAGGCGGCCGGCGGCCAGGTGCTCCGCGGCGGCGCGTTCAAGCCGCGCACAGGCCCATACAGCTTCCAGGGCGTTGGCGTTGAAGGTTTGGCCATGATGGCGGAGGCGGGACGCAGGCACGGCCTGCTCACGATTACAGAAGTAATGACGCCGGAATACGTCGATGTTTGCGCCGAGTACGCGGATATTTTACAGGTCGGGACACGCAACATGCAGAACTTCGACCTGCTTCGCAAGCTGGGCACGATTCAAACGCCGGTACTTCTGAAGCGCGGATTCAGCGCTACCTATGACGAGTTCTTGAACGCGGCGGAATACATGCTGGCCGGCGGGAATCCGAACGTGATGCTGTGCGAGCGCGGTATCCGGACGTTCGAGCAATACACGCGCAACACGCTTGACCTTGCAGCCATTCCTGTACTGCAGCAGCTGAGCCATCTGCCCGTTATCTCGGACCCAAGCCATGGCACGGGCCGGCGCGAGCTGGTTGAGCCGATGTCCAAAGCTTCTGTCGCCGCCGGTGCGAACGGCCTGATCATTGAGATGCATACCGATCCCGACAACTCGATGACAGGCGATGGCGTACAGTCGCTGTTCCCGGATCAGTTCGCCGGCCTCCTGAAGGAACTGGAGCAAATTGCGAATATCGTCGGGAAACGATTCGACACGGAGAAAGCGCCAGCCGAAGCTTTTGCAAGCTGGAAGATATAATCGATTTCTCGAACATTAACATGTAGAGCCAAAAAGTCGCGAAACCTGATCGCAATCGGGGTTCGCGACTTTTTTCTGTGCGTCATGTCAGGTATTTTTATTGAATTATCAAACAATGTGTGAAGATACCTTACATATGAGTAAAAAATACCTGACATAACTATTGACGACGATGGAGCCGAAATTTATAATTACCTCATAAGTTGATGCAGAATATTGAACGTTCGTCGTTCATAACTACGCAAATGTTCGGAAATGGAGGAAACACCCTATGTCAGTTCAAAACGTTTTGAACACAATCTCAGAAAACAATATTCAGTTTGTCGATTTCCGCTTTGTAGACCTCGCAGGTCGCGCGCATCATATTACGCTTCCGGCGACAGAGGTTGACGAGGATACATTCGTTAATGGCGTTGCGTTCGACGGCTCCTCGATCGCAGGCTTCCGCGGTATTGAAGAATCCGATATGGTCATGATGCCGGATACGGAGTCGGTATTTGTCGATCCGTTCATGGATCACCCGACCTTGAACATTATGTGCAACATATACACGCCGGACGGCGAGCGTTATGAACGGGATCCGCGCAGCATCGCCCAGAAGGCGGAGGAATTCCTGCAGCAATCCGGCGTCGGTACGACAGCATTCTTCGCGCCTGAATCCGAATTTTTCATCTTCGACGATGTTCGTTACGAGAGCTCGATGAACACCTCCTTCTTCTCCGTCGATTCGGAAGAAGCGGCTTGGAACACGGGACGCAAGGAAGAAGGCGGAAACCTCGGATTCAAAATCGGTGTTAAGGGCGGCTATGTTCCCGTTGCGCCAGTCGATTCCCAGCAAGATATCCGCAGCGAAATGGTTCGCGTGATGCAGGAGACGGGCTTGCGCGTCGAGCGTCACCACCATGAAGTTGCAACGGCCGGCCAAGCGGAAATCAACTTCCGTTTCGATACGCTGACCAAGACGGCCGATAACCTGATGAAATATAAGTACATCGTTCATAACGTTGCGCGCCAGTATGGCAAAAGCGCTACATTCATGCCGAAGCCGATCTTCGGCGATAACGGAAGCGGAATGCATGTACATCAATCGATCTTCGACGGCGATTCGCCATTGTTCTACGAGAAAGGCGCTTATGCCAACCTGAGCCCGATGGCAATGCACTACATCGGCGGTATTTTGCACCATGCTCCGGCTTTGATCGCGTTGTCGAATCCTTCGACGAACTCGTTCAAGCGTCTGGTTCCGGGCTACGAAGCGCCGGTTAACCTCGTCTTCTCCAAAGGCAACCGTTCCGCTGCGATCCGTATTCCGGTTGCCGCAGTAACGCCTAAGGGATGCCGCATCGAGTTCCGTACGCCGGATTCCACCGCTAACCCGTATCTTTCGTTCGCGGCGATGCTGCTTGCCGGCCTTGACGGCATTAAGCGCAAGATCGATCCGGTCGCGCTTGGCTATGGACCTTTCGATAAGAACATCTACGAGCTGTCCGACGAGGACAAGAAAGAGATCCGTTCGGTTCCAGGCACGCTGGACGAAGCGCTCGACGCTCTGGAAGCCGACAGCGAGTTCTTGACCGAAAGCGGCGTCTTCACGCAAGACTTCATCGATAACTACGTTGCCGTGAAACGGCAAGAAGCCAAAGCGGTTACGATTCGGGTTCATCCGCACGAGTACAGCCTGTATTTCGACTGCTAATCAGCACTTATCGATTTAAGATTCCTCAAGCTCTCCCGATGGGAGAGCTTGTTTTTATGGCTTCATACCCGCAAAATCCGAATGATTATACGTCCTGATGTTCTTCACGTTCGACTTTTTGTACTTGATGCCTGCCCTTAAAATTGCTATCATAACGTTAGGCATACAGATGATTGGAGTGGGTTACCGTGACGAAACGCGCATACAATTTTAACGCTGGACCGGCTGCGCTGCCTCTTGAAGTGCTGCAGCAGGCACAGGAACAGTTAGTCGACTACGAGGGTGCTGGCATGTCCATCATGGAGATGTCGCATCGCGGCGAAATCTACGAGAAGGTTCATAACGAGGCGATATCGCTCCTTCGTGAATTGTACGAAATTCCAGCGAATTATAAGGTCTTGCTTCTGCAAGGCGGAGCAAGCACGCAGTTTGCGATGATTCCGATGAACCTGTTGAAGTCCGGCCAAGTCGGCTCTTATGTGATGACAGGCAGCTGGGCCGACAAGGCCATCAAAGAAGCGAAGCTGATCGGGGAAACGGCAGTTGCAGCAACTTCCGAGGCTGACAAATTCAACCGGATTCCGAACATTAGCGATATTCAAATTCCAGCCAATTCCGCCTATTTGCATGTGACCTCGAATGAAACGATCGAAGGTACGCAATACAAGCAGTTTCCGGTAACGAATGAGGTACCTCTCATTGCGGATATGTCCAGCGACATTATGAGCAAGCCGATCGATGTCAGCAAGTTCGGGATGATTTATGCGGGCGCGCAGAAAAACTTGGGTCCTTCCGGCGTTACGATTGTTATTGCCAGAGAAGACCTGGTATCGGAAAGTCCGAAATCGATTCCGACGATGCTGCGCTACGATACGCATGTGAAGAACAACTCTTTATATAACACGCCGCCATCCTTCTCGGTCTATTTGGCCAACCTGATGTTGAAATGGGTGCAAGCCAAAGGCGGAGCAGCGGCCATCGAGCAATATAACCGCGACAAGACGAAGCTGATCTACGACACTATCGATCAAAGCGGCGGATTCTATCGCGGGTTTGCCGACACAGACAGCCGTTCGGTGATGAATATTACATTCCGCATTCAAACCGAGGAGCTGGAGAAGCAGTTCGTCAAGGAGTCGGAACAGCATGGATTCGTCGGCTTGAAGGGCCACCGCAGTGTCGGCGGCTTGAGAGCTTCAACCTACAATGCAGTTCCTCTCGAAAGCTGCAAAGCGCTTGCTGAATTCATGAGCGATTTCCAGAAACGCAACGGTTAATTCATTCAGGAAGAAGACCGCCCCATCCTCAAGCATCTACTTGAGAATGGGGCGGTCTTCTGTCGTGCGCTTAAAGGCAGCCCGGCGGGCTTAGAGCGAAGCGACGGAGCTGTCTACCGTACTGGGTCCCGACAGCTTATAGCCTACGTTGCGGACGGTCATGATATATTCGGGAGAGCGGGCCGATTTCTCGATCTTATCGC
Organism: Paenibacillus spongiae; assembly: GCF_024734895.1. NCBI lineage: Bacteria > Bacillati > Bacillota > Bacilli > Caryophanales > Paenibacillaceae > Paenibacillus > Paenibacillus spongiae. Next base: position 1,815,495 of record NZ_CP091430.1, read on the forward strand.
GAAGATGGCTAATATGAACGTCAACGATGCGCGTATCGCCAAGGAAATGATAATCCCACACGCCGTGAAGCAGCTGCTGCCGGCTGAGTACTTTTCCGCGGTGGCGGCAGAGGAACAGCAGGAGCTCGAATTCTTTGGGCGTCAGCTCCACAGGCTTATTATCGACATGGACTTCGCGCTGCTCCGAGAAGACGGTCAGCCGGCCAATTTCATGAACGGTATTTTCTGATGTGCCCGGCAGCGATTTGACCCGGCGCAATATCGCTTGAATACGGGAGAGCAGCTCCTGGGGCGAGAACGGCTTGGTCATGTAGTCATCCGCACCGTTGTCCAGACCTGCGATCACGTCCGTCACGTCCTGAAGGGCGGTAAGCATGACGATCGGAACGGCATTGTTCTGTTTACGAAGCTCGCGGCATACTTGAATGCCATCCATCTTGGGCAGCATGAGATCGAGAATGATGAGGTCGGGGCGAAACGGCTTTAACATGTCGAATACGGCTTCGCCGTCATGCACGCAGCGGACGTCATACCCGGCTAATTTCAAATTAAATTCGATAAGCATGGAGATTGAAGGCTCGTCATCGACGACCAGTATTTTTTTCTTCATCGTCTCATTCTCCTTTACAGGCAATATAAGCTCATTATGAAGACCGACGTTATTCGTTAGATTAAGGAAACGTTAACGTGATGTTAAATTTATGAACGAATTCGATTTCATGTATAATAAGCAGAAGGCGGGGAGGAATAAGCAAATGGCATTTCATATTGTGCTTGTCGAGCCGGAAATACCGGCGAATACAGGCAATATCGCACGCACGTGCGCGGCGACGGGGACGCATCTTCATCTGGTCCGGCCGCTTGGATTCAATACCGACGACAAGACGCTGAAGCGGGCGGGTCTCGATTACTGGTACGCGGTTAACCTCACTTATTACGATTCCTTCGAGGAAGTGAAGGAGAAGAATCCGCAAGGGCGTTTCTTCTTCGCAAGCACCCGGGCTTCCAAACGATACACGGATTTTACGTTTGCCGATGGCGATTTCTTCGTATTTGGCAAAGAGACCAAAGGATTGCCGGAGACTATACTGAACGAGCATCCTGCGACATGCATGCGGCTGCCGATGACGGACAAGGTTCGTTCGCTTAATTTGTCGAATTCAGCCGCAATTGTCGTGTACGAAGCGTTCAGGCAAACCGGTTTTCCCGGGATGGAATAAATCCTGTTCAAATTGAACGAGCTCCCTGCCCGGGGAGCTTGTTTCATCGTACGGGGTAACGGATATTAGATAAGTTAACGAGGTTTTTACTTCTTAAGGAATGACCGGAGGTATAGATAGAGATCACTCGCGTGTTGCAGAATATTAAGAAAATCGCAGCATGGGGAGGAAAACGTAGGGTCCTATCGAATTTTTATAGTTGCATAGGTTTCTTGCATGACTTACAAATCGAGACTGCAGAAGAGGTGAAAACGTTTGAAACCAGCTGGCGTCGTGCGCAAAGTCGATCAACTGGGCCGTATTGTGCTGCCCAAATCGCTGCGCAAAAGATATCAAATGAACGAAGGAGACCCCGTGGAGATTCTTGTCCAGGGTGACCATATCATTTTGGAACGTTACCGCCCAAGATGCGTGTTTTGTGGATCAATGGATGAAGTTCGCGAATTTAAGGAGCGTCACTTATGCTCTGTATGTGTGTCTGAAATGGTAGGTTTACGCCGGGCTTAACAAGTCCGTGCCTGCGTAAGCGCCGAACACATAGCGTGGCAAGCCAAAATAAAAGAAGCTTCCTGTTGCTGCCGATCGACGACAACAGGAAGCTTCTTTTATTACGTCCAATTAAATGCCGTTTGTCTTGTCGTCATTGTAAGACGATGTCAAGATCGCCGTCAGGAACAAGACGAAGACGGTTAATACGATCAGAAAATTAAGCGTCATCCTGCACACCTCCAGTAAACCTGATTTTATTATAACCAACCGCAGGCAAAAAGAAAATGCAATCAAATGTGAACAAGTTGTTACAATAAGCCGTGCATGAATCATGCTTTGGAACGGATATCCTAAGATAGATATGCTTTGTGATTACGGTAATCGCTTCTCCAGTAGCCCGTAGGCTTCGTCGTGCGTAAGATATGGCAAGAACGAAGCGAGGAGGCGAGCGTGAGCGTGGATTATCGATTTTCGAGCAAAGTGAATCGGCTGCAATCATCCGCTGAACGGGACATCATGAAATGGACGGGGGGAAAGGAAATCATATCGCTTGCAGGCGGCCTTCCGGCGGAGGAACTGCTCCCGCTGGAGGCGGTAAGGGAAGCGGCCGGCCGGGTGTTTAAGAACGGCAGCGGCGTGCTTCAGTACGGCCTTACCGAAGGATATTTGCCGCTTCGCGAGCAGCTGGGCCAGCGGATGGCATCCAAGGGAATGCCTGTCAGCCCGGATGAAATGCTGCTTACAACGGGCTCTCAGCAAGCCATCGACTTGGCTGTGCGCGCGCTCGCGGAGCCGGGCAGCGCTGTATTGGTCGAGAATCCGGCCAATATAGCTGGGCTTCAAGTTTTTCATCTGAACGGCCTGCATGTCATCCCGGTGGAATGCGACACCGACGGTATGATTATAGAGGAAGCCGAGCGGCTTATACGCCAGCACAAGCCGGCTCTTGTGTACGTCGTTCCTACCTTCGGGAGCCCGACCGGGCGGGCATGGACGACACAGCGGCGCCGAGGCTTAGTGGAGTGCTGCCGGCGTCACGGGATCCCCATCGTGGAGGACGATCCTTATGGAGAGATAAAGTTCGACGCCAATGCGCATTATCCGACGCTTTTCTCCATCGAGGGGAAGGCCGGCGGCGGCGTTGTTTTGTATACGAGCACCTTAACCCATACCGTGGCGCCGGCTGTCCGATTGGGCTGGGTAATGGGCGACAGGGATGTCATCCGAATGATGGCAAAGGCGAAGCAGGCGGCGGATCTGCAATCGAGCGCGCTTGATCAGCAAATCGTGGACCAGCTGCTTCGTCATTTTCCGCTGGATCGGCATGCCCGCAAGCTCGGGAAATCGTACGGTCAGCGGATGCAGCACATGCAGTCCCTCCTGCGTCAGCTCGGGATGAGAGATGCTTCGTGGGCGGAGCCGCAGGGCGGGCTGTTCTTGTGGCTGAAGCTTCCTGAAGGTCTTGACGGCGAAGCGCTGCTGCGCTGTGCCGTTATGAAGGGCGTCACGTTCGTCCCGGGCTCGACGTTCTTCGTGCGGGAGCCGATACGGAATACAGCCAGACTGAATTACACGTATACATCCGGTGAACGAATGGCCGCCGGCATCGCCCGGCTTGGTGAGGCCATCTCCGAATTCGTGGCACGCAGCTGAGAATGGCATCTGCCATTGGGGTTGCGTGAAGCACCTCGTGCCGTGGCTGCCTTGCCTGCGCGTTGAAGGGCCGATGACCAACGTGTCATGGTGACGCCACAATGCATTCTGGGGCAGCGTGCGGTGCGCGATAAGCGTGTATGAAACGGAAAAGACCGCTGCAGCATGCAGCGGTCTATTTCTAATGTGCGAAATTGTACTATGTAGGACTTAGGCTTGCTTCAGCATATATTGGCCGTCGATCACTTCAAGAGGCTGGCAATCGAGCGCGGCGCCGGGCATGTTTGTCGATTCCCCGGTTTGGATGTCGAACATCCAATAGTGCAGCGGACAGATGAACTCGTCCCCATGCTGGCTTACGATGCCTCCGGCATGCGGACAAATCGCGCAGATGAGCTTGTAGGATTCCTCTCCGTCTGCCGATTCTTCCTTGACGATATAATAGGGATCGTAGTCGATCGTCACGGGGGCAGGGAAGGAGGTGAAATCTTCTACTTTGCCGATAGCGCGGTAACCTTGACGTTGTTCTTCACTCATAATGAAGGTCTCCTTTCGTGCTGGATTGTTTGGTGAGCAGCCAATTGTCGAGAACATCCGCATAGTTGGCGACGGCATTGCTGCCTTCGTCCCGCAACCGGTAAATTCCGCGATCGACTCTCTCGAACCACCCGTAATAGTTTTTTTGTAAAATGGAAGCGGCTCGTACGACATCGGATAATTCCGCAGCTTTCCGCGGCGCCATATCGCCATAGACACGAAGAGCCCACGCAATGCGAAGCGCCTTCTCCATATAAGCGGTTACCAGCTTGGCCTTCGTGCTCCCGCCGACATTGTAATCGCCGCTGCGCTCGCGAAATTCGGTCAGCAGCCGGGATACCCGGACCCGGCGTTTGCCGCGGACCGGCATGTCGCCGGGCTCGCACAGCATCTCGACGACCGGTGCCTTCGTCTTGAAGAAGGTGACGGTCATCAGCCCGAGCCCAAGCATGCGGCACAGCTCGGCCAAGTCGCCGAACCGCTGGTTGTGCGCGCCGCTCTTCTTGCGGTTGCGCTCCACGGCGAGGACCACCTGCTCGGTCAGCCTGAGCCGCTCGATGCCCTGCAGCAGCAATGCCAGATTGAACGTCTTCTTCAACTCGACGATGATCGTTTCCCCGCTTACCGGATGAAGCGCAACCAAATCGCAATGCATCACTTCGCTCTTCACATCATAGCCCTGCGCTTCGAAATAGGCTTTGACCGGTTGATATAACTCCGTCTCATGCCTGACTGCCATGCCGAACGCTCCTTTCCCCGAGCATTATACCACATCCGCTTCGTTTGGGGACCCATGAAACAGGTGAATTGAATCAAATCATCGGCAGTAATCGAGTTGTTCCGCAAAGGGCTGATCCGCTTCCTTTTCTGGTCATCCGCCTATTTTCGGCCTTCTCCACACCAGCCCTCCTGGTGAGGCAGCAGCACTTTGCGAGAAATCTCGGATTTTGATGGATTGACGAATAAAATTTAGGGCAACTTCCCTGCCGTTATCGCATAGGATTGTATTACTTCAACAAAAAGCTTATCAAACCAAGTTGTCGGATAGATAAACGACCCACGGTGAAGTCAAGCGGCCAGGAACATCGGGAGGGACGAGAGGAGGTACGGCATGGACATTTTGAAACGAATTTCAGCGTACAAAGCAGAGAGTGAGAAGCTCGCGTGGACAGGGACGTTCAAAGAGTATATTGAACGGCTGAGGAAAGATCCGGCTCCTGCTATGACAGCACATGCTCGTGTCTATGAAATGATTGAGTCGTACGGCGTAACGGATGAGTCCGGCCAGAAGAAGTACAAATTTTTTGAGCAGGAAATATTCGGTCTCGACCGGGCGGTTGAGCGTTTAGTGGAGGAATATTTTCACTCGGCAGCGCGGCGGCTGGATGTCCGTAAACGGATTCTGCTGCTGATGGGGCCGGTCAGCGGAGGCAAATCGACGATTGTCACCATGCTGAAAAGGGGATTGGAGCAGTTCTCCCGAACCGAGCGGGGTGCTGTATACGCGATTAAAGGATGTCCGATGCACGAGGAACCGCTGCATCTGATACCCAACGAGCTGCGGGCGGAAGCGGAGAAGGAGCTTGGCGTACGGATTGAAGGGAATCTGTGCCCGTCCTGCCAGATGAGGCTGCGTACCGAGTATGCCAATGATATTGAGAACGTGCTCGTCGAACGGGTGCTCATCTCGGAAGAAAGCCGCGTCGGCATCGGCACGTTCAGCCCGTCCGATCCGAAATCGCAGGATATTGCCGATTTGACGGGGAGCATTGATTTCTCGACCATAACCGAATACGGCTCGGAGTCTGATCCTCGCGCTTACCGGTTTGATGGCGAATTGAACAAGGCGAATCGCGGTCTGATGGAATTCCAGGAGATGCTCAAGTGCGACGAGAAATTTCTCTGGAACCTGCTCTCGTTAACCCAGGAAGGAAATTTCAAAGCCGGCCGATTCGCGTTAATTTCCGCCGACGAGCTCATCGTCGCACATACGAATGAGACGGAGTATAAGGCGTTCATCAGCAACAAGAAGAATGAAGCGCTGCAGTCGCGGATGATCGTGATGCCGATTCCATACAATTTGAAAGTGTCTGAAGAGGAGAAAATTTACGCCAAGCTGATCAGCCAGAGCGACATGAAGCATATCCATATTTCTCCGCATGCGTTGAGAGCGGCGGCCATCTTCTCGATTCTGACCCGTTTGAAGGAAACGAAGAAGCAGGGGATGGATCTGCTCAAGAAGATGCATATGTATGACGGCGAGGAAGTCGAAGGGTACAAGGAAGCCGATTTGAAGGAAATGCAGAACGAATACATCGAGGAAGGCATGTCCGGGATCGACCCCAGGTATGTCATTAACCGGATTTCAAGTGCGCTCATTAAGCAGGATTTGCAATGCATTAATGCGTTAGACGTGCTTCGTGCGCTCAAGGAAGGAATGGATCAGCATCCGTCCATTACGAAGGAAGAGCGTGAAAAGTACTTAAACTTCATCTCGTTTGCCCGTAAGGAATACGATAATTTGGCTAAGAAGGAAGTGCAGAAGGCCTTCGTCTATTCCTTCGAGGAGTCGGCGAGGACGCTGTTCGAGAACTACCTCGATAATATCGAATCCTACTGCAACTGGTCCAAAATCAAAGATCCGCTTACGGGAGAAGAGATGGATCCGGATGAGCGGCTCATGCGTTCGATCGAGGAGCAAATCGGCATATCCGAGAATGCCAAGAAGGCGTTCCGCGAAGAAATCCTCATTCGAATTTCATCCTACTCACGTAAAGGGAAGAAGTTCGATTACTCCAGCCATGACCGGCTGCGCGAAGCGATCGAGAAGAAGCTGTTTACCGATTTGAAGGATATCGTCAAAATTACGACGTCCACGAAGACGCCGGATGAGAAGCAGCTCAAACGGATCAACGAGGTGACGTCCCGCCTGATCGACGATCATGGCTATTGCCCGGTTTGTGCCAACGAGCTGATGCGTTATGTCGGAAGTCTGTTGAACCGGTAAGAGGAAGCGGATGCGGGGAAGGATATTGGGATAATGGCGCATGCATCAGCCTGTTGAGAAACCTCAACAGGCTATTTCTTTTGGACCTTCTCGCTCGGATAAATATCTATATCTGATCACGATTGAGCGAAGTTGCGCGGATACCAAAGAGCTGCACGAACTTTTTCTTGCCGATTGCGCGGCAAGAAAAAGTTTTAATGCAAGCGCATATGACCGCTGTCTGCCAGAACATAAAGAAGATCGCCAACCACCTGGCAAGCTGGCCGGGTTAGGCGATCTTCTTCTTTTCAAATCCGCGATACTTCAAGATTTCTTTTATTTATCCAGACAATTAGGTCGTGCGCTCTTCCCGAAGCGATACGGGAATGATGATTTCCCGGATAATGGTGGGGTCCTCGATCGTTTCGCGCAGCAGGGTGACGGCTTCCTCTCCCATTTTCCCCTCCTGCTGCTGGATGCAGCTGAAGAAGTTGCCGTTGAAATCGCGAATCGGCGGGGTATCGAACGATAGGATGGCGAGTTCCTCCGGCACCTTCTTGCCGAGCTTGATGGCCACTTCCCCGACATGGACGGCAATCGCGCTCGAAAAGGCGAAGACGGCCGTTATTTCCGGTTGGGACAGCAGCCAATCATGCACCATTTCCTGACTGACGTCCGTGTCCATATACGTGATTTCGTCGATTCGGGTCAGCCAATGCGATGGCTCAATTCTCAGGCCGGCTTTCTTGGCCATCACCAGATAGCCGGAAAAACGGTCCTCGGAGCTGGATGTCTTCGATTTGGTGCCAGATACGATACCGATCTGACGATGCCCTTTGCTGATCAAATATTCGGTGCCAATATAGCCGCCCAAATAATTGTCCGAATAGACGGCATTGGTCTTGATACCCGGCAGGTAACGGTCGATCAGGACGAAAGGGAAGCCCTCCGTCTTCAAGCTCAGAATCGCTTCGCTATACGACTCGCCGTCCACAGGAAAGATGAGCAGCCCTTCAACGCCGGCGGCGCGAAGGAAGCGGATGCCTTCTTTTTCCTCTGCTTGCGTGGAAGACCAGCGGACGATCAGAATGACGTTCTGTTCCTTGCAAGCTTCCTCGACGCCCTGAAGCAGTTGCATTGAGAATTGGTCGTTGGCCATCGGACTGAGAAAGCCGATTTTGCGAAGCGCAAGCTCCGGCTCCTCAGTCGGAGCCGGAGCCGCTTCCGGCGCGGCATACGGATCCGCGACGAACGTGCCCTTGCCTGCGATCCGGTAGACAAGTCCTTCGTCCACAAGCAGTTTCAAAGCGCTCTTGATCGTAATCCGGCTGACGCCGAATTGCTGAATCAGGTCCGCTTCGGTCGGAATTTGATCCCCGGGCTGCAATTCACCTTGCTCGATCTTTTCTTTAAGCATGCCTCGAATTTGCAGATACAGCGGTTGGTTTGTGATAGGTTGAGACATATGGATTCCTTTCGATTTAAGAAAAGTAATATAATGTATTATATCATTATGTTTAAAAAGGTCCAACTCGAAATACGCGTGACAGCTGGCCGCATGCTGGGAAATTCGCGGTCATTTATCGCTTTAGCCAGTCAGGTGAATGTTCGGTACATGCTTGGACCGAATAGGGGAACGGATCGGTGTGTCGCGGCAATCGCTTTTCCCTTTTCTCGCCGATGACGGATATAGAGTTTTAAGATGGGCTGCGATGATTATCATAATATAATAATACATTTATTAATGTTTGAATATTGACATAAGTCAATATGTAATTTAATATGACTTTAACCTCGGATATAGTCAAACCAAGATGTGCCAAGACTTTGCTTGTTTGAAGGACATGACATGCAGAACGTTTGGGAAGGGGGTTACTTTTATTAAATGCTGGCGCCTATGGTAATTTATTTTTCGTGTTCAGCTGCATCTCGTTTTATGGATATGTAATCGCTTTCATTATCCGGTGTGGGGCCCCACCAAACCGGAGAGCACAGCAATAGTGAACGAGAATTGATTCATCCACCGGAAGTATCGAAAAGCAGGGTGATCGCGGGCGATGATGCCGTTTGTTAACAAGCGGACGCCGATAAAATGCTTGGCATCCGGCAGTCATAGTACAAGGAGGAGTATAACGTGAACCGAAAGCTGATCTTATACCCGCTTATTTTGTTGATGGCTTTATCCATGCCGGTCTATGCGGGGGCTGAACCGCCCGCGGAACCTAATCCGGCCGGATCGGGCGTGGCGGCAGCCGAAGCCGCTCCGGTCCGCACCACGTTCCAGACGGGGGCCGGCGGCGCTTACGAAAACGCGCATGTGTTGGCTGATTCCGTCATGGCCTACATCGGCAATCCGGCTTCCATCGAATCGCATATCGCCTCATGGACGAACAGAGGCTATCAAGTTGACGCCATGCTGGCCGTCAATCGGGACATGAACGATTACGTACGGGGCAATTTCGACGGGAAGACGCACTACGACGAAATCCAAGTCGATCGTGACGGCAATCGGTTCACCCATCCGACGGACGTGAACGTGCCTTACATGGTGCCGACGGAAAACTGGAACAAGTACGTGTACGAATTGTCCCGTCGCACCATCGAAGCCGGCGCGAAGCGGATCGTCTTCGAGGAGCCCGACGTATTCCTCAAGTCGGGCTATTCCGACGCCTTCAAACGCGAGTGGAAGTCCTTCTACGGCTCGGATTGGATCGATCCCGTATCGTCCAAGGATGCGGGCTACATGTCGCAGAAGCTGAAAGTCTATTTGAGCTACCGGGCCTTCAAAGATATTTCGGAGAAAATCAAGAGCAACTATCCCGACGTCGAGGTGCTGATCGCCTCTCATACGGCACTCAGCTACCTGATGTACGGCATCACGACATCCAATTACGATTATTACAATATCCCGACGATCGACGGGTATATCGCCCAAGTGTGGAGCGACACGGCGCTGGTGCCCGTACCGTACGCCGGCACAAGCCAACGGCGGGTTTTTGAATCCGCCTACATCGATTACTCCTCGTTCGCCAATTTGAAGCTGGGCAACGATGGCAAGCAGCTGTACGCGCTCGCGGATCCCAAGGCGGATTCGGGAACGTACAGTTGGCCGGAGTACGAAGCATTTTACAAAACGACCATCGCGGCTCAGCTGATGCAGCCCCAGTTCAAGCAGTTCGAGGTCGTGCCATGGTCGGAGCGGGGATTCGCGCAAGCACCGGGACCGTACAAGACGGTTCAGACGAACGTCTACCGCGCGCTGCAGGACATGTATGACAAGCCGGCGACAGTGGAAGCGGGCACGCCTGGCATCGGCGTTCTGTATTCAGACACGATTTCGCAGATGGCGACGTCCGGGGACATTAACGCTTTCTACGGCACGACGGTCCCTCTCGTGGCGAAAGGCGTGCCGATTCAGGTCATCCCCGCGGAAAATTTGACGAAGCCGAACGCGCTCGCCGATATGAATGTGCTGTTCGTCAGCTACGACGTCTGGAAAGCGGTCGACGGCAACGGCGGCGGCGGAATCGGCGTCAAAGTCAACGAAGCGCTTCGCGACTGGGTTAGCCAAGGCGGCGTGCTCGTCTATACGGGAGGAGCGGGGAGCAGCGACGACTTGTCCGAATGGTGGTCGGAAGCGGATCTGTCGTCACCGAAGCGGGATTTGTGGAACAAGCTCGGCCTTGCCGTGAGCGGCGAAGCGACGACGACGGGAAGCGGGACGGTCACGCTGCGTGCGGCAGGTGCCGGAAACGGCGTCTTCGGCGGTCGCGGAACGATCGACGTCCCGGCCAAATTCGCCGTCACAGCGGGGACCTTGGCTAGCCCGGCCGTACCGCTCTATACGACGGCCGACGGCAAGGCGGTCGTCTACGAACAGCCGATTGGCAGCGGCAAAGCGATCGTCGCCGGCGTGGCGCCCGGCTACTTCGCATCCAGCGCAATGGCGGCGCAAGTTCTTCGCGATATTGCGAAATACGCCGTGGAGCAGACGGGCGCGACCTATGCGGAGGCGAACGTCATGAAGTCGATCCGCGGTCCGTATACGGCGATTCAGACCTTGGAGGAGCCGGCGCGAATTGAGCTGCAAAGCAGCAGCTATATCGATCTGTTCGACGACCGGCTGCCGGTCGTAACCGGCGAGACGGAAATGATGGCGCAATCGAGCGCGCTACTGTACGACGTTACCGGCCGGACGTCCGGAGACAAGCCCGCGATTCTGTTCGCGAGCGGCAATTTGACCGGCGTGAGCGAATCGGCGGCGGAAACGCTCTACACGCTGGCGGGTACCCCGAATTCCCGAGCGGCAGCCCGAATCGGCGCGCCGCAAGGCCTCTATCCGCAAGCGATAGAAGGAACGGACAGCGGCGGCGCGCCGGTAACGGTATCCTGGGAATGGGAGAACCGTTCCAACACGCTGCTCGTCCGCCACGATCACCGGAAGCAGGGCGTCACCATACGCGTGCAGTGGTCGGAAACGCCCGTCGCCGATTCGCCGGCGGTCGATTTTGCCGAATTGAACGTGAAGACGAACAATGAGAATCTGGATGCGGCTTATTTATGGAGGAACACCGGCGGCGCCATCGACGCTTTCCGGTTTGCCGACACCACGGCGGAAATCGTCTACAAGTTCGATCTGAACCGATACGCCAATGCGCGGATCTCACTCGACGTGGCGAATAATTACGTGCTGAGCGTATCGCCGGACGAGGCGGCCTGGACGCCGCTCTACACGGCGGATTCGAGCGGGGGCGTCATTACGGACGGAAGCAACCGGGCCATCAAGACGATCGATCTGTCAGCCTATAAAGGCGCGGACGACTTCGTCTATATCAAGATGGAAAATGCCGACAAGACGAGAGGGAACGGCCCCGTTCTGTACGGATTCAATCTCGGCTTCGAGCAGCGGATCGCTCCGTTCGGCGTTCGAACCAATGAGACACTGGATCTGGTGCCGGGACAGACGAGGATGCTCAAGCTGGCCGTTACGAACCGTTTGTCGGAAGTGAAGACGGTGGACATGAGCATCGGCAGGAGCACGTACAATGCGTTGTCGTTCACAGCGGGCTCAGCGGCCGAAGCAGACTATCTGTTCGAGAACGAAGGTTCCCAATTGGCGGGTAACGGCGGCCGGTACGCCGATCTGGCAAATTATTTCGTTTACAAGCTGCCGGTACCAGCGGACATGCAAGCCCCGGTCGCGAAGCTGACGCTGGCGAATCGCTATCAGGTATCCCTGTCGCGCGATGGGGACGACTGGACGATCGTCGACAGCGAAATGGCGGCGGCGGAAGGCGAGAACAATCTGGGCGAGCGCAGCTATGAGCTCGGCGAATACACGAACGACGGGGGCTACGTCTATGTCAAAATCGCCAACAGCCAGCCGTCAGGCGGCTGGGGCGGCATGCTGAAGAAGCTGACGCTGCAGGCGAAGGGCGAGGGCGAGCTGGAGGTGGCCTTCCCGAACGACGGCATCGAGCTGCAGCCGCATCAGACGCGGCTGATCGAAGTGGCCGTAACGGCGAAATCCGGTATTCAGTCCGCGCTGCCGCAGCAGTCGATCCGGCTGTCGGCCGGCGGAGACTTCACCGACTACGAGCTGCCGGTCAAAATCAATTTCATCAAGCCGGAATATCCGGCAACATGGGCGGCTTCGCCGATCGCTATCGACGGGAGGGCCGACGAGAGCGAATGGAGCGGCGCCCGGACGATCACGGTAAGCTCGAGCGATCCGGATCTGCTGCGATTCGGCAAAGTATGGGGCGAGGCCGGCAACGTGAAAGCAACTTACCGGCTGAAATGGGACGATGCCAATCTGTACGTGCTGGAGCAAAGAGAAGACAGCGCGTTCGCCTTTACTGAGACTGGGGCTACGATGTATGCCTCTACGGCATCGATGCTGTTCCTGGATATGGATCGCGGCAAGAGCGGCTCCGCTTATCTGGACGGGGATTATGCCATCTTCTTCACGCCGAGCGGACCGGACGACAAGCCTCATGTCTTCATGCGGCAGGGAGCGGACGGCGGCAAAGAGGAGTACGCGCTCGACAGTGCGAAGATCAATTCGAACGTGGAAATGGCGGCGCATACGTATACGGTGGAGTTGGCCATTCCGTGGAGTGCGCTGCAAATCATGCCGTTCGCGCCGAAGAACGGTACTAAGGTCGGCATGACCGTCGCGGCTACCCGCAACGCCGGCAACGGGGTATGGGGACAGCTCATGTGGTCCGGCGACGGCGACGATCAGGCGAAGTGGTCGGACATGTTGCTGACGGGCAAGCCGGAGGACTCCGGAAATCCCGGCAACCCGGGTAATCCCGGGGGCGGCTGGTATCCGTCCGTTCCATCCGTGGACGACGGCGACGAGCCGGATGACTGGAATAACGGTGGCGGTGGCGAGGTGCTATCGGTAAAAATCGCGGATGATGCGGACGAAGTCTCGATTTTCGCAGAACAGCTCGGCGGCCGGCCGCTGGACGTTCAGGCGGGCGACGGCGCCTCGCTGCGCATCGGCGGAGAGCTGTTGCGTAAATTGCTGGCCCAGGCGGGCGATAAGAAAGGGACGACGATCGTCGTTCATATGGCCCGAGTTGCGAAGGACTCGCTCCTCGCACCGAAGCGTCAGGGCGAATCCGCAAATATCCGCCTCGCCGGGCAGGCGTACGATATATCGATACGCGCGGTGACGCCGGACGGCAAAACCTATGAAGTCATGGCAACGGAAGGCGGGGCAACCGTCACGCTGCCGTTCGACCCAGAAGCCGTCGAAGGGAAGCTGCTCGGCGTTTATCGTTACGATGAAACGGGCAAGACATGGGAGTATGTCGGCGGTCGGACGGATGCCAAAGCGCATCGCATATCCGTGAAATTGAAGCATCTCGGCCTCTACGCGGCGATCGAGTACGACAAACGGTTTGGCGACGTGCCGGCCGGGCACTGGGCGTACGATGCGATAAGGACGCTGGCGGCGAAGCATATCGCAAGCGGCGTTGGCGCGAACGGGTTTCAACCTGCGGGTACGGTAACTAGGGCGGAATTCGTCGCGCTGTTGGTCCGGGCGCTGGGACTCGAAGCAAGCGGCAAGCAGTCAGAGCTTCCGTTCGCGGATATCGAGAGCGGCGCCTGGTATGCGGCGAATGCGGCGGCGGCCTACGAGGCCGGACTGGTCAAAGGCGACAGCGAAGGCGCGTTCCGTCCCGGCGAACGCATCACCCGCGAGCAAATGGCCGTCCTGCTGGTTCGGGCGTACGAACTCGGTCTCGGCCGCGCGGTGGATGCCCCGGCAGATGACGAAACGCCCTATGTGGACGGGGCTGTGATCGCGGCCTGGGCTCGGGCGGACGTGAGCAAGGCGCATTCGCTTGCGCTCATGAAAGGGCAAGGAGCCAATCGCTTCGCGCCGCAGTCGACGGCGACACGCGCCGAATCGGCACAAGCCGTCCTGAATCTGCTGGAGAGATTGGAGGAACGGCCGGCAAGCTAGGGCAGGCGCGCCGCAACGTGAATTATCGCGTATTTGAAAAGAAGAAGATCGCCCTACCAGGCCAGCTTGCCAGGTGGTTGGCGATCTTCTTTATGTTCCGGCAGACGGCGGTCATGTACACTTGCTCGAGCGTATATAAAACGGCATTTCCCCTAGACCAGTTAGATGGGGCTATTGTATATTGCGTTTTATTGATGTTTATTGTTGTTTGTTTCTATATAATAGAGAGATAAAAAGAGGAGGTCGGTTCGGTGTTTGCTGCAAACCGTAGGGAGAGAATTGTACAGCTGCTTCAGCAGCATAAGCAAATTGTCGTCAAGGAGCTGGCGCGCGAGCTTCAGGTGTCGGAGGGGACGCTCCGGACGGATCTGAAGATCCTGGAGGATGAAGGGCTGCTTGAGCGGACGCATGGAGGCGCAGTGCCTGTAAAATCAAGGGCGTCGTTCCAGGTCGACGGCTATCCTTCCCGCGGCGAGCTGAACGCCGAAGAGAAGGCGGTCATCGGGAAGAAAGCTTCAGAGCTCGTCACCAAGGGGCAGTGTATCATATTGGATGCAAGCTCGACAGTGCTGCAGCTGGCCAAATCGCTGATCGATTGCGATTTCCTGACGGTTGTTACGAATGGGCTGGAAGCAGCCATGATTCTTAACCAGAACCCGCGAATCAATGTCATTCTGATCGGAGGCATTCTGCGTTCCGGCTCTAGAACGGTTGAAGGCGTACTGGGCAAATCGATGCTGGAGGATATTCATGCGGACATCTTCTTCACTTCGTCCGAGGGGTTCAGCTTGAACGAAGGAATGACGGACTTCAGCTTGTACGAGGCCGAATTAAAGAAGCTGATGGCCGCGAATGCAAGCAAGACGGTGGCGCTTGTAGACCACACGAAGCTTGGGCGCAGATCGATCGCCACTTCGGTGCAGGCGAAGGGGATTCATACCTTGATTACCGATGCCAAGGCCGACGGGGAGTTTCTTCGTCAGCTAACCGGTATCGATATTATCATTGCCGGCAAGTAGTCGCTTGAATAAAACGGTCGTTATTTAACAATAAATAAACGTTCGTTTGCAAACGAATGCAAACGTCGGTAAAGATAAACAAAGGTTGACAAATAAAGAAAAACGGGAGGAAAATATAAGATAGAATAAGGAACAGAGCAGCAAGGAGCAGATAACGATGTTGAACACGATCGACGGCTTTATTATTGATTTGGATGGAACGGTATATAAGGGAGCAACAGCGATTGAGGGAGCCGGAGAGACGATTGATTACCTGCGCTCGATCGGCAAGAGAATGGTATTCTTAAGCAACCGCGGCAATATATCGAGAACGATGTGTCATGATAAATTGGCGGCGATGGGAATACATGTGCCCGAAGAAGAAATTATCTTATCGTCCACGGTGACGGCACGCTATTTGATGCAGCACAATCCAGGCAGCAAGGCATGGGCGCTCGGCGACCCGGGACTGCGGGAGGAACTGGCATCAGGCGGCGTTCAGCTGGCAGAGAAGCCGGAAGAGGCGGACTGGGTTGTCATCACGCTGCACGAGACGCTTACTTATAGAGAGCTGAATCAGGCGTTCAAAGCGGTTCGGAACGGGGCGAGGATTATCGCAACCAACGATGACAAGACCTTTCCCGGAGACGAGGGGGATTCGATCGACGTGGCGGGTATGATCGGCGCCATCGTCGCTTCGACCGGCCAGGAAGTGGAGGTCGTAATCGGCAAGCCGTCGGCTTATATGTCCGAAGAGGCATTGAACGTACTGGGGCTGCCGCCGGAGCGCTGTATGATCATCGGCGACAGCTTAATGTCTGATATTCGGCTTGGGAAACGGTCCGGAATAAGCACTGCACTTGTGCTTAGCGGTTCGGTTACGCGTAATGAACTGGATGCGTCGGAGGTTAAGCCGGATTGCGTATGGGAGTCCATCGGTGATTTGAAATCGATTCTAAATCGGAATGAGGAAATCGCGTGACAGATATTTTATCTTCCATAAAGAAACAAGCAGCTGCAGCCGCGGAATCCGGGCTTGATCTCGCCGTGCTGGACATGGGGCCTGTACGCATCGATTCCGGGGCAATACGGGAGGTGGCGCCGTATCTTACAGCAAAGGGTTACCGGCATGTATCGGTCGTCTCAGACAGCATTACGTATGAGATTGCAGGCGGCTCTATAGCGGCTTCGATAACAGACGCGGGAATCGATGTGCGTTCGACGATGATTAAGCCGAATTCGCAAGGGGATGTCATTGCCGATGAGGTGTCCATTGTCCAGCTTTTGCTTGATATTAGGCAGCGTGGATCGGAGGTTGTTATCGCGGCCGGCTCCGGCACCCTTCATGATATTGCCAGATTCGCAGCTTATACGACCGGCATCCCGTTCGTATCGGTGCCAACAGCGCCTTCCGTCGACGGATTTAATTCCAAGGGCGCGCCGATTATTGTCCGGGGCGAGAAGATAACCATTCCGTCCATTGGGCCGGATGCGATCTTCGCCGATCTGGATATTCTGACCGTAGCGCCGTCCGGGCTCGTGGCGGCTGGTTTTGGCGATATGCTTGGCAAATATACGTCCCTGTTCGACTGGACATTCGGCCATCTGGCCGGAGGAGAGCCTTACTCTCCCTTTGTTGCGAAGCTGACCCGGAATGCGCTTCAGCGCTGCGTAGACAACGTCGATGAAATCGCAGCCCGCAGCAACGCGGGAATCCAAATTTTGATGAGCGCCTTGCTGGAGTCCGGCTTTGCGATGCTGTTATTCGGCCAATCGCATTCCGCGTCGGGAGCGGAGCACCATCTATCGCATTATTGGGAAATGGAATATTTGAAGCTCGGCCGCAGACAGCTTCTGCACGGAGCTAAGGTCGGCGCAGCCTGCGCGGAAATATCCAAGCTGTATCACCGCCTTGCGGCAGAGCAGCTCCCATTCGTTACAGGGCCAGAGAAGTCGAGGATTGCGGATGAGATCCATCGGCTTCCGGATGAGCATGCCATACGAAGTCTGCTGCGCAAGGTCGGAGGACCCGATATGCCGGAGACGCTCGGAATCGACGATGAGCTTCTTGCGCGCAGCTTGCGGGAGGCGCACCGTATCCGGCCGAATCGTTATACGCTGCTAAGAGTCTATAATGAATCCATGCAGTCGGCTGCACAATAGACGCATAGCAATACTTTGAAAAGCTGCCTCAGCATGTTCGCTGAGGCAGCTTTTAATGTGCAGATGAATATGATAAAATGAGAACACACGTTCCTATTAATGGGGAGGGTTTCGATGCAAATGATCGTATTGGATAAGAACGGATTTCCGTCTGTGCTTCATGTTCAAGACGTGCTGCTGATCACGATGACGAAACAAGGCCCATTGTTCGTAACCGGAGAGGGAAGCTACCGGCTGCCGAATACGGCCGCGCAGCTGCTGCGGGCGTTGGGAGCTCACGGGTTCGAGCAAGTGGATCGCAATATGATCGCGAACATAGATCGGGCAGTTGCATTCGATCCGGTGGAGAGAAAGCTGCATTATGATGAAGAAGCGGCCGGCGGGGGAGGCTTGTACGCAACCGTGTCAGCGGCGAACAGCTATAAGCTGCGCCATCTGATTCGGGAATCCGACAGCTCGAAGCAGGATTATTATGCCGCAGCTCAACCGGTTGTTGGACAAGCGGTTAGCTATACAGGCAGCGGTCTGTCTCTTACGGCTTAGCGATGAATCGTAGTAGAGTCAAGCAAGTGCACCGCGCGCACCTCATGGCGCGCGGTGTGGCGTTGCATGACGGCGGTCAACCAGATGCGGCCTTTGTGGTGTTCGAGGAACTGGTGAAGGACGTGCTAGACCCAACAATTTTTATAGGTAATATCTATAAATTATATTTACTTTATATATTTCCATCTATATCAAATTTCATGTTATAACGATAGCAGAAACGGCTATCGAAGGAGGATGAGTGGATGGAACAACGATGGGAAGCGGGAATGTATGACCAGGCGATGAGCTTTGTATCCAAGTATGGAGAGGATATTCTGGATTTAATTGCGGTGCAGCCAGGCGAACGGATCATAGACTGGGGCTGCGGCACAGGCGACTTGGCTGCCCAGCTGTCCAAGAAGGGAGCCATTGCAACGGGAATTGACGCATCCGAATCGATGATTGCACAAGCGCAGCACAAATATCCTGATATCACGTTCCTTGTAGCGGATGGTCAACGGTATCGGCCCGACACGCCGGTGGACGCGGTTATGAGCAATGCGGCTTTGCATTGGATGACCGATGCGGAATCGACGGCTGCGAGTATCGCCGGGTCGCTTCGTGCGGGCGGCCGGTTTGCGGCTGAGTTTGGCGCTGCGGGCAATATTCAGGAGGTCAGGCGGGCGCTTCAAGAATCCTTCGATCGAGCAGGTGTGTTGGAGCTGCTGAAGTTCCCCTGGTACTTTCCATCCATTGGCGAATATACTCCGCTTCTGGAACGTCACGGGCTATCGGTGCGCATGGCGGTACGGATGGAGAGACCGACCCCGTTAACGGGGGGCGAACAAGGGCTGCGGATCTGGCTGGAGACGTTTGCTAACGGTCTGCTGATGCCCCTGAATGAAGCCAAGCGCCGAGAAGTAATCGGTGAAACGGAGCGCAGATTGAAGCAAACCAAGCTCTATCGGAATGGAGAATGGGTATTGGATTATGAACGGATTCGGATAACCGCCACGAAAAGGTAAATTTTTCACCTCTAACCGTCGATGATATAAGAATACAAGGTTTGTCACCTTTGATATCGACCTAGGGGGAAAAACAGCATGATTCAGGTTTCGGCGGAAAGACAACGACAGCTTGATTTTATTGGGATCACGGAAGAAGATCTATCGCTCTTAAGCAGTAACCGTGAAATATTCGACCAGGTCGCAGGTGAGGTTGTGGACCGGTTCTATGATCGGATCGGGAAGGAATCTGAACTATGTGCGATCATTAATAAATACAGCACGATCGACAGGCTGAAGAAAACGATGCGCGTCTATTGGATGTCCCTCACGGCGGGAGAAATCGATGATGATTTTATCGCTAATCGCGTACGGGTCGGTATCGTTCATTCCAAGATCGGCTTGAATACCGATTGGTATCTGGGCTCATACGCCATCTATTTGGATTTGGCGACGCAGATCTTTAAGCGGTTGATGCCCGACCGCTGGCAGCAAATCATTCATTCCTTATCCAAGATGTTTAATTACGATTCCCAGCTTGTTCTTGAAGCCTATCAGAAGCTGGAGCAAGAGCATGTGCAGCATTTGGCGGATTCCAGGCAGAACATGCTGAGTTCGGTTACGCAGGCGGTGCAGGAGCTGGCGGGCATGATCGTGGATCTGGAGGGAAGCGCCAAGACGATGGCGGATTCGGCTGTCTTGACCGCGGAATCGCAGGATCATTCCAACCGGATGCTCGGTGAGCTCATGACCGATGTGGAGAACATTGGAGAGGTCGGGACGCTCATTCGGAACGTTGCGGATCAGACCCATTTGCTCGGACTCAATGCGGCAATTGAAGCGGCAAGGGCAGGGGAACACGGCCGCGGCTTCGAAGTCGTCGCGAATGAAGTGCGGAAGCTGGCCGCGTCTTCGCGCGAGGCGATGGCTTCCATTCAGGACCGGCTGGAGGAGATCGAGCAGAAGGTTTCGGTCGTCCGCAAGGAATCCGAAGAGTTTTCCATACAAGCGCGCGAGCAAGCGGCAAGATCGGAAGAGCTGGCTGCCTTCGTAACGACCATCGAGAAAGTGACGAACGATTTGAAACAGCTCAACGACTAGACAATTAAATAAGGAGCATCCTGGCACACAAAGATCGCCTGAACCGGACCTGATGGCCGGCAGGCGATCTTTATGCATTTTACCTATACAATTGGCGTTTGGCTGGTGTAGCGTTGGCGGTCGAATTCTTCCAAGGCATCGGAGGCTTTGCGGATATCGTCCTGATGTACTTGAAGCCTCAAGCTAGCGCTGCTCCTGGAGCCTGTTGCTCCATAACTGGCGCCTCCGGCTATACCGGATGCAGGCTGGTTTTCCTCGGCGCGGACCCGGCAGCGAACGCCTTTATTATGCAAATAAGCATGCTTATCCTGCAGTTCATCCGACTTTTCTCCTGGCGGCGCAGACAGAATCGTTTTCCACCGGCTCGTTCGGAATAACATGGCAACAAGGAACAAGAGCACCGCGATACCAACGACAATAAGCACAATCTTCATTGTCTGTTCACCTCTTCGTTCCGGGAGAAGCCTCCCTGTTTACATTTACATAACCTCCCTGCCGGAAACTGAAACAGCGGAAGGTTCGCCGCTTGTAAACGGGATTGAAGATGGCCATGTTCTGCATGTTGGTCCGAGACGGTTCAAATAAACTTGCGGCTTGTTTTCTTCCCGTCGCAGCTGAAGACGATCCGCTTATCCTCGACGAAGGTTTCCAGATGCACGGACTTGCCCCAGAGCTGCACGACATAGGGCAGCGTGCGTTCCACGTATTTCAAATCCAGCTCCACGCCCTCGTACTGATGAACCAAATAAAGCTCGCCGACCCGGTTGTGATCGCCGTCCGTTACGACAATGCTGGGGAATCCGCCATTAACCCGGGAATAGACGAGCTGCTCGCGAATGTTTTCCCAGCCCTTATCGGTAATTTTCCATTCGGCCCCCTTCTTCTCGAAGATGTACAGGTCCAAATCCCTGACCAGATCCTTGGTCAAGTAATTGCGCAGGAAGGAGATATCGGAATCCAATTCGCGCACCTCGAAGATTTTATCCCGCCCCATTCCCGGCTTGCGGCCGAGCCGTTCCTGCTCTTCCTTCGTCGGCTTATCCCAGCGCTGCTCGATGTCCTCGAATATTTTGAGACCGAGATAGTAAGGGTTCAAGCTGTGGCGCGACGGCTGCACGACAGCCGAGTTCAGCTTGGCGAATTCGATCGTTTCCTCGCTCGTCAGGTCGAGCTCGCGGATGATGCGCTGATGCCAGTAGGAGGCCCAGCCTTCGTTCATGATTTTCGTCTCGATTTGCGGCCAGAAATAAAGCATCTCGTCGCGCAGCATAGACAGAATATCCCGCTGCCAGTCGGTTAAATTGGGCGAATACTCCTCGATAAACCAGATGAGATCCTTCTCCGGCTTCGGCGGAAACCGTTTGGGTTCGTTCGCCTTCATGCGCGCAGCCTCTTCGGCCTCGGGATCGGATTCCAGCTCCCATACATCCTCATAGCCGGTTTTGAAAGGGTCCTGCGACGAGCGGCTCTGCTCCTTGGTCAGCAGCTCGATATAGCGAGATTTGTCCAGCTGGTACGGCTTGATGATCGTCGGATCGACATGCTCTTGAATGGCGAGAATGGCATCGATGAATTTCTCGACTTCCTTATTCCCGTGATCCATCTCGTATTGGCTGATCCGCTCCGCCGTGGCGGCCATGCTCTCGACCATATTGCGGTTCGATCCGCCGAACCGGGCATTGTTCTTGAAGAAATCGCAATGCGCAAGCACGTGGGCGACGATCAGCTTATTCTGAATGAGCGAGTTGCCGTCGAGCAGGAACGCGTAGCACGGATTGGAGTTGATGACGAGCTCATAAATTTTGCTAAGGCCAAAATCATATTGCATCTTCATCCGATTGAACGTCTTACCGAAGCTCCAATGACTAAAGCGGGTCGGCATGCCATAAGCGCCGAAGGTGTAGATAATGTCCGCCGGACAGATTTCATAACGCATCGGGTAGAAATCGAGACCGAATCCTACCGCAACCTCGGTAATCTCATCGATGGCCCTCTCCAGCGCCTTGATTTCATCTTGGTGCACGCTTTGTTTCCCCCTTGCTATATAGATTGAACGAATGATTGGAACACAAGCCGCCGCGCAGGCAGAACGCAATTTCGTTCATTCAATATAGGTCGATTTCGTCGTTCATATCTATACGTATGGGAAAAGGTAGGCCAATATACGCGGGAGCGGGATGCGGGTTAGTGATGGATTTTCCATATTGAAGGTAATTGATATTCGTTACCTATTACTTAGCTTTAGTTAAGGTCTCCAACATGTTACAATTAGAAGAAACAATTGACGCAGTACGCGAAGGAGGTCGAACATCATGTCTAATCCGGATGAGAAGAAAATCCACACCTATCAAGATATGTCGCCAGCTCCGAACCCGCTGCATCAATTTATTGTAGGCGAGCTTCATTTTTCCTTAAGGACTTTCTTTCAAAATCGCAGCTGCTATGTGTTCGTGGCCCCATTCGATGTATTGTTCAGCGAAAATGATGATTATGACTCCCCCGAACATGTGACGCAGCCTGACCTCTCGGTCGTTTGTTCCAAAGAACAAATATCCAAGAAGGGATGTCATGGCGCCCCATCATTGATCATTGAGGTGCTGTCGCCAGCTACCGCACTCAAGGATTTCAATGAGAAGTTCAACCTGTATCAGAAATATGGGGTGAAGGAATATTGGATTGTGGACCCCGGCAACCGAACGATTCATCTGTTTGCGCTGCAGGATGGAAGCTACTCCGTCAGGGAATTATATGCGGAACAAGATGCGATTCAATCCGCTATATTTGCTGATCTAACCATTCCCCTGGATAAACTATTCAACATGTAACCTTACCTTCATAAAATAGAGCCGAAACCGATTCCTAGTGGAGTCGGTTTTTCCATTCTCTGCGATCTGACCGCAAAGTGAGAATTCTCGTCTTTGCAGCCTATTTATACATCAAGAAATTTTCCTTCTTTTCCCCCGAACAAAACAAAAACATTTTCCGAAAATCTATTGACTGCCAGATTCCCCCATCTTACGATGTAGTCAGGCACTACTAATCATCATAAGTGAGGTGGAATGAAGATTGAGCGCAAGGATCGAGAAGGGTTCTAATGTGTTATGGGTCGATTTTCTGGCAAACGGAAATCGGCTGGCGGATCCGCAAGAGCAGCTAAAGCTGGTCAATCAGGCGAAGGCGGCGCATATTACGCATCTGATTGTCGATGCGAAGATTCCGTACGGGCACGTCACGTTCGCCAGCTCGACGGCTGCGCCGCATGTGAGCGAGTGGTCGGGAGGGCGATTCAGCGCCTGGGCCGGGCGCGATTTTCTAAGGGAGCTGACCGGCAAGGCCCATGAGGCGGGGCTCACGGTCGTCGCCAATATCGACGTATTCGCGGAAGGGACGATCCGCAGCCGGGACGGACTGGCATACGACCGCAAGGATTGGCAGGTGACTTACTATCAGCCCGCAGCCGAAGGAGAAGCTCAGGCATTCATCAAAGCCGAAGACGGACACGAGGACAGCATCTTCGTCAATCCGCTTCATCCGGAGGTACGCGCCCATCAACTTGCCATCATTCATGAAATCGCCGGCAACTATCCGGTCGACGGCATCGTGCTGGACCGCTGCAGATATCCGAATGTGTACGGAGATTTCGGCGACTTGAGCCGGGAACGGTTCGAAGCTCACATCGGCGCCGAGGTGGAGCGATGGCCGGAGGATATCTTTACGAGAGGCAGCGGGGAGGGCAAGGAACGCATTCACCATGGCGCTCTGTTTCCGGAATGGACCAAATGGCGGGCCATGAATATCAAGCAATTCGTCCAGGAAGCCAAGGCGGCGTTCAAAACGCTGCGCCCTGACGCGCTGTTCTGCATCTATGTCGGCTCCTGGTACCCGCTGTATTACGAAGAAGGGGTCAACTGGGCCAGTGCAACGTATGAAGCCGGCTTGGACTGGGCGTCGCCTACATATCATGAATCGGGTTATGCGGATGAACTGGATTTCCTGATGACCGGCTGTTATTATCCGGAGGTTTATAAGGAAGAAGCGGCGAATAACGGCCGGCCTGCGTTCTGGTACAGCGTAGAGGGCGGGATCGAAATGAGCGCCGCCGCGGTGAACGGTCAAATTCCTTTTATCGCGAGCCTGTATTTGCAAGATTACGAGAACAATCCCGACCAGTTTGCGAAAGCGGTTGCAATGTGCCGCGAGCGGTCGCATGGCGTCATGCTGTTCGATGTATGCTACCTGGAATATTATCAGTGGTGGGGGCTGCTGCCTGCTTTGCTGAAGTGATGCAATCAAGTCGAAGCACCTGAATATTTGAGATGGAGGTCAATATTATGAAGAGATCATTTTCTTTCATTATGTGCTTCATGCTCTTACTCTCAGGAACGATTACCTATGTATACGGAGAGCAGACCGATCCGCCGCCGGATGCGGCTTCCTCGAATCTCATCACAGCAACAGCGCCGGGCGGAAGCACGCTAACCATAACGGCCGTCAACCGGCCGATCCAAGCGGTCAACGAAGTGATCTTGTACACGCGGGATAACAGCAGTCCGATAACCGATTCGAATGAATGGTCCACGGCGGCAGTCGCCGATTACGTCGACGGCAGCTATGTCGTGACGGCCATTAAAGACAAGGAAGGCGCCGTCAACATTCCGCGCAACGGATTTGTCCTCTTTGCCAATAACGACAGCGGCCAATGGGTGCTGAGCAACCTGCAGGCCGGCGATACGGTAACCATCAGCGGTTACGAGCTGCCGATGCCGGTTACGGGTCAATTGCTCCGATTGGAGGACGGCACCGAGGTTGCCGTCGATGCGATGGATGCGGAACGCCAAACGAATCAAACCGCGGTCTATACGACCCGCTATGGCAGCTTTACGAAGCCATTCGGAGCCGATACGGTGGAATTCATCATCTCCGGGGGCGTCGTCGTAGTCGTCAATACGAACGGTCAGGCAGGAACGTACATTCCAACAACGGGTTACGTCGTTTCTGCGAGCGGTACGGCTGTGGAAGCCTTGGCCGGCCTGAATGTCGGGCAATCGGTGCAGTCGTTTAATCTCGATATTCCGATTCTGCCGGCTTCCTATGCCAAGGTCAAGGGCACTGCCGTCGGCATCGACAAAATCAACGGAGGACGCGGATTGGCCGAGGTGGTCCTGTATCAGCCATCCTACGGCTCCTCGACCCGGGCGAATGCTTGGGGAATGGAGATTACCGTCGCGGATAACGTCGTGACGAGGGTGGTTGCGATTGCAGCCGACGCTTCGGGCAACTTTATCGACAACAACTCGCCGATTCCCGCGAACGGGTACGTATTGTCCATCCAGTCGGCCAGTCCATACTATAACGAGCTGAACGGAAAAGTAGCGGTGGGCGACAGCGTGGAGCTCGTGCTCGACACCTTGGCGTACCGGGCGGGGAAAATCGGCTACGATGCGCTCAATCCGCGTACGCGGGAGGATAATCCCGGCGGCTGGCACGATCCGACCAATACGCCATACCCGGGCCTGCGCGGACCCGATCAGCTGATCATCTATGACGGCAGCTATGGCGAGCGGACAGGTACAAACCCGTGGGGCAATGAAGTCGTCGTCAATGCCAACGGCAAGGTCATCAGCAACGGCGGCAATGACAATGTTATTCCGGAGGGCGGTTTCGTCGTATCAGGCGTCGGGACGACGGCTGCTTGGCTGTCGAATAACGTCTGGATCGGATCCACCGTGACGCTTAATCAGGCGAGCAAGCAGGTCGTGTTTATTTATACGCCGGAATCGTACGCCGACAAAGCCGAAATCGCGATTGCTCAGGCGGAGCAAGGGCTGTCGGATTCCCGCAGCCGCTTCCTTGACGTGCCGTACGCGCAAATCGAGCAGAAGCTGGCCAATGTCAGGGAAGCGCTCGTTCAAGTAAGGAGCAAGCTGGCATCCGGTTCCTACGACGGCTTGATCGAGCTGCTGAATACGCTGGACCGCGACGTGACCGACGCCAATTTCATGAATTTCGAATCGCGCAAGGTCGAAACGCGGGGGCTGTGGCTCCGTCCGAAAGAAACGAATATCGAACAGGTGCGCGAGCATATGCAGAAAATCAAAGCCGCCAACATCAATTCGATTTATTTGGAAACGTGGTGGGACGGACATACGGCGTTCCCGATCGCCAGTCCCGATACGGCCTTAAACCCGATTCATCAAGGCTTTGATGTCCTTCAAGCTTACGTCGCGGAAGGAAAGAAGCTCGGGATCGAGATCCATGCCTGGGTGGAAAATTTCTATGTCGGTCAAAATCATGTCAGCCCGGTATACGTCAATCATCCCGATTGGACGATGGTCAGCAAGCAGGGCGACCTCTATGACGATATCAATGGCGAAAAATTTTATTTCATCAACCCGGCGCTGCCGGAAGCGCAGGAATTCGTCCTCAACATCTACAAGGAACTGGTGCGTAAATACGATGTGGACGGCATCCACCTCGACTTTGCCCGTTATCCCGATTCCGGCGACTATACGAACGACTTCTCGTATGACACCTATACGCGGAGCCTGTTCCAAAATCAATACGGCGTCGATCCGATCGGTATTAATCCGGGCGATCCGTTGTGGGAAACCTGGACCAAATTCCGCAGCGGCATAATCGATTCCTTTGTCGGCCGCATCGTGGAGGAAGTGATGCCGATCCGCCCGGGCATGAAG
This sequence comes from Paenibacillus spongiae, assembly GCF_024734895.1. Taxonomy (NCBI): domain Bacteria; kingdom Bacillati; phylum Bacillota; class Bacilli; order Caryophanales; family Paenibacillaceae; genus Paenibacillus; species Paenibacillus spongiae. The sequence goes on from NZ_CP091430.1 coordinate 1,842,349, forward strand.
CTGACGGCCGCGGTATGGCCGAATTATGAGGAGGCGCCGCAGAAGGTGCTGCAGGATACGAAGGCATGGCTGGACAAAGGCTACATCGACCACTTGTTCCACATGTCTTATGTGCCGGACCCGTCGCTGATCGTCATCGATGCGCAACATTCACTGCAGCTGGCTGACGGAAGGGCGTTCGTCAGCTCCGGCGTCGGCACCTTCATTAATCTGACCAAATCGGTGCTCGCCGAGCAAATCGACAAAGTGAATGAGACCGGCGTATCGGGCACCGCGCTGTTCGAGTTCGAGTCGCTGTTCAATAACGGCTATGACCGCGAGCTGAAGCTGGGCTTGTATCGTACGGAGGCGATCATGCCCGATTACGTGACATCGAAGCCGTTCGTCACCATCCTGAAGGAAATGAAACGGAAGATCGACGATGTATATTTGCCTCTGGGGGGCATGGACCGGAACACGGCGAAGAAGCTGAAGGAAGAAATCGAAGATGCCGCCGACAAGACGAAGGATGACCGCAAATTTAGCCGGGGCTCGGCGAAGCAGGCCGGCAAACGGCTGGATAAGCTGGAGAACAGCATTCAGCAGTCAATCGAGGTCCAGCCGGAGGTGAAGCGGCGGATGTATGCCGATATCGCATACGCCCGGAACATACTCGACATTTTCAATTCGAAATTAAAGTAATAGCCAGGTTCTGCATAAGTCAAACCAATTCAAACCAATGCTTCGAACATAGCCCGCCGCAGGCAGAATGTTCTTCGGATCACTTTTGTTCCCGGTTTCTTAGAATCATAGGTATAGGAGGCAAAACTGGCATCCGTGGGAGCAAAGGCTACCTTCCTGATGCCGGTTTTTTCTTTTTGTATGATTGTTCAACTTTTATGCTCAATCGTTATAACAACATCGCGTCGTATGTTCGTATAATGGTGGGGAATTGAATCCATAGGAGTGATTGAACGTTATGAGGGTATGGAAAAGTGCGGGTTTTCTATTGGCCGTCATGCTCGTCCTGTCATTATGGCCTTCTGCTGCGTCTGCAGCTTATTTTCCCAAGCAGCATGAGAGGTCGAACTATGCCTCGAACATCGCCTTGATTTATACCGGCTACTACAACCCGGCCAATTACGACGGCGTTCGGATTGGAGATTTCGATAAGGATCAATTTCTGCCATATGTCGGCTACTTGAATGCCGAAGGAAAATCGGAGGATTATTTCTTCGATACGTTCTTAATGCTGACGACAGGCTCGCCTCATAAGGGCAGCTTGGCGCGTTATTACGATTGGGTGGCGGGCAGCAAGCCGGGGACGCTTGCGGACTGGCAGTGGGCGATGGACCGCGTATTCGAGGAGGATCTGCAGCTGGACGGCCTGGAGCAGGCGGTGGAGCAGGTCAGCGCCGATCTTAACGATTCCGGCAAGAAAGTAAATGTCTATCTGACGCTGCCGTTCCCCGATCCGCAGAGCCGCGATTTCGGCGATTTCAACGGCGACGGCACGGTGAAGGATTTGCAAAGCCTGGATACGCGCAAAGAGCTGATCAAGTGGTATATCGATGCGATGTCGGCAAGATTTGAGCAGAAGCAGTACAAGCATCTGTCATTAAGCGGTTTTTATTGGCTTCAAGAGGATCTGGACACTACCGTGCCGGGCGAGCAGGAGAGCGTTCAGTACGCATCCGCCTACTTGAACGGAATGAATATGCGGCTGGGATGGATTCCGTGGTCGGGCGCAGGGGAGAAGGCGAACGGCAGCCGCCTGGGGTTTGATTTCTCGCTCATTCAACCGAATCATTACTTCGACCGGAACTCGACCGTTAAGCGGGTGGAGGAGACGGCGGAGCTTGCGGAGGTGAGCGGGGCCGGCGTCGAAATCGAATTCGACCAGACCGTGCTCGTCAACCCGTGGTACCGTCAAGCGCTGTACAATTACCTTATTGCAGGCGTCAAGAAGGGTTACATGAACAATTCCATCCTGGCTTATTATCAGGACGTGTATGCGATTCATGATTTTTACCATCATAAGAGTTCATTCGGAAGACAGCTGTACGAAGATATTTATAAATTTGCAAAAGGAACGTTCCAAGCTCCCAAGGGAAGCTTCGAAGGCCGGGTCCTCGACGGTCAAGGAGCTCCGATCGCGGGCGCCGCGCTGAAGGACGATAACGGCGCAATCGCGGTAACGGATGTGAACGGGCGGTTTGTCATTCCGGATCTGTTCGCCGTACAGCATACATACACGGTGGGCAAAAGCGGCTACAGCACCCGGCAGATTGCAGTGGATATTCCCCAGGGATATCCGGTCTATCGCGATATTGTGCTGCAGAATCCGGATGAAGGAACGCTGAAGGAGTCATTCCAATTGGCGGATTTCGAAGGCGGCATGATCTATGGCACAAATAACGGCTATTATGTGCAGCGTTCCATGACGAAAGATCCTATTGTTGTGACCGAAGGCAGCCAATCGTTGAAGGTCGATTTTAAAGCGTATCCGGACAGCTGGGTAGGGCTCTATATCGATTCCGACTATACGGGCTTTGCGGACGTGGAGCATTACCCGGCATACGCGCTTAAAGACTGGAGTTCGTACGATTTCGTATCGACGGCCGTCTACAATCCTTCCGACCAGCCGCAGGAGCTGCGGTTCGTATATATGTACGAATACAGCTGGGCGAAGACGGTCGTGAAGGATATCGAGCTGGCGCCTCATCAATGGACCGTCGTCAAGCAGCCGATTGATGAGCTGAAACAGAGCGGGGCGAACACCGGGAATATGATTCGCGTTGCGCTGATGCGAAACAAGCAAACGGAGGACGCCACATTCTATGTCGACGATATGAAATTGTTAAAATATGAGGGGCTGGAGCCGGTACCGGATTACACGATTCAATGGCCGAATGGAATCCCTTCGCTGGATCCCGGCAAGGTATGGAGCCCGGTCATCGTCAACAATAGCACAGGCAGCCCGGTAGAAGCGGCGGACGTTCGATTTACGAGCTCGGACCCTCATGTAATGGAGCTGTTGGATGACGGTGCGTTCAAGGCCGGTGAGCCGGGCAAAGCGGTCATTCGCGCTTTCGTCGGGAATGTGGAAGCGTCGTCCACCGTGATGGAAGTATCGCCATGGACCGTGAATGAACTTAACGGGGGAAATTTCAAAGTCGATCTGTCCGCGGAAAAGACCGTCCGACTGGCGAGCTCCTTCGATAACGGATACATGGTTCAGGCGCAAGAAGCCTCCTACGTATGGGAAATAACCGGGGATGCGGCGCAGCGGGTACGCGCAGAGGGAAACAGCCTCACAATTAAAGGGGTCAAAGAGGGCAGAGCGGTCATTAAGGTGACGATGACATACAACGGCAAATCCCGGTCGCTGGAGAAAATCATACAGGTCGGAAACCCTGCACCGCGGATCGCAGACCTCATGCAGAATGTGGATCGTTATTTCGCATCCGGCGATATGAACGCATCGTTCAAGGAGAAGCTCCAGCGGGATCTGAAGAGAGCCGGGAAGCATTGGGCGAAGGGGAAGACCAAACAAACGGTCAAAGCGGTCTTGGACTTTATCAAGACGGTTAACAACCCGTCCAAGAAGGACGAGATGACCGGCCGTGCGAAAGCGGCATTAATTGCCGATGCGAATGCCTTTATTCAATATTGGTCCGAACAGGTGGAGTGAAGAAAGCGGCAGATCCAGAAGTGAGCGGGACACGAGGTTTTCAAAAGAATGGAATTAATGGTGTGAATGAATGCGAATCAAGATAAATGAAACCAAAGTGAAACTCAGGCTGCATGTATGGCTTGAGTTTCTTTGTTGTTCCATATGGGAAACAATGGATGATAGTGCAACTTTTTTGAACAATAGTTCCATCATCCCGGAAGAACACTCTTTATAATAGATAAAGCAAGCGATTATCTTGTTCATGCATCTGTGCGGCTTTATAAAAAGGAGATTTTCTTTATTTATTAACGCGATAAAGAAAAAAACCAATCAAACTAAGCTGATAAGGAGGTGATGCACCCTTCGCGTGATGTAAACGGTACGGTTTATGCTTTTATGTCGGTCTTCCACATACGACAACAAACTAGGGAGGTTATTTTTAATGCGCAAATTGAAAACGTTTGCATCTGTAATGCTCGTATTTGCGTTCATTTTTGTTACGGCATGCTCGGGGTCTGATAAACCTAATAATGATCCAGGGGCGGAGAAGAATGCAGAAACGCCTAAGAACGATGCAGCTGCTCCTGAGGACACGCCCGAACCGAAAGAACCGGAGGAGCCGAAGATCGATCTGGGCGGACGTGAAATTCGCATTCTGCTCGACGACGCCGAGCAGCGCGGTCTGGGCGGTCCGGTCGAAGGCACGAAGTTCGGGGATATGCGGATGGAGAGACAGAAGGAAGTCGAGAAGAAGTATAACGTGAAAATCGTGTACGAACCGCTCGCTTACGGGCAAGTCAACGAGAAATTGATCGCGTCGGGGCTGGCCGGCGAGCCGGTCGCCGACATCGTTGCCATCGACAAGTATTTCGCGATTCCATTGATCAACCAAGGCTTGCTGCGCGAGGTCGACGATCTATTCGATTTCAACGATCCGAAATGGCCGAAAGGGATTCAGAACTTCGGCGCATGGAACGGCAAAATGTACGGATTCACCGATTCGGTCAATGCCGGCTCGGGCATTTATTACAACAAAACGTTGTTCAAACGCGAAGGCTTGCCTGATCCGCATCAGCTGGTCAAAGAGGACAAATGGAACTGGGATACCTTCCTGGAAATCTTAAAGAAAGCGACCAAGGATACCGATGGCGACGGCAATATCGATCAGTGGGGCATCGCGAACCATGCTCCGATCATCGCCCGCATCATTATGTACGCCAACAATGGAGCGCTGGTTGAAAACCGCGACGGCAAATGGGTATTCACCGGCGACGAGCCGAATGCCGTTGAAGCGATGCGCTTCCTGTACGACCTGGTTAATACGCACAAAGTCATGATGCCGAACAAAAACGGCAATTTCGAAGATTGGGTCGATTCGCAAACCGCGTTCCATACGGGAAAAGCGGCGATGGTCACCGGCGAGCTGTGGGAAGCCGGCGGACGCAAGGAAATGACGGACGAATTCGGATTCGTGTACTTCCCGAAAGGGCCGAAGGCGACCGAATACGCCAATTCTCTTGAGAATTTCTCGTTATACTTCATGCCTGCCAATGTGAAGCAGCCCGAAGTCGTCGCCCAAATCTGGAATGATCTCATTCTGTGGGATGAAACCCGCAACATCCGCAAGGAATTCAACGAGCGCAATCTGCAGGGCGCTGAAGACGTTGAAGCTGCACTGACGATTTCCGATTGGGTCAATCCCGTGCCTTGGGCCGGTGTAGGCGATATCGGAGGGAATTTGTCTCCTGCGATATGGAACTTTGTTCGTAACGGCAGTACGCCGGAATCCGAAATGGAAAAAATCAAGCAGCCGGTCCAAAAATCATTGGACGATATCTTGAACAAAGCAAAAAAATAATCGATAGCTGGGTTCTAGATTGTTTGCGTGCTAGAGTGCTAGACCGAACGGCCTATCCCCATCTGCCCGCAAGGGCGGCATAAGCTTGAATGAATACAGCGCAGACGCTCTTATGATTGAGCGGATGGGGAACGCCTTCGGGTACGCCTTGGGACAGTAGTGGATCAGGTAAGGAAGGAGAGCTGGGCGTGCGGATCTTACAGAGAAAGCATATTGCTGCTGTTGCCATAATCGCGATTGTTGCCGTATGGATCGTCACCTCTTTTATAACGGCGGATGAGCCGGCAATCAAAGCGAAGGAACCGGCGCTAGCCGGGACGGAGGCGGACCAGCCGGAAGTTACGCCGGATACCCCATCGTCGTCAATACTTCGCTATGAACAGTATGCAGCCCGATACTCGAATGCCGTCCGTCCTGATGGAATTGGGCGGATCGAAGCGGAAGCGTTCGCGGGTACTCACGGAATGAAGGCGGAAATTCTGGATTCATTCGAGCAAGCGGCAAGCCCCGTCGTGCGGACGGAGGAATCGGGATCGATATACTGGGACATTGAAGTTCCGGAAGACGGGCTGTATCACTTCGGTTTGCGTTATTTTCCGGTTGCCGGGAACAGCTCGCCTATTGAACGGGAATTCCGGATCGATGGCGCGCTTCCGTTCGAGGAAGCGAACAGACTCGTTTTTTCTCGGGTATGGCGCAATGAACGGCCGGACATACAGCGCGACCGCAACGAGAACGACTTGCGGCCAAGGCAAGTCGAAAGTCCCAAGTGGCAGGACAAGAGCTTTAGCGATGCGGAGAGCTACTTTCAGGAGCCGTTCTCCTTTTATATGACAAAGGGCAAGCACCGGATTGAGCTGGTCTCTCTCCGCGAACCGATGGTAATCGATTATTTGCAGTTCTTTCAAGAGAAGCAGCTTCCGTCCTACGAGGAGCTTGCCGGCGGTTATGACGCGCAGGGCTACAAGGTTACGAATGACGTTATGATCAAGCTTCAAGGCGAAGATGCGCTATACAAATCGAGCCCTTCCCTGTACCCGATCAACGACCGGTCGAGTCCGGGAACGGAGCCTTACCATGTGTCGAAGATTCGGATGAATACAATCGGCGGGATCAATTGGAAAATTCCCGGTCAATGGATCACTTGGGAGACGGACATTCCCGAAGACGGCCTATACGAGATCGGTTTCCGTTATAAACAGAATCTGTCCCGTGGGGTGAACGTCGTGCGCAAGCTGTATATCGACGATCAAATCCCGTTCAAGGAAGCGGAGCACATCACCTTTCAATACGATGGCGCCTGGCAGGTCGGCGTTGCCGGCCCGGAGGAACAGCCTTACTTATTCTATCTGACCAAGGGCAAGCATGAAATCAAGCTCGAAGTGACGATGGGCGAGCTCTCGGAAGTCATTCAATCGGTACGCAAGAGCATTCAGGAACTAAACAAGCTGTATCGGCAGATTATCATGATTACCGGCACGGAGCCGGATGCCTTCCGCGACTATCAGCTGGAGAAGCTGATTCCGGGAATGACGGACATGTTTCTGAAACAGAGCAAATCGCTCGAAGCGGCGGCAGACCGCATGGACCAATTGATCGGAGGGGCAAGCGAAAGCGCCACGATTCTGCGCACGACATCCTATCAGCTGGGCGATCTCGGCAGCCGGCCGGAGACGCTGACCGACCGCCTGAAGAACTTCAAGGATAACGTAACATCGCTTGGAACGTGGCTGCTTGGCGTCAATCAACAGCCGCTTGAGCTCGATTATTTGTTCGTCAAATCGCCGGATGCCGGTACGCCCAAAGCTACGACGGGATTCTTCAGCCGCTTGAAGCATGATCTGCTTTCCTTCGCATCCTCGTTCACGGAGGATTATAACAATGTCGGAAGCGGCTTCAAGGACGACTCCGTAGTCGTGTGGGTGAACGGCGGCCGCGATCAGGCGCAGCTGATCCGCTCGATGATCGATAACTCGTTTACGCCGGAGACGGGGATCAAGATCGACCTGCAGTTGGTGGACAGCAAAGTGCTGCTGCCTTCGACCTTGGCGGGGAAAGGTCCCGATGTCGCTCTGTCGACGGGCGAGGTCGTCAACTTCGCGATGCGGCATGCGCTGGAAGATTTGTCGAAATACCCCGGCTTTGACGACGTCCGGGAGCGGTTCATGGACAGCGCCTTCGTCGGCTTCACGTACCAGAACGGAATTTTCGCTATTCCGGAGAAGCAATCTTTCCCGATGCTGTTCTACCGCAAGGACATTCTGGAGGAGCTCAAGCTGAAGGTTCCCGATTCGTGGACGGATTTGTACCATGTCATCCCCGTGCTGCAGAAGCATCATATGCAGGTCGGCATGACGCCGACGCCCGTATTCGAGATGCTCCTCTATCAGAACGGGGGCCAGTACTACAAGGATGAAGGAATGAGGACCGATCTCGATTCGTCCGTCGGAATCAAGGCGTTCAAGAAATGGACGGAGCTGTACAACAACTATAAGCTGCCGCAGGAATTCGAATTCGTGAACCGTTTCCGGACAGGCGAGATGCCGCTAGGAATCGCGGACTATACGACCTACAATACGCTGACAATCTTCGCGCCGGAAATCCGCGGGCAATGGGGCTTCGCTCCCGTACCGGGCGTGCTCGGCGAGGACGGCGAGATACACCGCGAGACGCTGTCGACGAGCATCGGAACGGTCATGTTCAAGAATACGAAAAACAAGGATGCGGCATGGAAGTTTATCGACTGGTGGACCGATACGGAAGCCCAGGCGACATTCGGCCGCGAATTGGAAGCGCTTCTCGGCGAATCCGGCCGGTATGCGGCCGCGAACATCGCAGCAATGAAACAGCTGCCTTGGTCCGCCAAGGAATACAACCAGTTAATGTCGCAATGGGAGTGGGTGCGCGGAATGCCAGATGTTCCCGGCGGGTATTCGCTGGTGCGGCATGTGCAGAACGCTTTCTATTCCGTGATCAACAGCAAGACCGATCCGAGGGAAACGCTGCTTGATTACGTGCGCACGATCAATGAAGAAATAACGATCAAGCGCAAAGAATTCAAGCTGCCGACAGCAGAGGAGAAGGGAGGGCGGTCATGAGCATGATTCCATTAAGCCGGAAACCGGGAGAACGGGTGCTGAAGCAGCCAAGAGCGTCGGTTTGGGCGAAGAAAATGAGCGAAGTGAAGCGGCACAAACACATGTATGTCATGATTGCGCCTTATTTTACGATATTTCTCATCTTCACGGTCCTCCCGGTTTTCTTGTCGCTCACGGTCAGCTTTACGAATTTCAACATGCTGGAATTTCCCGATTGGGTAGGCTGGCAAAATTACGCGAGATTGTTTATCAGAGACGATATCTTTCTGCTTGCCGTGAAGAACACGATTTATTTTGCGGCGATTACCGGTCCGATCAGTTATGTCGTTTGTTTCGTGCTGGCGTGGGTCATTAACGAGCTGTCGCCCAAGGTCAGGGCGGTGGCGACACTAGTCTTCTACGCTCCGGTATTGTCCGGCAACGCCTTCATCGTATGGACGTTATTGTTCAGCGGGGACTCTTACGGCTATATCAATGCCTTCCTGCTGAAATTCCGCTTGATCGCGGAGCCGATCTTATGGCTCAAGGATCCGCAATACATTATGACGATCATTATTATCGTGCAACTATGGCTCAGCCTCGGCACCAGCTTTCTCGCGTTTATCGCGGGCTTGCAGAGCATGGATAAGACGCTGTTCGAGGCCGGCGCGATCGACGGCATCCGCAACCGGTGGCAGGAGCTGTGGTTCATTACGCTGCCTTCGATGCGGCCCCAGCTGATGTTCGGCGCGGTTATTCAGATCACATCGTCATTTGCCGTCGCTGAAGTCGCGACAACGCTTGCCGGTTTTCCGAGCGTGCAGTACGCGGGCCATACGATTGTGACGCACTTGATGGACTATGGCAATATCCGGTTCGAGATGGGATACGCGTCTTCGATCGCAACCGTCTTGTTCGGCATTATGCTTGGCTCCAATCTGCTCGTGCAAAAGCTGCTGAAGAAGGTTGGTGATTAAGATGAGTGCCGCTGCCAAGTTATTAAGGGGCAACAAAATCAACCGGTCCCGAGCAGGCGATCTGCTGCTGTTTCTGTTCCTTGCGGCGTTAGGCTACTTTATGGCGCTGCCTCTTGTATTCGTGATCAGCAACGCTTTTAAACCGATCAACGAAATCCTGCAGTTTCCGCCGAAGTTTCTCGTACGGAACCCGAGCCTGAACAATTTTACCGACTTGTATAATTTGATGTCGGGTACATGGGTGCCGTTTACGAGATATATGTTCAACACGTTCTTCATTGCATTCATCGGAACGGCAGGCCACGTCATCATCGCATCGCTTGCCGCATACCCGCTGGCGAAGCGCAAATTTCCGGGCGTATCGGTGCTGTTCACGGTCGTCGTGCTGTCGCTGATGTTCTCCGGGACGGTAACGCAGGTGACGAACTACATGACGATGTCCTGGTTCGGCATGATCGATACGTATTGGGCGGTCATCATTCCGGCGATCGGCTCGTCGCTGGGGCTGTACCTGATGAAGCAGTTCATGGAGCAAATCCCGGATGCGCTGCTGGAAGCGGCGCAAATTGACGGGTGCAGCGAGTACCGCATTTTCTGGCGCATTGTCATGCCGGTGGTCAAGCCGGCGTGGCTGACCCTGATCATCTTCTCCTTCCAGGGCTTGTGGGGAGCCGGCGGTGCTGCCGGATCGATGTATATTTACAGCGAACAGCTGAAAACCATTGATTACGCGCTGGGTCAAATTCTTGCGGGGGGCATTATCCGCACAGGTCCGTCGATGGCGGCGACGCTGCTCATGATCAGCGTTCCGATCATCATCTTCGTCATTACGCAGAGCAATGTGCTGCAGACGATGTCCACCTCAGGCATGAAAGATTAGTGGAAAAGGAGAAGCCTATCGTGAAGCGAATACGGAAGATTGTGACGCTTTTCCTGTTCTTGCTTGCTGCGGCCGGGGCTGTGCCTGCGGCATATGCGGCCCCCTACGACGGATATAACTATTCCGACGAAGGCACGGCCGACTCGGCCCCGGTCCCTTATTTGCCGGCAAAACTGATCACCGGCGGCGGCTTGAATATCGGCTCCTTCAAAACGCCGGAGGATATGTACATTACGAAGGAAGGCCATATCTTCGTATTGGATTCAGGAAATCAGCGCGTTGTCGAGATCGATAAAGCGGGGAACGTAATGAACGTGATCGAGAGCTTCGATAACGGCGGCAGAACCGATACGTTCAAGGAGCCGCTCGGCCTCTTCGTCAGCGACCGGAACCGCCTGTTCGTGGCAGATACCGGCAATAAACGGGTCGTCGAGCTGACGACGGACGGCGAATTCATCCGCGAGATCGGCCCGCCGAAGGCGGATATTCTGCGGGCTAATTTCACCTACGTGCCGACAAAGCTCGTTGTCGATACGGCAGGACGCCTCTATGTCGTCAGCAAAGGGGTATTCGACGGCGTCATCGAGTTCGACTCGGAAGGCAATTTCACCGGATTTATCGGCGTGAATAAGGTTATGGTCGATCCGGCGGAATGGTTCTGGAAGCAGGTCTCGACCAAAGCGCAGCGGGAAGCGATGGCCTTGTTCATCCCCGTTGAATTCAACAATATCGATATCGACGAAGAGGATTTTCTATATGTGACGACGAGTGACGGCACCTCGGCGGAGCCGGTGCGGCGGCTCAATCCTTCGGGCTCCGACGTGCTGCGCCGCGAAGGCTGGTTCACGCCGTCCGGCGACATCCGCACATCGTTCAGAGGCACCAGGCAGGGGCGTTCCACGATTGTCAGCGTCGCTCCGGATAAGAACGGGATCTATAGCATCCTGGACACGAAGCGGGGGCGGATCTTCACGTACGACAAGGACGGCAAAATGATGTACCAGTTCGGCGCGCTCGGCGAGCAATTCGGGCAATTCAAGACTCCCGTGGAAGTGAGCGTGCTCGGCGACCGCATCGTTGTTCTGGATAGGGGCTTGAATCATCTGACCGTGTTCGAGCCGACGCGGTATGGGGAAGCCATCCGCAGTGCCGTCATCTATAACGACCTCGGCGAAGAGAGCAATTCCGTCAAGTGGTGGCAGGAGGCATTGAAATTAAACCGGAATCTGGAAATGGCTTACCTCGGGATCGGCAAAGGGGAGCTTGTGCAGAACAATAACTATGCGGCGATGGCAAGCTTTAAGCTCGGGACGCATCCGGTTTATTATTCCAAGGCATTCGACCGGTACCGGAAGGAATGGTTGTGGAACCACTTCCCCACCATTGCGTCTGTCAGTGTCGTCGCCATTGTGCTGCTGATCCTGGCCTTCAAGCTCATCCGGGTTCGCGATACGGAACCGGGCGTCATCCGCTCGGCTTGGCAGACGTTATTCAGACCGTTCAACGGATTCTGGGCGATGAAATACGAGCAGAAAGGCAGGGTATGGTTCACCCTTCTCATACTGCTCCTGCTCACCATCATGTCGATTTTGAGGCGCCAATATTCCGGGTTCGTCATTAATCCGGTCAACGATATGGTCGTCAACAGTCTGGATGAGCTTAAATTTATCGTGCTGCCGTTCTTCCTCTGGTGCGTGTCCAACTGGTCGATCACGACGCTCATGGACGGCGAGGGCAAGTTCAAGGAAATCGTCATGGCGACCGGTGTGGCGCTGATTCCGCTGCTGCTTGTGCAGGGACCGCTCCTCTTGTTCTCCAGAGTCATCACATTGAAGGAAGTATCCTTCTACAGTTTGATCGAATCATTCGCATACCTGTGGTTCGTCTTGCTGTTATTCATCGGTATGCTGACCGTACATCAGTACAATGTGCTGAAGACGGTCGTCACGATGCTGCTGACCTTGCTGGTCATGGGAATCATCGTCTTCCTGGGCATGCTGATGGTCAGCCTTGCGCAGCAAATATTACAGTTCGGAACGACGATATACCAAGAGATCAAGTTCCGGATCGGGGAGGGGTGAGGAAGGTGACGGCATATTGGAAACACATTCTAACCGTATCAACCCTGTTTGTTATTATTGCTGCGGTTATCGTCTATGGAACCGTCCTCGCTCCGGATCCGATCCGCTCCGGCAGCCTGCCTGCGGCGGGTAAGGATCCAGCCGCGCAGAAGAGCATACCGGTTTTTGACGAATCGGGTACGGCCGCGCCGTCTGATCTGCAGCCTCCGGCAGGCATGGATCCTGTACTGGAGAACGGGACGCTCCGGTTATTCATGAACAAGCAGACAACTGAAGTGGCGGTATTGGATAAACGAAGCGGCCAAATATGGAGATCGAATCCGGCTGACCGCGAGAAGGATCCGCTGGCAACACCGCAAATTCTGTCCAATCTATCTTCCCAGCTGCAGCTCGTCTACTTGGTCCGGAACAATCAGACGCAGAGCTATGACAGCTATACGGACAGCGTTCAGTATAAACAATTCGATATCGAGCAATCGGACAGCAGCGTTACGGTAACCTACCGGTTCGGGAGCACGGAGAAAGGAATCGAATCGATCCCGCAAAAAATCAGTAAAGCAAGATTCGAAGAGAAACTGATGAACAAGCTGAACGATGAAGGCGATAAGGAAGAGCTCGACGCCCGGTTCAAGCTGAACAAGGAGACGCAAATTTACGAGCGGCGGGAAATTCCGAAGGCTGCCCTCAAGCGGCTGATTGCGCTGTTTGAATTAGCGGGCTATACCGAGGAGGATTTGGCCGCGGACAATCAAGAAAACGGCGTGGAAGCGTCCGATGAAGGCGGAGGCGCCGCCAAATTTACCGTTCCGCTGCAATATTCGCTCGATGGCGACAGTTTGATCGCCTCGGTCGATACGACCAAGATTGAAGACGGCAAGCCGTATCGCATTCATTCGATCGGGCTGCTCGGCAGCTTCGGGGCAATGGGGCTGAGCGATCAAGGCTACATGCTTGTGCCCGACGGTTCGGGAGCGCTCATTAACCTGAACAACGGAAAGCTGCTGTCCCAGCCGCTGATCCTCCCGATCTATGGCGACGATGGGTCGATGAGCAAGACGGAGAAGGCCGTAACGGTCGAATCGAGCCGGCTGCCGGTATTCGGAATGAAACGCAGCGATGCCGCATTGTTCGGCATTATCGAGGATGGCGAGGCATTGGCCAAATTGACGGCGGATATTAGCGGCCGGCTGCATCAATACAACACGGTGAGCAGCGTCTTTACCGTATTGCCCAAAGATGTCGTACAGCTGAGCAATACGGAGCAAACGATCCGGACGCCTAATCGGATGTATCAAGGCAAGCTGCAAATCCGGTACGGCTTTCTTAACGGCGAGAAGGCGGATTATTCCAGCATGGCTGCGTATTACCGCCATTATCTCGAACAGAAATACGGCATGAAGACGATGCAGGCGAAGGGAGATGCCCCGTTCTACCTGGAGCTGCTCGGCAGCATGTCCAAGCCGGACAGTCTGCTCGGAATTCCTTACGATACGCAGGAGCCTTTAACCGATTTCGCACAGGCCAATAAGCTGCTGGACAGTCTGAACGCCCAGGACATCCGCAATATAAGAGTCAGCTATAACGGCTGGTTTAACGGCGGGCTGGAGCATCGCATTCCGACCAAGGTCAGGCACGAAAGCGTCCTCGGCACCCGCAAGGAATGGAAAGCGCTTGCCGAGCGGCTGAAGCAGGACGGCGGCGGTTTGTATCCCGATGTTTCCTTCCTTCGGGTATACCGCAAGTCGGGCTACAGCCCTTCCCGGGATGCCGCGCAGTTCCTGTCGCGGAGAATTACGAAGATCTATACGTACGATCTGGCCACCTATCAGAAGAACTATGACCTGTTCTCGCATTATAACTTGTCTCCGAATAAGCTCGGCGGTCTTATCGACGAGTTTCTGGAGGATTACCGGGACTATAATCCGGGCGCCCTGTCCCTGCACGACCTGGGCGAGGAAGTCAATTCGGACTTTACGGTCGGGGAAACGGTCGACAGGCAGCTTGCGGTACGAACCATAACCGCCGAGGCCGGACGGCTTAAGGAGGAAGCGCCGGAGCTGATGGTCAGCGGGGGCAATGCGTTCGTGCTGCCTTATGCCAGCCAACTGCTCCATGTGCCGCTGGAGAGCAACCGTTATCAGCTGGCGGACGAATCGATTCCGTTCTATCAGATGGTGCTGCACGGATATGTCGATTATGCCGGCAAGCCGTTCAATTATAACGACGATCAGAATATCCGCAAGTCGGTGCTGAAATCGCTCGAGACGGGATCGAATGTCTTTTACAGATGGATGTACAAGGATCCGGCTTCGATCAATCCCAATATTTATAAGGAGCTGTATGCGACCTATTACAAGGATTGGATGGATGAAGCGCAGCAAATCTACCGCGAGGTGAACGGCATTCTGAAGCAGGTCCGGGGGCAGCGCATGATCAAGCACGAGAAGCTGGATGAAGGCGTCTACGAGACGACTTACGAGAACGGTCTGTCCGTTATCGTCAATTACGGTTATGAAGCGGTTACGGTCGACGGCGAAACGATTGAAGCCGAGCACTATAAGGTGAAGGGGTGAATCGCACATGGCAAAGAAACGTCTGCTCAGCCTGGAGAGGAAAAAATCGATATTTGGCGTGTTGTTTATTTCCCCGTGGATAATCGGATTCTTGCTATTGATGGCCGTCCCCTTATACCAGTCGATCCGGTTCAGCTTCAGCGAATTGACCATTAACGCGACAGGCTACTCGCTTGAATACGTCGGATGGGCTAATTTCAATAAAGCGTTCTTCGTCGATACCTGGTTTAACCGGAGCTTGACGGAAGCGGTGACGAAGATGCTGCTGAACGTGCCGCTGATCATTTTCTTCAGTTTGTTCACGGCGACGCTGCTCTCGCAAAAATTCCGGGGACGGATGCTGACGCGGTCGATCATCTTCCTCCCCGTCGTGATGGCGTCGGGGGTCATCGCGGGCCTGGACGGCAGCAACTATTTGGCATCCATGATGGGCGAGGCCGCTAACGACATGGAAGGAAACTATACCGGCCTTAGCGGCTTCGACCTGATTCCTTTTCTGCTGGATGCCGGCATGAGCCGATCCGTCGTTTTCTATTTTGCCGGGGCGGTCGACCGGATCTATCAGATCGTGACGTCTTCCGGCGTCCAGATTCTCATTTTCCTGGCGGGGATTCAGTCGATTTCGCCGTCCTTGTACGAAGCCTCCAAGATGGAGGGAGCGACAGGGTATGAATCGTTCTGGAAAATTACGTTCCCGATGATGACGCCGCTTATATTAACGAACACGGTATATTCGATCGTCGACTCGTTCTACAAGAACAATGTTACGAACTACATCAAGGACATTGCGTTCCGGCAGTTGAATTTCGGTTTAAGCTCGGCGATGTCCTGGGCGTATTTTGTCTTGATCTCGATCATTCTGCTGATCTCGACAACCATCATTTCCAAGCGGGTGTTCTACTATGATTAGGCGGGAGGATACGTATGAAAGCAGCAACCCCTAACCGCGGCGCTTCAGCCGCCGCCACTGTGAGAGAGTGGAACAGCAGCTACCGGCCGGTCGATAAAGTGAAAAATGTGCTGTGGATTATAGTCCGAAGCTTTCTTCTGTTCGGGATCTGCTTCATCATTATTTACCCGATTCTGACCAAATTGTCGATCGCCTTCAAGGATCGCGCCGATATCTTCGATTCGACGATCGTCTGGATCCCCCGGCACTTTACGATGGACAATATTTACAAGGCGATCGAGCTGCTGGATTATTTCGAGGCCGTGACGAACACCTTCATTCTGAGCGCCGGAACGGCTGTGCTCCAAGTCATCTCTTGCGCGCTGGCGGGTTACGGATTTGCGAGATTGAAGTTTAAGGGCAGCAGCATCGTGTTTGCGCTGGTCGTATTCACGATCGTGATTCCGCCGCAAACGATTATGGCGCCGACCTATCTGCATTTCCGCTTCTTCGACGTATTCGGGCTGTACGGCCTGTTCACCGGCAAACCGGGCGTGAACCTGCTGGAAAGCTACTGGCCGTTCTTCATATCGTCGGCGACGGCGATGGGGATGAAGAACGGGCTGTACATCTATATATTCCGGCAATTTTTCCGGGGGCTTCCGAAGGAGCTCGAGGAAGCCGCCTATGTGGACGGAGCGGGAATCATGAAGTCGTTCTTCAAAGTCATGCTGCCCAATGCGATCCCGGCGATGGCTACCGTTGCGCTGTTCTCCTTCGTATGGCAGTGGAACGATGACTATTTCACCAACTTGTATATGGCCAATTCCGTCGTCTTGTCAAAAATGCTGTACATTCTCCCATCCAACCTCTTGGCCATCCGGGATGAGTACTCCTATGTATCCTTGCTTATCAATACCGCGACGCTTCTCGCTATTGCGCCGATCTTCCTGCTGTACCTGTTCGCGCAGCGCTATTTCGTCGAAAGCGTAGAGCGGACAGGGCTTGTGGGCTAAGATGATCTTTCTACAGACGAAGGAGTGGAACGGATGGAAACCGCACTCATTAATCGATTAAAGGCGGGATGTATCGTATCCTGCCAAGCCTTGAAGCACGAGCCGTTATTCGGCTCGGACATGATGGCGGCCATGGCCGTCGCCGCCGAGGAGGGCGGGGCCGTCGCCATTCGCGCCAATACGCCGAAGGACATCGAAGTGATTAAGAATCGCTGCTCGCTGCCGGTCATCGGATTGTACAAACGAATCTACGACAACTCCGACATTTACATTACGCCGACGATGACCGAAGTCGAGCAAATCGTATCCGCCGGCGCCGATTTCGTCGCCGTGGATGCGACCGCAAGAACGAGGCCGGACGGTCTTGCCCTGGAGGAGTTCATTCGCTCGCTGCGCGAACGATTCCCTTCGGTCGCCATCGTAGCGGATGTATCCACCTTCGAGGAAGGCGTCCGCATGATGGATTTGCAAGCCGATCTGGTGTCCACCACCTTGTCCGGCTATACGTCCTACAGCCTGCAGCAGCAGGAGCCGGATTTCGAGCTGGTGCGGCGGCTGGCCGGCTTGAAGCGGGTGCCCGTATTGGCAGAAGGCCGCATCTGGACGGCAGGCGATTGCCTTCGCTGCTTTGAAGCGGGCGCGCATGCCGTTGTGATCGGAACGGCGATTACACGGCCGCAGGAGATTACGAAGCGGTTTGTAGAAGCCATCCGGCACCGAGGGGAGGTGGATATGAACGCGCACTAGGTGCGCGAGCCGGACGTTAAGAATGTGGAAGCATGAAATAAACCATTTGAATCTGAGGAGGTAATTTGATGGTTTCTGTAAGGAAAGGACTTACCCTCATGTTAACAGTCGTTATGCTGCTTGCGCTTGCTTCGACTGCGCTGGCCAAGAAGGACGCGGAAAGCCCCAGAAATCTGGCCTCAGGCTTAAGCTATCAATTGTCGGAGGATCCTTACGAGTCCTATCCGGATTCCGGTAACGAGCTGACCGATGGCGTGAACGGGTCGTTAGACTTTATGGACCCGGCTTGGCAGGGCCATCTTCGAGGACTTACGCGGGAAGTTGTCTTTGACTTGCAGGATTATCAATCGATTCATGCCGTGAAGGCGCATTTCATTCAGGATACGGGAGTCGGCATCTTCTACCCGAATGCGGTCTCGATGTATGTGTCCGATGACGGGGTGAATTGGGCGCCGCTGAAGGACATGAATTCCGCTATCCCGCTCTGGTCGCCGGGTCCGGCAACGGATCAGAATTTTGTCTGGGACATTGCGGAAGACGGCCTGCCGAAAGACAATAAGAATGCGCAGGCGGTCTATACGCGGTATGTCAAAATAACGTTTATGACCCAGGTGTGGACCTTCATCGACGAAATCGAAATTTGGGGCGTCGACGGCAAAGCGAAGCATGCCGTCAAGCTGAAGCCGGAGCAGCCGGCTTATCTGCAGCCGGGCAAAGCGACGGACGGCATCCGCAATCTGGCGCTGCTGTATAATGGACACTATGACAGCGGAGCGGGAGACTGGACGAAGGACAACATTATCCCGTACATTAGCTATATAGACGGTCAAGGCGAGCCTGTCGACTGGTTCTACGATGGCGTGCTGTATCTTGGTTTGCGGACGCAGGACGGACAGCGGGATTTCGGCATCAATGCGAAATTCGCGGATTGGCAGTGGTATCTGGACAAGACATTTGCGGCGCAAGGCGACATGTGGCAGCTCAACGAAGCCGCCAAGGAGGTCGCGGGCAAGCTGGGCGAGGCCAAGCATAAGGTGAAGGTCGTGCTGATGGTTCCGAACCCGGGCGATGCGGTAGGGGAATTCGGGGACGTGGACGGCGACGGCGTTATGGAGAATTTCAATCCGGACCAGGTTGGCATGGAATCGGCTTATCTGGATAAGCAGAAAGCCGTGACATGGTATATGAACCAGGTCAAGCAGCGCTGGGCGGAGAAGAACTACTCCAATCTGGAATTGTCCGGCATGTATTGGCTGAACGAAGGCGCCGATCTGTACGATGCCAACGATAAGAAAATTATCCAGTACACGAGCGGGCTCGTGCATCAGGAGAAACAGAAGTTTTTCTGGATCCCCTATTTCTACGGCGGCGGCATCTTTGCTTGGGAGGAGCTGGGCTTTGACGCTGTAGCGTACCAGCCGAACTTCTTCTTCGACGAAATGGACCCTTCGCGCATCCAAGCTGCGGCGGAGCTGGCGAAGCAGTATGGCATCGGCGTGGAGATGGAGCTGGATGAACGGATGAATACCGATCCGGTGTTCAAGGAACGGTACATCCATTATTTGAACGGAGGGGTCGACTACGGTTATATGACAGGCGCGTACAAAGCTCATTATCAAGGCAACACAGCCCTGCTGGACAGCGCGAGAAGCCAAGACCCGGCCGTTCGCGAGAATTACGATCTGATGTACCAATTTGTCAAGGGAACATACGTCAAGCAGTAATGAAGGATGCAGCCGCCACTCTAGTCCAGTCCAACTAATCTTGGAAACATGCGAGGTGAGTGATACGTATGGCCGGAATCCGGTTTTTCTCAGCAAAGTTTGAAATGCGGGAGAATATGTCTTGCAAGCTGTATAAAATCGATGAGACATTCGGAAGTATTGAACTGCCTCATGCTCATGATTATGTGCAAATCTGGTATGTGAGCAAGGGAACGTTCAAACACATCATTCAAGGCCGTGAGTACACTATGATGAAGGGAAGCATGTTTGTCGTTCCGCCCTATGCCGTGCACAGCTTTGAATTCGACACCGACAAGCTGGAAATCTACGGGTGCGAATTTCAGCCGGAATTTATCGACTATCCGTTCCGGATAAGCCAACTGAACGAAATACCGAAATTGCCGTTATCGGGCGCTAATGTACACCGGATTCAAACGCTATTTCAAGATATGGTGGAGGAGTACGAGGGATTCAAGGACTATTACGAATTTGTGCTGAAAGGCAGCTTGCTCAAGCTGTTGTCCTACATTATCCGGGAAACCGGGCAGAATAATGCCTCCCTGCAGGAGGATAAGTCAGGCAAGTATTGGCCCAATATTAATCGGGCGGTTGAATATATCCAGAAGCATTACGACGAAGAAATCCGGTTGGAGCACATTTGCAAATATTCCAAAATATCAAAAACGTATTTTTGCCATTTGTTTAAATCGTTTACCGGAAAAACGTTCAACGATTACTTAAACGACGTGCGAATCAATAAATCGACCGAATTTCTGCTCCGGTCCGACTTGACCGTGACCGATGTGTGCTATGGCGTCGGTTTTAACGATTTGACTTATTTTTCGAAGACGTTCAAGAAGTACACCGGCGTATCGCCATCCATCTACAAGAAGAATGCCCAAAGCACCGGGTAGCTCCCAATCCTACAAGAATCACCCATTCATGCGATGGGTGATTCTTGCTGTGAAACGATACCGGGATGCCGCCGGAGCAGCTATCTCCCGCCTCTGATAGCGTCTTTACTTCCATATATCCTGTCGAAACCTGATTTGCCGTAATGTAAATATTTGGTAAGTGTTAGAGAGGGATGTCGAAGTGGCCAGGACGTTTGTCACCGGCATTTTATTTCATCTCTACTCGTGATATCGTTAGGGCACAAGGAAGGACAGCACTCAAATATCGAACCCGTTCAGGGTTGAAATTGTAAGATAGCTTGTACAACAACAAGTGGAATCCGACTGCTGTTCGATTTAACAGGGAACGGACTTGAGATCCGTTAATGTATTATTCAAGGTCGTTTTGCGAGTGTTGCGGACATGAGAGTCTTTATTTGTGCCATAATGCCCCTAAATGGATGGGGCTGGGGCGCATAACGGCTTTGGTGTCCGCTGCTGTCGTAAATCGGCCTATATTCAGCGAATAGCGAATCCTATGTCCATATAATACGTGCAGTAGCTCCAATAACTACGCAGTACTCACACACTAACGGTAAGAAGCTTGGAAACGTCCACGGCGGCAATCTCGGAGCATTCTTAGTGTGGACAATCACAAGGGGAGGAATGACGGGGGATCAGCTTTCATGCAGCGCCGCTGACCAAGCAGCCGTTATTCGACATTGTCATCCTATTCACCCGATAAATAGTGTCGTCTGCGGGTCCCCTGTGAGAAGTTCTATTGACTATTTTGATATACCATCTATTATTCATTATATAGGCGGGTTTCTCCCGATAATCTATGATGGACATGCCCTATAATAGAGCATCATGATAGTTATCCATGCGAGACTACTAGCGTATTAAGTCATTGGAGAAGGGCAGAGGATGGATAATGGCGGGCAGATCGATTAACATGTCCCGATTGAAGCTTCAATTGGATCCTACAGCCAGACATAATTACAGGATCGATGCGATCGCTTCCGTACTGTTCAGTATGTTCAACGTGGTTTTCAACCAATTTTACATTCCGATGGCGATTCGTGAAGGCGCTACGAATTTGCAGGTTGGCCTGCTTGCTGCGGCGCCCGCAATCGGTCTGCTGTTCTCCCCGCTCTGGGCGGCTCAAATTGAGAGATCCAATCCGAAGCCGTATATGATTATTCCGAACCTGATTGGCCGGGCACTTATCCTGCTCCCGGCTTTCTTCGGCGTTCCGCTCGTTTACGTGGCGGCTGCGCTCGTCTTCCAGATCTTAATGGGCATACAAGCCCCTGCATACGCAGCCATGATTACGCGCGTATATCCCGCGAAGCATCGCGGCAAGCTGATGGCGAATGTCCGCATTATGATGGGGGCGCTGATGATCCCCATGGCCTTCCTGGTCGGAAGCTGGATGGACGTTTCTGGCCCTTCCGGGCCGCTGATGGTTGCCTCCATTACGGGAGTCATTTCGATTCTCGTCTTCTCGAAGCTGCGGGAGGGCGGAGGAACGGAGCCTGTTCCTGCCCCGGCGGCCAAACGTGCTTCGCTGAGAGAGCAGATGACGGTAATCAAGCAGAACCGCGAACTGGGCATCTTCCTGCTCGCCACCTTCTTCTCCGGCTTCGGCAATATATTGGCTAATCCGCTCTATCAAATCATTCAGGTGGATCGCCTGCAATTGAGCAATTTGGAAATCGGCTATGCGCGCGCCACTTACTATGCATGCTTATTAATCAGTTACTTCGTGATCGGATGGGTTATCGACCGTTTCTCGGCCAAGCATACGATGGTCTACGGGATTGCGGCCTTCGCCGTCGTTCCGATGTTATATGCGTTCTTCGGCAATTACTCCGCCGTATTGGTCGGCAGCGGGATTCAAGGGATCGGGGATGCGATCTGGGATATCGGCATTCTCGCCTATGTGTTCCGTCTGGCGCCTGGACGGGAAGCCGTCGTCTTCGGCCTGCATCTGATGCTGTTCGGTATCCGCGGAACGATCGCGCCGATTCTCAGTACGGTACTCGTGGACAGCGTATCGCTGACCGTGCTGTTGACCAGCGCTTCGATTATCGGCTGGATCGGGGTGCTTGTCTTTGTCCTGGGCGGCAGAGCCGGTTCCAGATCCGGACTTCTGGAACCGCGGTGACCGCTTCGCGCACAGATGGTTATAGGTGGCATAATCAAGGGGCTGTTCGTGGGTTGCCCATACCCATGGACAGCCCCTTGGCGCTTAATATCGGATGAAGGGGCTGCTTGCTACGCTGCCCTAATCCCTTATAATGGAGATAACATGAAGCAGCCGGATGTCGGCAGCATGCAAGGGGAGGGATTGGGTGAAATTCTCCTTTGATTTTTTGTATCACACGGTAAGGGGAGAGCGGACTCATATCGACGATCACAGTCATGCCAACTATGAACTGGTTTATTATGTGAGCGGGACCGGGACGACGAAGATCGGAGACATCCCGTATCGTTATTCCGACGGCACCTTCACCATTATCCAGCCCGGCTGTAAGCATGATGAATACCGTGAGACCGATACGGAGGTCATCTTCATCTGTTTCTATTACGACAATGAACGCGTTCGGTTCGAGAATGGACTGTATGAGGATAAGGAAGGAACGATCCGGGGGATATTGAAGCAGATGCTGGATGAGCTGGGCAGCAAGGACAATTATTACGATATGGCTCTGCACGGCCTGTTGTGCCAATTGATCGCGGCTTCCGCAAGGCTCATGAAGGGCCTGCCCAAGCAAGAAACGAGCGATAAGGTCACCTACGCCAAAAAATATATGGAGCAGTACTGTACCGAAAAGATTGACATGGTTGCCCTGGCGAACAGTCTCGGGTACAGCTATGATCATTTTCGTCATTTCTTCAAGGAGAAAACGGGTTATTCGCCGACCCAGTTTATGATCCGCAACCGGCTGGAGCAGGCCAAACGGATGCTGCTTGATACCGATAAGACGGCAACTGAGGTTGCGCTGGAATGCGGCTTCAGCAATGCTCCACAGTTCAGTATGATGTTCAAGAAAGATACCGGAAGCTCGCCCAAGGCTTACCGGGAACATTTTTTGCTCCAAAATCTATAAACATACCGCCAGAAACGGATAGTCTCTCTGCGGCTTCGTTGTGTAGGATAAGGTCAAGGGCTCGCGCTGGTTAGAGATAGCCGATATAAGCTGACGAGCCGTTAGGTTGAAAGGATGAATAAGGTATGATTACGCCGCGAATTACGGTGGTAGGCAGTTTGAACATGGATATCGTCGTTTCGATGAAACGGATGCCCAAGATTGGCGAGACGATCCATGGCGAAGAGGTACATTATATTCCAGGCGGCAAAGGCGCCAACCAGGCGCTGGGCTGCGCCCGCCTGACGGCGGATACCCGAATGATCGGCTGCGTCGGACAAGATATGTTCGGCGAGACGCTGCTGCAGCAGATGAAGGATAACGGCATCGGGCTTGACGGGCTGGAGGCTGTTCAAGGACGGATGACCGGGACGGCGCACATTTCGCATACGCCCGATAACAACTGTATCGTGGTCGTACCCGGCGCCAACGAATCGTGCACGGCCGCTTACGTGAGGGAGCGCAAGGTAGCGATCCAGACCGCCAATATTGTGATGGCGCAGCTGGAAGTGCCGCTGGAAGCCGTTATGGAGGCGTTCACGCTGGCCAAGAGCGGCGGGGCGCTTACGATCCTGAACCCGGCACCGGCCAGGCCGCTGCCAGAAGGGCTGCTGCAATTGACCGATTACATGACGCCAAATGAGACCGAATGGGAGCTGATTAGCGGCACGGATGACCAGGATGAGAATCGGCTTGCTTCATCCATCGCCGAATTTCAGAACCGGTACGGCTGCAACGTTATCGTAACGCGCGGTGAGAAAGGGGCGTCTTATACGGTTGACGGCAAGCTCGCAACGTTTCGGGCGCCTGCAGTAAAGCCGGTCGATACGACCGGCGCCGGGGATTCCTTCAATGCGGCTCTGGCCTTTGCGCTAGCGCAGGGCAAGCCTATGCATGACGCGGTTTCATTTGCCGTAACGGCAGCTTCCCTATCCGTGCAGAAATTCGGAGCACAGGACGGCATGCCGACACTGGAAGAGGTACTCGGAACTCAGAGCAGCGATTAGAGGCGGCATATTGCTGCTTCTTCTTTTTGTTATATCGTTCTATTCGCTTGCCGACGTTGAATGAAATCCATCGCCAACTTATATAAGAAGAAAGCCAGTTTGTAATAGTGTCAAGCTCTGCAAGCGCATAGAATAGGGAGGGTATCTAAGAGGAGAGGGGAATATACTTATGCCGATGCAATTTCCAATCATATCCGATGAAGTCCGTCTTCGCCGTTTGCGGCCGCCGTCCGGCCGGATCAACATGGTGCTCGATACCGACACTTACAATGAGATCGACGATCAGTTCGCGCTGGTATACGCGCTGCTGTCCAAGGAGCGGATTAACCTTCAGGCCGTATATGCCGCGCCATTCTTCAATGATCTGTCGGAAGGTCCGAAGGACGGGATGGAGAAGAGCTATGATGAAATCATCCGCATCCTGACGCGTATGAATGTGCCGGCGGACGGGTTTGTCTTCCGCGGATCCGACCGTTATCTGCCGGACAAGGAGCAGCCGGTAGAGAGCGAAGCGGTGCGCGACCTGATCGCCAAGGCGCTTGCCGCGCCGGACGATGAACCGCTCTATGTGGTTGCAATCGGCGCGATTACGAATGTGGCATCCGCCATTCTGCTGGAGCCGCGCATCATCGAGAAAATCGTTGTCGTATGGCTGGGCGGGAATGCCTTGGACTGGAACGATGCCAGGGAGTTTAATCTGATTCAGGATGTGCCGGCTGCGCAAGTCATCTTCAATTGCGGCGTCCCGGCCGTGCTTGTGCCTTGTATGGGGGTCGCCTCTCATCTGCATACGACGCTTCCGGAGGTTGACCGCTATGTGAGGGGACAAGGGGCAATCGGCGATTTCCTGGCAGAGCGGTATGAAGGCTGCAGCAGCGATCATTTTGCATACTCCCGCGTGATCTGGGATATCTCTGTCGTCGCATGGCTGATCGATGCCAGCTGGATTCCGACGACGCTCGTGAACAGCCCCGTATTGACCGACCAGGTGACGTGGAGCCGCGACACATCCCGGCACCTCATTCGCTCGGCGCATTACGCCCATCGGGACCCGGTCTTCAGAGACTTATTCAGCAAGCTGGCGCATTTCGCGGCACAAACCGGTTCAGGGCAGGAACAGCTCACTCGCTCATAACCGTGCTGCACCTGTACAGACTGCTCTGCATAATCTGGCATAAGCAAGCCCGTATCGCTCACTCGCGCATACGGGCTTGTTATTTTCATATGAACAGTCACCGTATGAAGCCTATACGCTGCTTGCAGTTTTGGAGAAGAAGGTTTTCAATGCTTTGTATACCTCGCTCTTCTCCCGAATGATCGCGTACAGAAACTTCTTATTGCCGATATGTTTATAAGCCGACATTAGCGTGCTGCTCCTGTTATACTGATTGACTTCTCCATAGCCGAACAAATTGGACCGCTTCATGAGCTCCTCAATCAGCCTCACGCATTTCTCGTTATCGGAGGTGAGGTTGTCGCCGTCCGAGAAGTGGAAGGGGTAGATGTTCCAATTCGCGGTAGGGTACCGGCTGTCGATAATGTCCAGCGCTTTCTGATAGGCCGAGGAGCAGATGGTCCCGCCGCTCTCGCCGCGTGTGAAGAACTCCTCTTCCGTCACTTCCTTCGCTTCCGTATGATGGGCGATGAAGACCATCTCGACATGCTCATATTTGCGTCTTAGAAATTTGCTCATCCAGAAAAAGAAGCTGCGGGCGCAGTATTTCTCGAATGAACCCATACTGCCCGAAGTGTCCATCAGCGCGAGTACGACTGCATTGGACTCGGGCTTGATGACCTCCTGCCAGGTTTTGAAACGCAAATCGTCAGGCGATATGCCGCCGATCCCCGATTTTCCCGCATTGGCGTTGCGCCGCAGGTTTTCGATAAGGGTTCGCTTCTTGTCCAGGTTGGACATGATGCCTTTCTTGCGAATATCCTGGAATACGATATCGGTCGTCTGCACCTGCTCTTTCTGCTTCTGCTCCAGGTTGGGGAGCTCGAGCTCTTCGAACAGCATATCCTCCAATTCAGCCATGCTGATCTCGGTTTCCATATAATCTTCCCCGGGCTGATCGCCGGCGCCTTGGCCTTTCCCGGGCCCGCTCTTCGACTCCTGCGGGTCAACTCCGAGCACATCGCCGACTTGCGTATCGCCGTCGCCTTGTCCGACGTGCTGCTTCTTGTTGTGATTATAGACGAAACGGTATTCGTCGATGCTCTTGATCGGTACTTTGATCGTACGCTTGCCATTGGACAATACGATGCTCTCGTCGGTAACGATATCCGGAAGATTCTGCTTGATGGCTTCGCGTACCTTCTCCTGATGCCGGGTTTGATCCGTATATCCTTTGCGGTGCAAAGTCCAATCTTCACGGGATACGATGAATAACGGTTCTGTCATGCTGGTTCACCCCAATTTTCGTATCGTTGATTTGCTATACATCACCAGCCGGCGGGTGGCATATCGGACAAGCCTCTTGGCGCTAATACGGTTGTTAAACATTGTATTCAAGTCCGGGACGGTTATGTGAAGCAAATGTGCCTGTTAAGGTTGTTTCACCGCCTTATGCTGACGCGCCTACGCAAAAAAATCCACATGACGCAGGCCGTCATGCGGATTCAAATCAGTGACGAAGCTATGCAGCGCTATATGGCCGATTGGAATATTCCGAGAAGGAACAATCCGCCTGTTCCCACAACGAGCAGCCCGTTCAGGACGATGCCGACGATGGCGAACGCTTTGCGGCGGTCTTTCATGCATGCTCCGACAATGCCCAGAACAAGCCCTATGAAGGAGAGCCCCAGACTGCCAAGAAGGAAGAGTCCGGAGAGGATAAGCGATACGTTGGCACTGACCGCTTCGGCATCTATGACAGGCTTGCCGTCTTCGGTAATGTAGTCCATAATGGAAGAGGTCACGACAACCATGCATACGATGAACGTTATTATACTGACAAGTCCGATAATGAATGAAGCGATGCCGAGTCCCGAGATTTTCTTCGGCTGTTCGGTCATGGCAGGCTCAGGAATAGGGCGGAAGCCGTCCGGGTGATTATGGGTGTTGTTCTCATATTCGTTCATGGAATCGAACTCCTTTTACCTATATTGTGGTTATGTTCCGGTATGAGGCTGCAGCTGTTCTCGTATGATTGTAACCGATTTGTTCCTGGATAAGAAAGACTTATTTGTACCGCAAAGCTTGAAAGTAATATTAATCGATATAAGTTGAACGGAAGAAAGATACGACGAGTGTTCGAAACACGGGTTCAGCTTATACGCATACATCGAGGGAGGCGTATCGAGAATGTTTTCAAGAACAGGTACATACGGCGCCGTTCATGCCCTGCTCGCTGTGGCATTAGGCGCATTTGCCGCACACGGTCTCAAGGGGAAGATTGCGGCGGATATGCTGGAGGTATTCGAAACCGGGGTGCGTTACCATATGTACCACGGTCTCGGTCTGCTTATTCTCGCGCTGATTGCGGAGCGCATCGGTACGAGCAAGCGAATGCTGTGGGCAGGACGCCTGATGCATGCGGGCATCTTCCTGTTTTCCGGCAGCCTCTACGCGCTCAGCTTAACCGGCATCAAGGCGTTCGGCCCGATCACGCCGCTCGGAGGCGTAGCCTTTATCGCGGCATGGGCGCTTACGGCCATGTCGCTCTGGAAGTCAGGCAGCCGCTGATCCTACAGCTCGCCTTGCATCCGGACTGTTCTTTAAATATATTCAAAAGAAAGAAACCTCTCCTTGTTCGATGGCAGCCGTACTGCCATCGAACAAGGAGAGGTTTCTTGATGTCTGCGGTGAAGAAAACGATCCGGTCTTAGACGACAAAGTCGTCGATCTCATTCCAATTGAAGGCGTACACCTGTTTCTCATCCACATGATAAACCGTGATCAGCTGGGTGCTTTCATCGAATTGAATGACCCGGCACGGGATGTTGAGCTTGACGCCCTGTCCTTTATTTACGCTTAATCGGATTAATCGGTTCTCGGCGATATATCCGCGGATTCGTTCGGCAATGCTCGGCTTGGAAACAGCGCTTGAAGCATCTGCGCTTGCGGCTTCCGTTACGGCGGCTGTCATACCGCCCTGCATATGCTCAGGGATGGGGACCGCTGCGTAATTCGAACCATTGCGTTGTTCCAGCTCGCGAATGATTTCGCCCAGTTGAATGCCGGAATTTACGCGAAAGTCGCGGACGCCGGAATTGTTGTTCAAGAGATGCAGCAGCCGTTCCAAAGCGACTGCATTCGCGGAGCCTTCAACGAGAATATCCACATTGAACAAGTAGGCACTTTGACCTGTGTCGTCATCGTTGTCGATTGGTTTCATAAAGCCTCCGTAAATATCGTGAATGTCTCTATCATATCATTAATCCGGCGATAAAAGTAGTTTTTAATTCAGATTCAGCGCGTCGGATTAGGCTTGCTCCATATGAGAGTGTAGACTCACACCGAATCGGACTTTTGGCATATATTGAAGAAGCGTGCAATACGCGAATTCACAATGCTTATCGAAGGAAACCTTTGTTCAAAGGAGGTGGTTTCGGATGATGCGTATGGTTCCCATTTCACTCGAGGACGGCGTCCGCGTGCTCGGCGTCGAAGTGAAGCTGCCGAAGACGACCCTGCTGGCGGTTGCGACAGACAAAGGGTATATTATGTGCGGTGCGCTGGATGTCGCTTTATTGAACGAGCGCCTTGGAGATCGAGGGATTATTGCGGGACGTGCGGTTGGCGTCCGTACGCTGGAAGAGCTGATGGATGCGCCTCTTGAATCCGTCACCGTGGCAGCGGAAGCGCTGGGAATCGCTCCCGGTATGAAGGGCGCGGATGCAGTTCGCTTAATGATATAAGCGCTTGCACAACAATAACAGGGCTTCCTCGCCTGGAAGCGCTCGGTGGAGCGACTTGGAAGGAAGCCCTTTTTTGCATGAGGTGGCGGTACACCGCCTGTCAGCGAAGGCGAATAAGGCGTTATTCTTCGAACAGCTTCTTCAGATTCGTATCGAACGGAGCCCGAACGACTCCCTTCTCCGTAATAATAGCCGTTACATATTCATTCGGCGTTACGTCGAACGCCGGATTAAACACTTTGACGCCGCCCGGTGCCGTGCGTTTGCCGAAGCCCTCTGTAACTTCCGCCGGATCGCGCTCCTCAATCGGAATAAGGTCGCCCGATGGCGTGTTCAAGTCGATCGTCGACAGCGGACAAGCGACATAGAACGGAATGCCGTGCGCCTTCGCCAGTACGGCGACGCTGTAGGTGCCGATTTTGTTGGCGACATCGCCATTGGCGGCGACGCGGTCGGTGCCGACGATGACGGCGTTGATCCAGCCCTTGCTCATGACCATGCCGGCCATATTATCGCAGATAAGCGTCACGTCGACGCCGGCCTGATGCAGCTCGAAGGCGGTAAGACGAGCTCCTTGAAGCACCGGACGCGTCTCGTCCGCGAACACTTTCAGGGACATGCCCTGCTCCTTGGCCAAGTAGAATGGCGCCAGCGCGGTACCGTATTTTGCGGTGGCAAGCCCTCCTGCATTGCAATGAGTCAGTACGCCCATGCCGTCCTCGAATAGAGTCAGCGCATGTTCGCCGATCAGCCGGTTCGTTTCTTCATCCTCGCTCTGGATCGCGATTGCTTCGATTACGAGTGCTTCCTTGCACGCTTCCAACGTAAGGTCGCTGTCAGCAAGCTCGGCCGCCCGCGCCTTCATCCGGTCGAGCGCCCAGAACAGGTTGACGGCGGTTGGACGCGATGTCGCTAGTTTAGCAGCGGCTTCGTTGACTGCGGCAAGCCACTGCGGCTTGCCGGCATCGACATTCCGGCTGCCAAACAGGACGCCGTATGCGGCAGCGATTCCGATCGCCGGGGCGCCGCGCACTTTCAGGTGGCGAATGGCCTCCCACACTTCTTCGACATCTGTGAGCGGCAGATAGACGGTTTCCTCGGGCAGCAAGCGCTGGTCGAGAAGGTCGAGCCGGTTGTCCGTCCAGATGAGTGATTGCAGAGCGTTGCTGTTTGTTTGAGTCATGATGGTCGTTTCATCCCTTTCGTTACGCTTTTGCCGAAGCGGCAGCGGTTTGCGCGATTTCAATGAGCTGCTCGATTGAGCTGGCTTGGCGGTTTAGCTTAATGAGCGATTTGCCGATTGCCAGGGCGGATCGCTGAGCCCGTTCCCGAACTGCGGCGTCTTCGATCTGATCGATGTCCGCCACATGCGCAAGTCCGACAATGCGGCGAACCATCTTGCAGCCTGCATAACCGATCGTATCCCGCAAGAGGCGCAGCATATAGTCGTCCTTGTATCCGGGCGGGGTCATGGCCATACGGTCTTTGCCGTGCTCGTCCCATAAAGCGCGGAACTTGGCATCGAATTTGGTCCAGACCTCGCGCACGGTTTCCAGCAAATAATGGCGGTAGTCTTGGGCCGCCGCCTCGTTCTTGTCCCAGCCTTCGCGAGCAGCGTAGTTCAGCAGCAGGTTCGCAATAACCGCTCCGATATCGAAGCCCATCGGGCCGTAATAAGCAAATTCAGGATCGATCACTTTCGTGGATTCGGGTGTAATGAAGATGCTGCCGGTATGAAGGTCGCCGTGCAGCAGCGCCTGCGCTTGCGTCAGAAACTTCTCGCGGAGAAGCGCCACCTCGTAGTGCAGCTGCTCATCGTTCCAAAGCGCCTGCGCCTCGTCTTGAATCGCGTTCTCGAAGCTGTTATTTGCCGCGTTGGTGTAAGGGTCGTCGAAGATAAGGTCCTCCGTGATCTTGCACAGCTCCGGATTGATGAAGCGGCCGACATTCAGCTTCTTCTCCTGCTGATTCATGCCCAGATCGGACGTAAAGAACAGCGTTTGTGCGATAAACGTGGATATATGCTCGCCAAACAGCGGATAGCGTCCGCCCTCGATAAGTCCGCGGCGCATGATAACGTGGTCGCTCAAATCCTCCATAACCGTCAAGGCGAGATCCGCGTTGTATTGGTATACTTGCGGTACTAGTCCGGGCGCCAGCTTCCCTTCCAGCATAAGCGCCTCGCTCTCGATGCGGGCACGGTCCAGCGTAAGCGGCCACGATTCGCCTACAACCTTGGCATAAGGCAGTGCTTGCTTCATGATCAGGCTTCGACCGCTAACCGGGTCGCTGATGTGGAATACCAGGTTTAAGTTGCCGTCGCCGATTTCGCGGCAGTTCAAGGGCCCGGATCCCGGAAAAAAGCCTTCTAAGGATCGGGCGATTTCAATCGCTTCTTCTTCGTTTAATGGATGATAAGCAGACACTGCTTGTCCACCTCCAATATGGGGTAATAGATAAGGGCCTTCGCGCGTACGTGTGACCTTTTTAACAAGTATAGCGAATTCTTTTTCGCGTTGGAATACCTCGTTTGGTACAATGAAAGGAAACAAGCGGACTGCGAGGGAAGAAAATGACCGATTTGAACGAAGCAATCGCGCTAAAAGAGTGGGCGGTCGCAGTCGATGCGCTGACCGAAGGCAAGCAGATTCTCGTGCTTCGCAAAGGCGGCATCGCGGAGGAAACGCGCGACTTTCGATTAGTCAGCCCGCGCTTCTATTTATTGCCTGCCTATGAGCATCAGAAGCCGGAGCTGCTTAAGGAGGAGCATCGCGGCGGCATATCAAGGACGCTCGAGCGGTGGGACCCGCAAGCGGGAACGGTACAGCTCCGTGCATACGCCGAAGCCGTGGACGATATCGAAATCCACGACCAGACTAAGCTTGACAAAATAAGGGAATACCATATTTGGACGGACACGTTCGCCGAGGAACGGTTAAGATGGAGAAGGACGAAGCCTCTTCACCTGCTGCTGCTGCGGGTTGGCATTCTGGCAAATCCGATTGAGATTCCGATGAGAGAAGCCTACAGCGGCTGCAAGTCATGGGTTCAAATCGAAGAAGGCGTCTCGATGCCGGAGACGCGGCCCGTGCTGGAGGATCAAGAATTTAACGCCCGCGTGAACGAAATTCGAAGCGCTCTTAAAGTGATGAAGGTGTGACGTTTCCTCACTTGGGGAGAGGTGTTGATTGCTTTATATAGGGATTCATATTAAAATGATTATTGAGAATCAATGAGAATCATTTTAGAATAATTATAAATGGAATCCTCGCATAGAGAGACATCCGAATACGGAGGGAGCAGTATAACATGGCAACGCAGTTTGTGATAGACGGCTTGAAAGCTGCAATCGAGAATAAAGAAATTTTGAAGGGGATCAACCTTGAAATTAAAGGCGGCGAAGTCCACGCGATTATGGGACCGAACGGAACGGGCAAGAGTACGCTCGCGTCGGCGTTAATGGGGCACCCCAAATATGAAGTAACGGACGGTAAGGTCACGCTGGACGGGGAGGATGTTCTCGATATGGCGACGGATGAGCGGGCTCGCGCAGGACTGTTCCTGGCGATGCAATATCCGAGTGAAATTGCCGGCGTAACGAATTCCGATTTCCTGCGCAGCGCGATCAACGCGCGCCGCGAGGAAGGGAAGGAAATTTCGCTCATTAAGTTTATCCGCCAGATGGAAGGCAAGATGAAGGAGCTGGAGATGAACCCCGAGTTCGCTCACCGTTATTTGAACGAAGGCTTCTCCGGCGGCGAGAAGAAACGCAACGAAATCTTGCAGATGATGCTGCTGGAACCGAAGATCGTCGTTCTGGACGAAATCGACTCCGGCCTTGACATCGACGCGCTGAAAATTGTCGCAGCAGGCGTCAATTCGATGCGCTCCGAGGACCGCGGATTCTTGATCATTACGCACTATCAGCGTCTTCTGGACTACATTAAGCCGGATTTTGTACATGTTATGATGCAGGGCCGTATCGTTAAATCGGGCGGACCGGAGCTTGCCGAGCGTCTGGAGAGCGAAGGCTACGATTGGGTTAAAGATGAACTGGGGATCGTCGACGAAACGGTTGGCCAGGTTTAGCGGAGGGGGAGCATTGACTATGAGTACACAATTAACGACTCCGGTAAACCGTCAATCGGTCGAAGCGCTGTCCCGGAGCAAGGGCGAGCCGGATTGGCTAGCGCAGCGGCGCGTCAAGGGAGCGGAACTCGCGGAAACGCTGGAGTGGCCGAAGCCCGAGAAAACCCGGATCGACCGTTGGAACTTGAATGCGATCGGCGCGTTTAAACCGCAGTCTCCGGTCGCTTCGGCAGCGGATTTGCCGGAAAGCGTGCGCAGCTTAAGCGGCGAAGCGTCTGCCGGATTGATCGTACAGCGCAATTCCGGCGTCGTGCATCAGCAGCTGTCCCCGGAGCTTCAAGCGAAGGGCATTCTGTTCACCGACCTGGAAACCGCCTCGCGCGAGCATGCAGAACTCGTTCAGAAATATTTGAACACCGTGGTGGCGCAGGATGAGAATAAACTAACGGCGCTGCACTCAGCCGTATGGAGCGGCGGCGTATTCATATATATACCGAAGAACGTCGAAGTGGAACTGCCGCTGCAAGCCTTGTTCCACAGCGACGATGCGGAAGCGAGCTTCTCCCGCCACGTGCTGATTGTTGCGGACAGCCACAGCCGCGTGACCTATGTGGAGAATGCGGCATCGGACTATTCGGCCGCGGCAGAGCCGCAGGCGCTGGTCCAACAGGCTGTCGTAGAAGTAATAGTGAAGCCAGGAGCGCATGTCCGGTTCGCAACCGTCCATCATATGGGAGATAACGTTGTCGACATGACGATCCGCCGCGCGCTGATCGAGAATGACGGACGCATGGAATGGATCGTCGGCGATATGAATGAAGGACATACGCTGTCCGATACGAGATCGCTGCTGAAAGGCAACGGCTCGACATCGGATGCGAAAGCAATCAGCATCGGCAAGAACAAGCAGCAGATGAGCTTGACGACAGGCGCTGTTCACTTCGGCCGCAACTCGGAGAGCGAGATGGTCACGCGCGCGGTTATGAAGGATCAAGCGACGGCAATCATTAACGGCATCACGAAGATCGAGAAGGGCGCGACGAAGGCGAACGGCCAGCAGATGGAGAAAGTGCTCATGCTTAGCCCGAAAGCGCGCGGAGACGCGAACCCGATCTTGCTGATTGACGAAGATGACGTGAAAGCCGGACATGCGGCGAGCGTCGGACAGGTAAACCCGGAACAAGTTTACTACCTTATGTCCCGTGGGATCTCGAAGCAGGAAGCGGAGCGGCTTATTATACACGGTTTCTTGGCTCCGACCGTCTCGGAAATACCGGTCAAGGCGGTCCGGGATCAGCTCCAGCAGCTGCTTGAAAGGAAGCTGGAAATATGAACGTAAAGGCGATTAGGGAGCAATTCCCCATTCTTCATCAAGAGGTAAACGGGCATCCGCTCGTTTACTTGGACAGCGCGGCGTCTTCCCAGAAGCCGCGTTCCGTCATTGATGCGGTTAGGCGCTATTATGAACTGGACAATGCGAATGTTCACCGCGGTGTTCATACGCTTGGTTCGCGGGCGACGGATGCCTATGAAGGCGCCCGCGAGAAGGTTCGCAAGTTTCTGAATGCGGCCAGCACGCAGGAAATTATTTATACGCGGGGCACGACGACGGCGCTGAACCTGGTCGCAAGCAGCTATGCCCGCGCTGTATGCGGAGAAGGCGACGAAATCGTCTTGACGCCTATGGAGCATCACAGCAATCTCATTCCTTGGCAGCAGGTTGCCAAAGCAACGGGCGCAACGCTCAAGTACATTCCTTTGCAGCCTGATGGCAGCATTCGGCTTGAAGACGTCGAGCGGACGGTGGGCGAACGGACGAAGATCGTATCCGTTGTGCATGTCTCGAACGTGCTTGGCGTCGTGAACCCTGTGAAAGAGATCGCGTCGATCGCACATCGCCATGGCGCGAAGATGGTCGTAGACGGAGCGCAAAGCATTCCGCATATGCGTGTCGATGTCCAGGATTTGGACTGCGACTTCTATGCGTTCTCCGGTCACAAGATGTGCGCCCCTACGGGGATTGGCGCACTATATGGCAAGAAGGCGCTCCTGGAAGCGATGGAGCCGATCGAATTCGGCGGCGAGATGATCGATCATGTCGATTTGTGCGAATCGACGTGGAAGGAGCTCCCGTGGAAGTTTGAAGGCGGCACGCCTATTATCGCAGGAGCAGTCGGACTCGGAGCTGCGATTGATTTTCTGGAAGAAGTCGGACTCGATAACATCGAAGCGCATGAACACGCATTGTCAGCATATGCATATGAACGGTTGAGCGCGATCGATGGGGTGACGATTTACGGGCCGAAGCAGGATCGCGCCGGTCTCGTAACGTTCAATCTCGACGACGTTCATCCTCACGATGTCGCGACCGTATTGGATACGAAAGGAATCGCCGTTCGAGCAGGCCATCACTGCTGTCAGCCGCTGATGCGCTGGCTGGACGTTTCGGCTACGGCACGGGCCAGCTTTTATTTATACAATACCGAAGAGGACGTTAACCGTCTTGCGGACGCCCTCCATCAGACAAAGGAGTTCTTCGGTTATGCAATTGGATGATTTGTACCGCCGCGTCATTATGGATCATTATAAAAATCCGCGAAACCGCGGATCATTAGAAGAAGATGCGATTTCCATCAGCCTGAACAACCCGACCTGCGGCGACCGCATTACGCTGCAGATGCAGGTGGAGGACGGCAAGGTAAAGCAAGCGAAATTCACTGGCGAAGGCTGCTCGATCAGCCTGTCTTCGGCCTCTATGATGACGGAAGCCGTCAAAGGCAAGACGCTCGATGAGGCGCTCGCGCTTGCCGATCAGTTCTCCTCCTTCGTCAAAGGCGAGCCGGTGGAATTCGAGGACTACGAAGATATTGAGGCGCTCTCCGGCGTATGCAAGTTTCCGGCGCGGATCAAGTGCGCCACGCTCGCTTGGAATGCGCTGCGTAAAGGGATCGAGAACCAGCAATAATATAACGGCAGGGCACAACTGGGTGCGCTGCCGAAAGGGAGGCTATATCAATGGCTAAACAAATGCCCGATTTATCCGAATACCAGTATGGGTTTCGCGACGAGCATAAAGCTATTTTTCAATCCGGTAAAGGTCTGACCCCGGAGATCGTACGTACGATCTCCGAGATGAAGAACGAGCCGCAATGGATGCTCGACTTCCGCCTGAAGTCGCTGGAGCAGTTCTTCAAGATGCCGATGCCCCGTTGGGGAGGCAATATGGACGATCTGGATTTCAACGACATCCAGTACTACGTCAAGCCTTCGGAGAAGCAAGGCAAGACATGGGAAGAAGTGCCGTCTGAAATTAAAGAGACGTTCGATAAGCTGGGTATTCCGGAGGCCGAGCAGAAATTCCTTGCCGGCGTCTCCGCGCAGTACGAATCCGAAGTGGTTTACCACAGCATGCAGGAGGATCTCGAGAAGCAGGGCGTTATCTTCACGGATACGGACACCGCGCTGCGCGAATATCCGGAGATCTTCCGCGAGCACTTCGGCTCTGTCGTACCGCCGTCTGATAACAAGTTCGCTGCACTGAACAGCGCAGTTTGGTCGGGAGGCAGCTTCATCTACGTCCCTAAAGGCGTAAAATGCGAAATTCCGCTGCAGGCTTACTTCCGGATCAACTCCGAGAACATGGGACAATTTGAGCGCACGCTCATTATTGCGGACGAGGACAGCTTCGTGCATTATGTCGAGGGCTGCACGGCGCCTGTCTACAGCACGAACTCGCTGCACAGCGCGGTTGTCGAAATCATCGTCAAGAAGAATGCGCGCGCGCGTTATACGACGATTCAAAACTGGGCGCCGAACATTTATAACCTCGTTACGAAACGCGCGGTGGCCGAAGAGAATGCGACGATGGAATGGGTGGACGGCAACATCGGCTCCAAGCTGACCATGAAATATCCAGCCGTCATTCTGAAAGGCCGCGGAGCGAAGGGCATGGTACTCTCCATCGCCGTTGCCGGCAAGGGGCAGCATCAGGACGCAGGCGCGAAGATGTACCATTTGGCGCCGGAGACGACGTCTACGATCGTTTCGAAGTCGATCAGCAAGCATGGCGGCAAAGTGACGTACCGCGGCCTCGCTTCGTTCGGACGCAATTCGGAAGGCTCCAAGGCGAACATCAAATGCGATACGCTTATTCTGGATAACCAGTCCACTTCCGATACGATTCCGTATAACGAAATTCTGAACGACAACATTACGCTTGAGCATGAAGCGACCGTCTCCAAAGTTTCCGAGGACCAGCTCTTCTACCTGATGAGCCGCGGCCTTACGGAAGCGGAAGCGACGCAGATGATCGTTATGGGCTTTATCGAGCCGTTCACGAAAGAGCTTCCGATGGAATATGCGGTAGAGATGAACCGGCTGATCAAGTTCGAGATGGAAGGAAGCATCGGTTAATCCTAGGCGTATAGAGTGAGGGCGTCGTCCTCAATCTTAGTAGTAACATGTAAATACGTGTCTGCAGTGACTTTCACGCTTGCGTGGTCAAGTCGCTCGGACACGTATTTTTTTATTTTGCACCGGCCTCAAGCAGATGGATAACGGCTCCAATTGAGCCGGATGATCAAGAGGAACAATAAAAGGCACTCACGTATCTACGAGGGTGCCTTTTTGTTTTGGCTCCAGTTGAGACTAAGCGCAGGAATGTCATATTGGTAGGATGTGCCGTGTTGATGCTAATAGTGAAAGTATCCCTAGCGATATAAATTGGCGTTTATCGGAAGGCTGGGTAGAAAGGCTGAGTTGAAGGCACGTGCGGCCAGCGTGCACGGAGGGCATCGCTGACAGATGCGAGCCAGGAGGCAAGGGGCTGCAGGCTGCGGGATTGCTGTGAACAGTTCACGGTAATATCGATGGTGTCGAGGAGCTGTCCCCGTCTAGAAAAACCTATCGGGTGAGGGACATCTCCCTGATCCAGTTTGGGCAGCCGCACCATGCGTACAATCGTCCAGGCAGCACAAGCCACAGTAAGTCCATGTTCAAACTTCGCCGGATCGAGTACGCCAGGGCAGGAACGGGCCATCTCTTTCCTGTAAGCGTCTTCGGCTCTTCGGGCGACATGTTCAGGCAGACGGGACCAGCACCCGCAGGCCGGGAATGGAAAACGCAGAGCGGCTGCGTCTAGCAGCGTATGGCGAAAGGAAGCGTGCTCGAAATCGAATAAGCGCAGGCCATTCTCTGTCATTCTGCAGTTCGCTGGACAGGTATCTCCATTGGAGAAGGCGAGGAAGGGACCAGGCTCAGACAGGACATGAAGCAGCTCGTCGATATCGGAATGGATAGCAAGGGGAGCCGGCAAGAAAGGAGAATTAGCCATGATCTCCTGGAGGGAAGACCACATGCGCTCAATGCCCAAGCCGAGGATACTGACCCGATCAAAGGCGGAGTCAGTCTTCTCATCTCTGCTTCTCAGCTGGTAGTACTTCACGGCATGACCGGCGGTAGCTGCATGCATGCGGCCTAGTGCTTCAGCGAACGCAACGAGTCCATCCGCGGCGGCGGAGGAATCGCTGCCCATGAGCAGATCCTCCAGAGAAGGGCCGTTACCAAGGTCCTCCATAACAAGAATGCCGGCTTCGTCGTCAGCGGCGAGAAATTGCGGCCCGATAGTGCTGCCAATGGAGGTCAAGAACTCCAAAGCCGCCGTTTCATTATGAAACCGGAACAGCTCGCTGCGTCCATGCGCCGCAAGGCGGCGCAGCTTAACAATGACCGAAGCTGGCAGGGTGCTATTATCGGCTTCGATGAGGCATCGTACGACCCAGGGATACGTCTCGAACTGACCTGACCAGCCCGCACTGACCGGCTCGCTCCGTATGATGCGGACAGGGGTTCCAGCCAGCGGACTCAACAGTCTGGTTACTTGCTTCTGGACGGCGTCCGGAAGGCTCATCGCTTACGACCTCCTATGTACATCAATAAGGCTGCGCGACGA
Organism: Paenibacillus spongiae; assembly: GCF_024734895.1. Taxonomy (NCBI): domain Bacteria; kingdom Bacillati; phylum Bacillota; class Bacilli; order Caryophanales; family Paenibacillaceae; genus Paenibacillus; species Paenibacillus spongiae. The sequence goes on from NZ_CP091430.1 coordinate 1,881,780, forward strand.
CGACCAAAATACGATCGCTGACGTCAGCGTACTCACCTCATTAATCTTAAACGTAATCTATCGTGATTTCTATATATTTTTGAGGTCCTGCGACTTTCACGCTCGCAAGCCTGAGTCGCGCTGACACTATTTATTGGCCCGGCTTTATAGGGGAATGGAGACACCAATTAATGTAAATTTATAATGATCTATTTGTGAATAAAATATGATTGTTATGTGAGGAAGTATTGAACAAACAATGGCTAACTGGTGATAAATGATTATTATACTACTAATCATAGTTTATATGTTGTAGCATAGCTGTAAGCTGCCAGCTAGCCCCAATTAGAGAGGAAGGTGAACGGAACGGATATGTTAAAAAATGTAAAATTATGGATTATTGTATTGATTAGTATAGCATCACTATTGGTCATCACAGTATTGGCTCTTCGAAGCGACCTCATCATATTGGATCCTAAGGGACCGGTTGGTGCCCTTCAAAAGGATCTGATTATGTATTCCATTTACTTTATGCTTGCTATCCTTGTCGTTGTTTTTGTTTTGTTTGCTTATATGGTTATTAAGTATCGTGAGCACAGCAAAAATAATAGCAATGATTATAAACCGGATATGCATGGCAGCACGAAGCTGGAAATTATTTGGACGCTCATTCCGATCATTATCGTAACCGCACTATCGATTCCCAATGCCAAGGCTCTCTATGAATTGAAGGAACCGCCGAAATCAACGGTCGATAAAGAGCCGATTGTCATTCATGCTACTGCAGCGGATTGGAAATGGATATTCAGTTATCCGGAGGAAAATATCGAAACCGTTAATTACGTCAATGTTCCTGAAGATCACCCCATTCTCTTCAAAGTAACTGCTGCAGACTCTATGGCTTCCTTCTGGGTTCCGCAAATCGGCGGCCAAATTTACGGGATGCCGGGGATGGTCAACGATTTATATTTGCAGGCCGATGAGCCGGGAGAGTATAAAGGCCGGAACTCGAACTTTACCGGTTTAGGCATGACGCATCAACAGTTTAAGTTTGTTGCATTAGAAGAAAAGGAGTATCAGGATTGGGTGAAAGATACGCAGCAGAACGCGCCTAAATTAGCCGAAGAAACCTATGAAAAGCTAATGCTTCCTGACAACGTTGACGAAATGTCATTTTCTTCGACCCATCTGGAGTTTGTCGATCATGGCCAAAATTCCGAATATGCCATGAACATTCGCGCGAAATATGGGGTTGAAGTAAAAGGGATTAAAGTGAAAGCAAATGGCAATGAAGGCGAAAGTGATGTGGAGGTCTCCAATCACGGATCTCACTCAAGCCATTAAGAGGGGAGGAACGGCAGATGTTTGAGTTTATAAAGGAGCATTTAATTCTAGATGATCCATTGATTCTCGGAGCGAATATTTCCATTGCGCTTACCGTAATTGGCATTGTATTTGCTCTTACCTACCTGAAGAAGTGGAAATGGCTTTGGACCGAGTGGATCACATCCGTCGATCATAAAAAAATTGGAATCATGTACATCATTGCTGCATTATTGATGCTTTTCCGTGGCGGTTTCGATGCATTATTAATGAGAGCGCAATTAACAGTGCCTAATAACGAACTGTTGACACCTCAGCACTATAATGAAATTTTTACAACACACGGTACGATCATGATTCTATTCATGGCGATGCCGTTTCTGCTTGGGTTAATGAACGTCGTTATTCCTCTGCAAATCGGAGCAAGAGATGTGGCATTTCCGTATTTGAATAACTTAAGCTTTTGGTCTTTCTTCTTTGGCGCCATTCTTTTTAACGTATCATTCGTATTTGGCGGGTCGCCGGATGCCGGTTGGACAAACTATGCTCCATTGGCCATTGAAGGAAGTCCCGGGCCGGGAATCAATTATTACTTGCTCGGTTTACAGATTTCAGGGATTGGGACGCTGCTGACGGGGATAAACTTTGTTGTAACGATTTTCAAAATGCGTGCACCTGGCATGACATTACTGCGTATGCCGATGTTCACATGGACATCGTTAATCACCTCGTTTATCATCGTCTTTGCGTTTCCGATCTTAACCGTTTCATTGGCATTAATGACCTTTGACAGATTATTCGGAACGCATTTCTTTACACTGACTGACGGCGGTAATCCGATGCTCTGGTCGAACCTGTTCTGGCTCTGGGGACATCCGGAGGTCTATATCGTTATTCTGCCTGCATTCGGGATCTTCTCGGAGATTATTTCAACATTCGCCAGAAAAACATTGTTCGGCCATAAGTCGATGATTATTTCTCTAGTTGTCATCTCGCTGCTAAGCTTCCTTGTTTGGGTCCACCATTTCTTTACAATGGGAGGAAGCGCAGCGTTGAACAATGTGTTCTCCATTACGACGATGGCTATTGCCATACCGACGGGGATTAAAATCTTTAACTGGTTAGGCACGCTATACAAAAGCCGAATCCAATTTTCAACACCGATGATGTGGGCGCTTGCGTTTATTCCGACGTTCGTCATCGGGGGAGTAACAGGCGTTATGCTTGGAATGGCAGCAGCAGACTTCCAATATCATAACAACTACTTCCTTGTTGCTCACTTCCACTACACCTTAATTGCCGGAGTCGTATTCGCTTGCTTCGCAGGCTTTGAATACTGGTATCCAAAAATGTTTGGACATAAATTGAATGAGCGGTTTGGAAAATTGGCGTTCTGGTTTTTTGCGATTGGATTTAATGTCTGCTTCTTACCGCAGTTTTTATTAGGATTTGCAGGTATGCCAAGACGAGTGTACACGTACCTTCCGGAAGATGGCTGGACAGCATTGAATGTTGTTTCTACCATCGGTGCTATTGGTATGGGGATTGGCTTTATGATCGTGGTTTACAACGTATTATATAGCATGCGTCATGCGAAGAGAGAGACGACGGGCGATCCGTGGAACGGACGCACGCTGGAATGGGCAACCGCAACTGCGATGCCTCCGCATTACAACTTCGCGGTCGTTCCTGAAGTGAAAGGCATCGATGCTTTTTGGGAGATCAAACAGGCGAACAATGCCGTTAAGAAAGAAAACATCGAATATAAGCCGATTCATATGCCTAGTAATGCGTCAACCCCATTTGTCATGTCCGTGCTCTTCTTTGTTGCAGGCTTCGGATTAGTGTTTGAACTATGGTGGATGGCCATACTCGGCGGGATCGGTATCCTTGCTTGCCTGGTCCTGCGTTCACTTCGTTCGCACCGGGAAGACGAAGGATATTATGTCAGTGTGGATGAAATAAAAAAACGGGAACAACCGATTCAGAGGGAGGCGTGAATTTATGGCACAAGTAAACCATAAAACCAATCCTAACACGCCCTTGGAATATCAGTCTGACACGGGCAGACTTAACATATTTGGATTCTGGATTTTCCTTGGGGCGGAAGTTGCTTTGTTCGCGACTTTATTTGCGGCTTATTTTGCCCTTAAGGACGGCACAGCCGGCGGCCCGCTGCCGGGTGATGTATTTGACTTAAACAACACGATCGTCATGACATTAATTTTGCTGTTCAGTAGCTTCACGTCCGGTTTGGCGATTAATGAAATGAGAAGAAACAACGTTAAATCCATGATGGTTTGGCTAGTCATTACATTATTATTCGGTCTGGCCTTTCTATATATGGAAATCGAAGAATTCATTCACTTAGTGAATGAAGGTGCTGCGCTGGGTACGAATGCCTTCTGGTCGTCTTTCTACTTGCTGACTGGAACACATGGGCTTCACGTATCGCTAGGTATTGGATGGATCATCTTAATTATGTTGCAAGTACAACAAAGAGGTTTAACACCTGATACGGCTAAAAAGGTATTTGTCTCCAGTCTATACTGGCACTTTTTGGACTTTGTATGGATCTTCGTCTTTACAGGTGTTTACCTATTGGGGATGGTGGGATAATGGAAAACCAAACAGTGAAACGCAATTCTTTTCCATGGTCGCAGGTCATCGGTTTCCTCTTGTCCGTAGCGTTAACTTTCGCAGCCGTTTGGATCGGTATTCGTACGGAATTACCGTATGGCACGATTGCTATTCTAGTTTTTGTCCTAGCGTTTATCCAAGCAGCGATTCAGCTGTTTATGTTTATGCATATATCCGAAGGTGAAAACGGAATTTGGCAGATCGGCAAGATGCTTTCCGCTGCTTTTATCGCACTCGTTATCGTTCTGGGAAGTGTGTGGACATTGAACTCCATGCATTAGAAAGAAGAAGATTACCGCGGATGCAGCAATGGAAATTCGAAAGGACACGGATAAGGGTGTCATAACGCTCGGCGATACTCAGTGTGTTGGAGCAAGCGGAAGAGGTAAAGCCATCAGACGGCTCCTCTTCCGCTTGTTTTTGTTGGGGCATGCTTTGCTTGATGAAGTGGCGAAGCTAGGAGAGGTTTCTGACAATCGAGTGGAAAAGGAACAAATCGGTTCAATAATCGGCAAAGTTACATCATTTTCAGGCAAGGAAGGCACATACTCAGGTAATTTTTCGAATCACTATCCGAAGGGCACTGAATATTACAATATCAAAGGCGTTGACAAAAATGAGGCAATTGCGATAAAGATAAAAGATGGGTCATTCATTAAAGCGAATTATGAGGGTGAATATGCCGGTTCCACATTTGATTGGGGAAAAGTTTTATGGTATATTGCCGGCTTATTCTTGCTAGTCCTTGTCATTCTCATTGTGAAAAATAATTGGAAATGAAACTAATACAAAATGAAGGATCGTTGAGCTAACGAAGAACGATAGCTCAACAATAAACAACAGGCTGCCGCGACGGCCTTGTTGTTACGAACGGGCAGTAGAGTCGGAGGGTGAATGTATTGTTTAAAATGTGGAACTTTCTGTAAATTGCGGACGTCTAACTGTAGTGGATCGATTGTTTGATGCAGGACGGAGGGATCAATTAGATATTGCCTTTGGCTTAATTTGTTTTTTCTTTATGTTGTTATTTTTATGTACAATACGAGCGATTATAAACAAGGATAACAGTAATCTGCTCATTTTTATTACATCCCTTTTGTTTGGAGCTTTTTTATGGATAAGTCTTTTCATTTTTGTAAAGACACATCATTGATTTAGAGGGGGTATTACGCTAACGGGAGACGTTAGCTCAACGAACAGGACGAACGGCATTCGGTTTAATGGCTGCCGTCTCAATAGGAGGTGTTAAAAATCAATCTCAATCGTTATGTAGGAATCTGGATAATTATCTTATTAATTGAACTACTGTACTTTGCTAATTTAATTCATCAGGTTCATAACATAGAAGAAACTGCATTTATTATAGTGGTCATTGCAGTTACGCTTGTCGTTGGCTCTACTGTAATTAGCAATTCCAAAAAATAGACAAGGTTATCTTGTTGAACTACTATGAAAGAACGGACTAAATTTCATGCTCTGTGGTGCAGATCAAGGGATACATGGATGGCTAACGGGCAGAATTGTTTAATTTACCATCCTTCGTTAAATTAAATTTGTATTCAGTCAGGCCAGGACTGTGTACATTAGCAATCCATGAGAAACCGGACATGCTGTTGGATGATAAAATGTAGACATAAAGGAGGCTGCATATGGAACGTGTAATCTTGATGATGAATGTGCGAGAAAACCAGGGAGGAGAGTCAGTCGCATGGCAAAGATCGTTTTCGCATTGAACCAGTCTCTGGACGGATTCGTCGACCACGACCACACGGCATTTCAGCCCGACCCCGTGCTATTCCGTCATTTCATCGACGACGTGCGCGGCCTGGCGGGCAGCCTGTACGGGCGCCGCATGTACGAGACCATGCGGTATTGGGACGGAGACCATTTTGAATGGGATGCGCCGGAACGGGAATACGCAGCGGCGTGGCAAAGCAAACCGAAGTGGGTGGTGTCGAGGACGTTAAAGTCCGTCGGTCCGAACGCTTCTCTGATCGAGGGCGACCTCGCAGCGGCCATACGTGGGCTGAAGGCTCAGCATGAAGGGGAGATTGAAGTTGCCGGGCCGGAGTTGGCCCACAGTCTAACGGAGCTCGGTCTCGTAGATGAGTATCGACTCTATCTCCATCCAGTCGTGCTGGGTCACGGCAAGCCGTTCTTCGCCGGTCCGCGGCCGCCGCTGCGCCTCGTGGCAAGCGATCGAATTGGCGAGAAGGTAATCAGGTTGACCTACGTTCCAGCTTAGTTGTGCGGTTGACCCAGCGGCCTAAAGGGCACGTTACTTTAATAGGGATTCTCCGGCTGTAGCGGCAGTCAGAGGATCCCTTATTCTTTAAAATTTGTTCAGTTATGCGAAATGACATAGTTATTTATGGAATTGACGATTGACCTAACGGGACACGTTAGTTCAACACCATGGAGCAGTCTGCACCTTGCAGCTGCTCCATTTTTCATTACGCTAACGGGCAGCATGCGTAACAAATCCCTTAGGGTCTACGTATAGGATGTAAATGGAAATTGTATAACTCCTTTGCTGACAGTGCCTAATTGATTGAAAGAGGAAGTGGAGAACATTTATAGAGTAATAACGAAGAAGTGGAAAATAATGATGACAGTTTTTACTGCCCTGCTTATATTTGCGGTCTTTATTTGGTTTTCAAATACGACAGTTACCTACGAATATGCAACAATTGTAGAGAAAACACCAAACTCAATTTCTTTAGAAAATGAAAGTGGGCGGAAAGCGAGCGTATCAACATCCTTGAATATTAGTGATTTGATTGCAGTTGGAGAGAAGTATTGGGTTAAATATGAGAAAAAGAGATGGCAATCACCAAGCTTAATATCAATTGAGAAAGACATAGGAGATGCAGTTTTAAAGTCCGAGAAGTATTTTAGGCAATTTGAGGGGATAGAATCTGCTGTTTCTGCATTTGATGGCAAAAAGGACATAAAATTCAGGCTTATGGTTGATGGACATCCTACAGAAGCTGAAGCATCCATTTTATTTAATCGCATATTGGACGTTATTGCTACGTATTCAAATCGTTCAGATGTTTGGGATTATTATAATGGGTATTTTGATATAAAGAATTATGACCATGGTGTCATTTATGAAGGTACAAAGCTAATTGGAGAAGAGTTAGAAGTGCAGTCCAAGTAAAATTTCATTCCACTAAAGGGACACTATAGTTGAACGATCCAGGGAACAGATCGCCGCGGCAACTGCTCCTTTTTCATTAAGCAACGGGCAGGATAGTTCCAATAAGTGGTATTATTATTTGTGAGGTGATTATTAATGAGTTGGTTACAAGGTGGACCGTTTTTAGAACTTAGCTTTATATTTAATGAACCAACGAAAATTGAAAAAGTCATCTCTAAACTGAATAATACTAACGTTAAAATAGAAGTACACAACTCGCCAGAATATATACAGCAATTTTACGAGGGTTATCCTTATGATGAGGATGATCCCCACAGTGTGATGATCCATCGAATAGAAATCAATTTAACTGTCCACACAACCCGACAACGGAGAGCTTTACTGTTTGTTGAGAAAATAAGTTCGGAGTTATTATCATTTTCAATTTGTTTTTTCGGAGCTAAAGATGATGCTCCAGAGTGGAATCAGCCAGGTATAAGAGATGATGAACTTGATGAGTTTATCTGTTTATTAATCTCACTCTATAGAGAGTTAAAGTTTAGCGTAGGTGGTTTAGCAATTGAAGAAGATATGAAAGGTTTGTTTGATGTTAATGTAGTTTGGCCAAATGAGAAATATCACTTAGCAAATCTTAATTTCAAGGATAACCTACAAAAGTTTCATGCCATTTTAATAGAGCAGTCATTAAAGGACAAATTACCTGATGAACACTACACGCTAATTGATAATTCTTGTATGCTTTACCGAATCGCGTTACGCTAAACGGAGAACGTTAGTTGAACGATCCAGGGAGCAGATCGCCGCGGCAGATGCTCTTTTTTTCATTAAGCTAAACGGGGAACGATAGCTGAACAAGTAGACCGTCCGAGAGGGCGGTTTTTCCTTTAGTTGAAAATCAAGATTAAGGTTTAACATAGCCCAAAAAAAGAAGAATGGCTGAACAAGCTCATTCAAGCTTGTTCAGCCATTCTTCTTATTCCTTGTTTATGTAAGTTCTATTTACATATAGACCTGTTTCACCTCAAGGGAGTGGTCCACGGACAAATCGATGAAGTGCTCGTCGATCTGAACAAGCGGACGGAAGAACTCGGAAGGATGCGTCATAATGATCGTTCCGACTTCGCCGCTGTGGAGTTCTACCTTCTTGCCGATAAAGTTCGGGATCATATGCCGGATGAATGTATGCGTCGTAGTCGGACACAGCTCGGAGAAGCTCATCCGGTACAGCTCGCGCAGGACGAAGAGCAGATCCCGCTTCTGCTGGTATACCCGGGAAGAAATCATGGCGCTGTAAACGTCGGCGACCGCGACGATCTTCGAGACGGGATGCATCTCATCGCCCGTAATCTGGTGCGGATAACCGGTTCCGTCGATCCGCTCATGATGCTGCAGAGCCACCGTGGCCGCGAGGGAATCTTCACCGAAGGAGGTTTGTATAATTTGATAGCCATCAATCGTGTGCCGCTTGATTAATTCGAATTCTTCCGGCGTAAGCCGATCCGGTTTATTCAAGATATCGTCTTTAATCCGGCATTTGCCGATGTCGTGCAGAAATCCCGCCTGCCCATTCTTGACCGATTCTTCTTCACTATAGCCCAGCCAAGAAGATAAGTAGTATGTAAGCATGCCTACTTGGACGGAATGCTGGTAGGTATAGTCATCCTTCGTATTGAGCAGGAGAAGCATCGAAACCACGTCGCGTTCCATCTTGAAGTTATCGACAAGCGGTTGGAAGGTGGCCGAGACGTCATCCTCTGCAATGCGGCCGTTATGAAGCGCATCCAAAAACAGCTGCTCGCAGCCATGAATCACTTCTTGGTATATGGGTTCAATCGTCGGAAGCCACTTAGGACTTAAGCCCGATTCCAACGTGCGGTTTAAAGGGATATCGGATTGCCGCGTCTCGATATCCACATAATCGATCTGGTGCTGGAGAAGAACTGAAATTTCTTTCGTGAATAACGTTGTTCCCTTCGATAATACATGTAATCCGTAGGAGTTGAACGCATCGTATATCAGTTTGTCGCCATCTTTAATTTCTGTCACATGTATCTTCATGATCCACCTCGAACGTACTCATTCTCTCCGTTAATTAAGACTATGGTAGCAATAAATCGAAGAATTGGCAATAAGAGCAAATCGAAATAACGAGTATTATCATTATGGTATGAAAATAAATAGGCAGAAAGCACCGAGTTATAATAGACGAATTGATAGAATGACAGAATCCTTACCATTGAAAGAGCAGCGGTACGCACTTGGGTCAGCTGCCAAGAATCTCCGTATAAATGCGCCGGGCGGCGATTGAATCTTCCGTGCCTTGAATGAAGGCGCGGCCGTCAGGAAAAATAACGACCATATGCTGATCATCCCGATAGTAACGGAGGAGAAACGGGTTTCGTTCCACACGTCCGATACGCGATAACCGCTTCTCGAGCTCGGCTAATGAAATGACGAGTTCGCTTTGCGGCGTAATTTGGATCGTATTCCGGCCGCATAAGGAAACCGCAGCCGGTTCCAGCCGGTTATCTTCCAGGAAGGTGAATTTATGCTGCCCGCAGGCAGGACAATCGGCTTTCTTCGAGCCCTCTGTCTTAAGAGGCATCCAGCGATGCTGCCAGAGATCGATTTGGAATAGCGTTCCGTGAAGAGCGTCGCGATTGCCGCTCAACCATTTGATCGCTTCGGTGGCCTGCAGGGAAGCGATGATATCGACAGCCGGCGATATAACGCCCGCTGTATCGCAGGTATCCACGGCGCCTGTCGCAGGCGGATTCGGGAAGAGGCAGCGGAAGCATGCCGTTTCTCCCGGGATATAAGTCATTGTCATTCCGGAAGCGCCGATGACACCGCCGTAAATCCAAGGAATATGATGTTTTAGGCTATAATCGTTGATAAGATAGCGCACGGAGAAATTATCCGAACCGTCGAGAATGAGATCGGCTCCGGCGAGCAGCGTGTCGGCATTGACCGGCGTCAGGTCGGCAACGGCGGATTCGATGCTTACCGAGCTGTTGATTGCGCGCAGGCGTGCGGCTGCCGCTTCCGCTTTCGGCAGCGCATCGCGAACATCCTCTTCGGTGTATAACACTTGGCGCTGGAGATTGCTAAGCTCAAGCACGTCGCGGTCGATAATCCGAACGCGCCCGACACCCGAACGGACGAGATGCTGCGCAATAACGGAACCTAGGGCGCCCATTCCGACAATGACGGCGCAACTGGAGGAGAGTCCGCGCTGCCCTTCCTGTCCGATGGGCGCGAACCGGGTTTGACGGGAATATCTGTCGTCCGCTCCAGCTCCTAGAGCCGAATGGGAGGAATGATACAAACGTGCACCTCCTTAAAGTTTTGTGAAAATCATTCGCTTCCGAAGGAGTGAAAATGAGCAAATAACTGACTTCGGAAGGATATGCTTAAAGTTTTGTGAAATCATTCGCTTCCGAAGGAGCGAAAATGAGCAAAACTGACTTCGGAAGCATATGCTTAAAGTTTTGTGAAATCATTCGCTTTCGAAGGAGCGAAAACGAGCAAAACTGACTTCGGAAGCATACGCTTAAAGTTTTGTGAAATCATTCGCTTTCGAAGGAGCGAAAACGAGCAAAACTGACTTCGGAAGCATACGCTTAAAGTTTTGCCGTTCCCGAAGAAAGCGGTACCCAGTCGTCTCGCTTCGAAAGGATAGACTCTAAGCTTCTGTTTATCCGCTCCCGAAGGAGGCCAGAATGAGGAGCTTGAGTCATGATCTTCATATAGCGGGTGGCGCCGCGGGATCCCAAGGGCCGAGCTGATGTCCTTTCCATTCGGACCCGTCGTCCCAAATTTCACGTTTCCAGATCGGTACGATTTGCTTCAATCTTTCGATCGCATAGCGGCTAGCTTCGTAGCAAGCCTCTCGATGAGGGGCGGATACCGCGATGACGACGCTGATCTCGGCAATATCGACAACACCTATTCTGTGGGTGATCGCACATAAGGCGCCGGGCCACCGATCATCGATTTCATCTCCGATTTGACGGAGCGTCTTCATTGCCATTGGGATGTAGGCTTCATATTCGAGGCGTACGGTCCGCTTGCCGTGCGTCCACTCTCTCGTCGTGCCGGTGAAGGTAATCGCGGCCCCGTGACCGGGTACGATAACCTGTTCCGTAACGCCGGCAACGGATATCGGCTCTTCCGTAATCCGGTACCGGTTATCTTCGATCGTCCCGGCAGCATCGGCGGCGGGCTCCTCCCCTCCGGATACAGGCGGAAGCAAGGCGAGTTCATCTGCAGCGCGGATCAAGTCTTGATCGGCGGCATAAGCTTGATTGCAAGCCAAGAAGGAGACGCGAATAAGCGGCTCGTGCTGGGGATATGCGCGAATAAGCTCTTCTTTCAGGCCTGCTGCGGTTAATTGAACATGATCAAGCATTAACGTAAGCGCGGGTGTGCCGAACCGCTCGGCAAGACCGGCGAATAACTGCAATTTCCATTCGAATGTCATCGTAAAGAACCTCTCAATTTGGCTCGTATTCGTGCTAATAGCATACCATAATATAACCGAAAATGTTATGCTGAAAGCAAAGACGTAAAGGGAGGGTGCAGCCCATGTCCGCTTTAACGGATCGCTTCGGACGCATACACGATTATTTGCGAATTTCCGTAACAGACCGGTGCAATTTACGGTGCTTATACTGCATGCCGGAAGAAGGGGTTGAGTTTGCCCCGTCCTCCGAATTACTCACATACGACGCGATCGTCCAGGTCGTCGAGACAGCGGCGAGCCTTGGCATCTCCAAGCTTCGGATAACAGGCGGCGAGCCGCTGGTTCGCCCGGATTTGGAAGACTTGATACGCAGGCTTGCGGCCATACCGGGCATTCGTGATATCTCTATGACGACGAACGGCATAATGCTGGCCGATCGTGCCGAAGCGCTTCGCAGCGCCGGCTTGAACCGGGTCAACATCAGCTTGGATACGCTGGATCCCGCACGCTTTCGCTTGATCGCCAGAAGAGGGGATTTGAAGCGTGTGATGGAAGGGATCGAAGCTGCCGTACGGGTCGGATTCGGCCCGATCAAGCTGAACTGCGTCCTGTTGAAGGGGATTAACGAGGATGAGATCGCCTCCTTCTTGAAGATTAGCAGCGAGCAGCCGCTTCATGTCCGGTTTATCGAATATATGCCGATCGGACATGCGGATGAAAATTGGAAGAGTCACTACTTGCCTTTATCCCGCGTTTTGGAAATTGCGGAGGAGCAGCAGTTCGAAGTCACCCGGCTGCATGATATCGTGGGCAACGGGCCATCCGAGGATTACCGGATTGCGGGAGGCAAGGGATCGTTTGGGCTGATTCATCCCGTCAGCGACCACTTCTGCCAGCGATGCAACCGGTTAAGACTGACGGCGGATGGAAATCTGAAGCCGTGCTTGTACTGGGTGGACGAATTGAACGTCAAGCAGGCGATCGGAGATCCCGCGGCGCTGCGTGAGCTGTTCATGCGTGCGCTCGATATTAAGCCTCTCAATCATGAGATGGCGGCGAAGCTGTCCGATGAATCACAGAGCCATGAACCGACCGGAAGGCGCATGTCGCAGATTGGCGGTTGACGACTCTTGCGGGCAGAACAAGACTTTTTCATTCGGGAAGGGGCAACAATAATGGGGAATACCGTAGACATGCAGTCAATTCGAATTGAGCATGATGGAGCGGAGCCGGCCGTAACAAGCCCTGAAGCGATGGCTGCGCAGGCAGGAAAGGTGTTCCCGCTGGCTGAGCGCATCGGGAACGGCGAAGGGGAAGCGTTCGATTTCAAGGAATGGTATGCGGCATGGCGTCAGGAGAACGGACTGGGAGCGGACGTGCCGTTCCCAACCCATCTGAAGGTTGAGGGCATCGATACCTTCGAGGCTGTCATCCCGTGGAAGCAGCTGGAGGATGCTGCAATCCAGTTTTCTATTGCCGGAGAACCGCTTGTCAAGGGCGGGCCGATCAGGCTGTATGCGCCCAGCGGATCAAGCGCCTGCTTGAACGTCAAGAGCGTCGTTGTCCTCCGATTTTTACAGGATGCGGATAATCTCGATTATGCTGCATATGGATTTAAAAACACGTTTTCCACACAGGAGCTGCTAAAAAAACCTTAATTCTTCCAGAGGACGGAGGCAATCATGAACGAAACACCAGAAGATGCGCCGGAAGTCGTGCTGTTATACAGCAATGACATACATAGCCGTTTGGAGCAAGCGGCCAAGATGGCCTCCTACATTGCGGATACGCGACGGATGCATGGGAACGATCGCGTGCTGGCGATCGATATCGGCGATCATATGGATCGGATGCGTCTCGAGACGGAAGGAAGCGACGGACAGGTCAATATCGACCTGCTCAATGAAGCGGGGTATGAAGCGGTTACACTCGGCAACAACGAAGGGTTGACGTTTACGCTGGAGCAGCTGGAACGGGCTTACAACGAACAGGCGAAATTCGTGGCCTTATGCGCCAACATGAGGCGTACAGAGAGCGGCACCCGGCCGGAATGGCTTCTGCCGTCGTCAATTATACGCAAGGGGGGCATAAGGATAGGCCTTATCGGCGTTACGGCCGCGTTCTCCGATTTCTACACGCTGCTCGGCTGGGATGTTACGGATCCGCTTGAAGCAGTTCAGGCGCAGGTGTCCCGGCTCCGGAACCGGGTCGACGTTCTCGTCGTTATGTCTCACCTCGGCCTGACATTGGACAGGCGGATGGCACAAGAGGTCAGCGGTATCGATCTTATTCTTGGCGGCCATACGCATCATCTTCTGGAACAGCCGGAGCTGATCGGGACGACCAGAGTGTGCGCTGCCGGCAAATTCGGCGAATATATCGGACGGATTGAGATCCGTCTGGATGCTGTAACTGCTAAACCGGCTTACAAGGCTGCGTGCGTTCCTGTCGCTGCTTATGAAGAGCAGCCAGAAGCTTCCGAAATCATTGAGGGCTATAAGAAAACGGCGGCGCAGCGGCTAGCTCGGGTCGTTACGAAGCTGGAAGCTCCGCTATCCGCCAGGTCGGACCGGGAGTCGCCGCTTTGCAATCTGCTGGCAGCCGGCTTGCGCCGCTGGACGGGAGCCGAGATCGGAATCGTCAATGCGGGGCAGCTCCTTGGCGGGCTGGCTGCCGGAGATGTAACGGAAGGGGAGATCCATTCACTCTGTCCGTCTCCGATTAATCCGTGCAGCATGAGGCTGAGCGGCCAAGCCATTCTTCAAGCGCTGGAGCAGTCTCTTCTCGACGAATATATCGACAAGCCCATCCGCGGCTTCGGCTTTCGCGGCTCGGTGCTGGGCACGTTGGCGGTAGACGGTATGAGCATTCATTGGAATTCCGATCGGCCTGCGCTTAACAAAATCGTTTCGTTATCGGTGAACAATGAGCCATTCGACATAAACCGTGTGTATACGGTCGGGACGATTGACATGTTTACGTTCGGTGTCGGCTATGAGACAATCAAAAGCGGCGCCGAAATCAGGTATTTTCTTCCAGAATTTATACGCAACGTGTTGGCAGAAGAGCTGCGCAATCGTTCTGCACTCATCGATTGCAGGCGAAGCCGATGGATATCGGAGTGAAGATACGGACTATGGAGCCGATATATTAAAGAGCGAGGATGAATAGCGTATGGGAGATATCATTAACGCGATAATTCTAGCTATTGTTGAAGGCCTCACCGAGTTTCTGCCGGTCTCGTCGTCCGGCCACATGATTCTCACGAATAAGCTGCTCGGTTATTTACCGGATAACCAGCAGATCATTACGTTCGAAATCATTATTCAGCTTGCGGCTATCATGGCGATCGCGCTCGTCTACCGGGAGAGGATTGCAAGCATTCTCGGGTTTTCGCGTCGGACGGAGGTCATCAAGATCAAGGATCTCGCCTCCAAAGACGTAACTCGGCGCAAGATGAATCTTATTCATATCGCACTCGGCATCGTACCTGCACTGCTTCTTGCTTTCCTGCTGCGGGACGTCATCAAGGGGGAAGGCTTCAACCAGACCACGGTTCTGATCTCGCTTGTCGTCGGTGGACTCTATATGTGGGCAGCGGAATGGCTTGTCGAGACGAAGCGAATCCGCACGTCATCGGATACGTTGGATGATATTACGTACAAGCAGGCCCTTTATATCGGACTGCTGCAATGTTTGTCGCTCTGGCCGGGCTACTCGCGGTCGGGCTCGACGATCGCCGGAGGCATGCTGGTCGGCACTAGCTATAGAGCCGCTGCGGATTTCTCCTTTATTATGGCGATTCCGATTATGGCAGCCGCTACAGGTTATGAGCTTCTGGAGAATTACAAGTACATACAAGGCGACAATTTGCTGTTCTTCGTCGTTGGATTTATCGTATCGTTTGTTGTGGCCTGGCTGGTTATCGTTATTTTTCTAAAGTATATCCAGAAGATCAAGCTGAAATATTTCGCCTTCTACCGATTTGCATTGGCCGCGCTCTTCTGGCTGCTTGTGATGCGTTGAGATCGAAATCTCATGCTTATTGTCGAGTTTTGACGAAAGAGTTATTGCTCTTTTTCCTAAAATATCTTACATTAACATTACGAAGTTTTTTCCAGATGAAGATTAGGAAAATAGAAGCAAGGCAGGGGTCGGTACAATGCGATTATTGCCCACTCAGGTTTGCCAGCCCGGCATGAGACTGGCTAAGAAAATATATTCCGAGGATGGCTTAGTTCTTCTGGCGGAGCATGTCGAATTAACAAGCCATCTGATTAACCGTTTATGCGATTGCGGCGTCAGCTTTGTGTATATCGAAGATCCTAGGACGGCGGATCTGCAGATACCGGACATGATCTCGGAAGAAACTAGGCGTAAAGCCCTGGTTGAAATCCGCTCGAATTTCCGTGATATTATGGAACGGCCCAACCGGAGGAGCGGTGTAACATACCCGTATATCGCGAAACCGTTTCGCCAAGTAATGAACATGGTGCTTGACGACCTGTCCAACCAGAAGGACGCACTCATCATGCTTATGAACATGGGGATCGTAGACGATTATTTATTCCAGCATTCCTTGAATGTATGTGTATATTCGACTCTGCTCGGTGTAGCTGCCGGATATTCGCGCGACGAGCTGATGATTCTGGGTCTTGGAGCGCTGCTGCACGATATCGGCAAGACCCAAGTCAGCACGAGCATCTTGAAGAAGAAAGGCTCCTTGGAACAGGACGAATTCGAAGAAATGAAGCGGCATGCCGAGCGCGGCTATTATTTGCTCAAGGATGAGCCCAACATGCCGCTCATCGTTGCCCATTGCGCGTATCAGCATCACGAACGGCTGGATGGCAGCGGCTATCCGCGCGGCATTCGAGGCCATGAAATTCATGAATATGCCAAATGGATCGGCCTTGTCGATTCATACGACGCAATGACATCAACGCGTATATACCGAAATCCGATGCTTCCCCATCAAGCGGTGGAATCGCTGTACGCAGGTTCGGGAACGCTCTATGAGCAGCGCATGCTGCAATTGTTCCGCGATAAGGTGGCGATTTATCCGCTTGGCCTCACGGTCAAGCTGCTAAGCGGCGAATCCGGGGTTGTCGTCGATATCAACGCCTCGTGCCCGCACCGGCCGATCGTGCGCATCCTGTATAACGAATACGGGGAAGAGCTGAAGGCTCCCTACGAAATCGATTTGTCCAAGGAGCTGACTGCCATGATCGTCAATGTCAATGATGAACAGCTGCTGGTCAATTCACCCGCTTGATGCAACAGACAACATGAGAACAAAGGACTGGGAGCCGCAGAAGGGCTCTTTTTTCTTGTATTCATTTGCAACGAGGGGCGATGAACATTAGAATATAAAGAATACTGTTAATTCAATTAAAGTCAGGTGCTGAACATAATGAAAGCCATTGAACATCCAAGCTTGCTTCCTGCATTATCTCCTACGAACGACCCATGGGATCCTATCGTCTCCTTGCGGGAGTTCGGCCGTCACCGGCTGACGAGCGTCGAGATGACCATTTCCAATTTATGCAATATGAGATGCGAACATTGTGCCGTCGGCGATACGCTCGTCTTATCTGAGCCGGCCAAGCTTCCGCTTGCGACCATGCTGAGGAAGCTGGAGGAAGTGGAGCATCTCCAAACGATCAGTATAACGGGCGGGGAGCCTACCTTCTCGAACCGGACGGTCAAAGATTACTTGATCCCGCTGCTTCAATACGCGCGCAGCCGAGGAGTCCGGTCCCAAATCAATTCCAACGTCACCTTGGATTACAGCCGCTATGAAGCGATCGCACCCTATATGGATGTGATGCACATCTCGTTCAACTATACGTCGGCTGACGATTTTCATCAGGTGGGATTTGCGAAGAGCGGCCATGCCGTTTCTTACGATAACGCCGCCCGCATGTATGAACGAATGATCGATAACGCCCGCAGGCTAAGCGAAGGCGGCTTGCTCGTGTCGGCAGAATCGATGATCAACTTCCGTACCCATGCCAAAATGGCCGAAATTCACCGGTTAATCGTCGAAATGGGCTGCCAGCGGCATGAGGTGCACCCGATGTACCCGAGCTCCTTCGCTGCGGATCTGCCGGTCATCAGCAAGGACGAGATGAAAGCCGCGGTAACGTCCCTTCTCGACAATCGCGATCCGAATGTCTGGATGCTGTTCGGCACGCTTCCTTTCTTCCGCTGCAGCGACGACCCGCAGGAGAGGATCCTGCTGGAACGTCTGGCGAAGGAGCCGAACGTAACGGTACGCAACGATCCGGATGGCCGCAACCGTCTTAATGTCAATTTGTTTACGGGAGATGTTTATGTCACCGATTTCTCCGATGTTCCCGCATTCGGGAACGTAAATGCCGATAATCTCGACGATCTGTTCGAGCGGTGGCTCGCCAATCCGCTCGCGCGCAGCGTGGATTGCCATTGTCCTGCGGCTTCCTGCTGCGGACCGAATCTGCTCGTGAAAGATATGTATTATAAAGAAACGGATTTCAGTAAGCGCCAAGCGGTTATTTAATAGTACAGTTCACCTTTAAGGAGTGAGTTCGTTGGAAGCCGGGCCCATAGTGCTGAACCTGTTGCTTGTTCTCTTTCTTGTTTTTTTGAACGGATTTTTCGTTGCTGCGGAATTCTCGCTCGTCAAAGTGCGTCAGTCCAGGCTGACGCAGCTGGCTAATGAAGGGAATACGCGCGCGCGGCATGCGTTAAGAGTGAACAAGAAGCTTGACGCTTATCTGTCGGCTACTCAGCTCGGGATTACATTGGCTTCGCTTGGATTAGGCTGGGTAGGGGAACCGGCCATATCCGAACTTATCGTCGAGCCGCTGCTGCTGGACTTGGGGATGAATCATGATTCTATCACGACTTCCATTTCGGTATTAATCGGATTTCTTGTTATCACGTTTCTCCATATTGTGCTTGGAGAATTGGCGCCGAAATCATTGGCCATTCAGAAATCCGAAGCGACCTCGCTTTGGCTTTCTATGCCCTTGATGTGGTTCCATCGCTTGTTCCTGCCAGCCATATGGCTGTTAAACGGAGCCGCTAATAAGCTTCTCAAGCTGATTGGCATTAAACCCGCAAGCGAGCTTGAATCCGCGCATACAGAAGAAGAGATTCGCATTTTGATGGATCAAAGCGCCAAGAGCGGCATTATCGACAAGGATGAGATGAAACTCTTCGATAACATTTTTGAATTTTCGGACCGCCTTGCCCGGGAAGTGATGCTTCCCCGGACGGACATGGATTGTTTGTACGCGGACCAGTCCTATGAAGAGAACATGAAGATTGTCTACAAGACGAAGCATACCCGGTATCCGGTTTGTTTCGAAGACAAGGATCAGCTCATTGGATTCGTACATATTACCGATTTGTTAACGGCCGATCCTGACGAAGAGCATGATTTGAAAATGTTCCTTCGCCCGATTCTGAACGTGCCGGAATCGATGGAGATCAGCCATGTCCTGCAGCTCATGCAGCGGAAGCATTCTCAGCTTGCCATCGTCGTCGACGAGTATGGCGGAACGGCAGGCATGCTTACTGTCGAGCTCATCCTGGAAGAAATCGTCGGTGAAATCCATGATGAATTCGATGACGACCAGCCAAGCGTCATCGTGAAAGGGGACATCACCTCGGTAGATGCGCGTATGCTTATTGAAGAGGTGAATGACATGTTTCACCTGGATATCCAGGACGAGGATGTTGATTCGATTGGGGGATGGCTGTTCACGAAGCTGGAAGGGAATCCGGTTAAGGGGAAGAAGATCGAGTACGACGACTACGTGTTCGAAGTAGCCGAGAGCGCCAAGCTGCGTGTGCTGCGGGTATTTATTTATCGGCGCAAGAGCGGCCAGGAACCGCAGTTGAAGATTGTAGATCCGGAGGATTAGATCAGGGGAGTAATAGGGGGGATCGGAAGGCTGATGTCGTTCAAACAACTATTCATAGCCGCAGCAGGCTTAATTTTTCTATACCTGCTATTCACTGTCGGCGCACCTTTTCTGTTAGCGCTGGTGGTGGCTATTTTTCTCGAACCGCTTACGCAGCTGTTCATGCGCAAGATGCGGCTGAACCGACTGGCCTCAGCCACGATATCCAGTACGATATTTACGGTGCTGCTTATCG
Source organism: Paenibacillus spongiae (assembly GCF_024734895.1). Taxonomy (NCBI): domain Bacteria; kingdom Bacillati; phylum Bacillota; class Bacilli; order Caryophanales; family Paenibacillaceae; genus Paenibacillus; species Paenibacillus spongiae. Next base: position 1,901,498 of record NZ_CP091430.1, read on the forward strand.
GGCTGATGGCTATCGTCGGCGTTAAGGTGTTTGCCGAATTGATTGCCTTCTGGGGTAAAGTGCCGAGCGTCGTCAGCGAGGCCAATCATTACATTCAGAGTACGCTGGAGAGTGCCAAGAATCTATATAAACATATGCCGCCCGATGCCGCCGCTCAGCTGGAAAGCTGGCTTAAGGGCTTAACGAATGCGCTGTTCAGCATGATAACGTCGGTTTCACGTGCTTTTGTAGGTTTCGCCAAGGGCATACCGAGCATGTTTATCTTCTTTATCGTGTTCTTAGTAGCCGTTTACTTGTTCAGCTACAGCTTGCATACTTTAAAAAAATCATTTCTGTCCATATTCGATGAACGTTCAAGACAGCAGGTGGATGAGGTGCTTCAGAACCTCCGCCGCTCGATATTCGGATTTATTCGCTCGCAGTTCATCCTAAGCGTGTTAACGTATATCATTACGCTCATTGGGCTGCTTATCCTTGGATTAAAATATCCGCTTGCCATTGCGCTGCTTGTCGTCATCGTAGACATCATGCCGATTCTAGGCACAGGCTCTGTCCTCGTTCCTTGGGCTTCGTACCTGATTCTGACCGGCGCTACTTTCGAAGGAATCGGACTCCTGGTACTGTTTATTGTGATAACCGTCTTCCGCCGGATCGTTGAGCCGAAAGTGCTTGGCGACTCGGTTGGAATCGGAGCGTTGTCAGCATTGATCAGTCTCTATGTCGGATTTAAGCTGGTCGGCATTATCGGCGTTTTTCTCGGACCGCTCGTCGTTATTATCTATATGGCAGCCCGTAAGGCTGGACTATTTCAGTTGAAAATAAAATTGTAGCTTGTAAGCGGAACCAGTGTGCGCCTTGTGCGCATGCTGGTTTTTTTTGTGGGCAAAATGCGTGCTTTGCATCATATTACGTGACTTTTGACCTGTGACTCCATTATTACCCGGGAAATCTTTACAGCATTTGTCGAACCATTTATAGGCATTTGTCATAAGATGGGGTAGGAATGGGCGTATGCTTATGAAGCAGTATTGTTGCGAAGTTGTCCAGTGAAGCAATGCTTCACAAAACTCAAGTGTATGCTTACGAAGCAGTTTTGTTACGAAGATGTCCTTGAAGAAATGCTCCACTAAACTTTTAGGAGGAAGAGCACGTGAACGTAAGCAATCAAACCCGGGAATGGTACCCGTTTGTCGGACCGTTCGATCCTTGTCCGCCGAAGTACGTGAAGACGTATGTTGTTCCCCCCAATCAATTCATTCCCTTTCAGCCAATGAACCTACCACAGTTCCCGCTCCCGGAAGCGCTTAGACGGGGAACGTTATGGCCTGCCTTATACAGTCCGTATGATTCCAAATGCGGAACAGGAGTGACATAACATGAATACGAAGCTGGATGAACAGTACTACCACAAGCTGGAAGAGCTGCAGCAGCTTGATTTTGGCCTTGTCGAGCTGACGTTGTATCTAGACACGCATCCGAACGATATGCAGGCACTGCAGCAATTCAATCAATTGGCTCAGCAGCGCAAGCAATGCGCCTATCATTTTGAGATGCACTACGGGCCGCTGCTTCAGTACGGGCACAGCTTTTCGAAGTATCCTTGGCAGTGGGTTGAGACGCCCTGGCCTTGGCAAGTTTAAGTCGGCAGGTAACGGGGAGGAAAGGCATTCATGTGGATTTATGATAAAAAGCTGCAGTATCCGGTACGGGTCAGCAAGTGCGACCCGCAAATGGCTAAATATTTGGCTGAGCAATACGGCGGGGCCGACGGCGAACTTGCCGCCGCATTGCGCTACTTAAATCAACGTTATACGATTCCCGATAAAGTAATCGGCCTGCTGACTGATATCGGAACAGAAGAGTTTGCGCATCTTGAAATGATTGCGACGATGATCTATAAGCTGACCAAGGACGCGACGCCGGAGCAGATGAAAGCGGCTGGGCTCGGTGAACATTTTGCCTCCCATGACAGCGCATTGTTCTACAACAACGCCTCCGGCGTTCCTTGGACGGCTGCCTATATTCAAGCCAAGGGCGATCCGCTTGCCGATCTTTATGAGGATATAGCTGCAGAGGAAAAGGCACGCGCCACCTATCAATGGCTCATTGATATGACCGATGACGTGGATCTCCAAGACAGCTTGAAGTACCTCCGCCAACGGGAGATTGTTCACGCCTTGCGCTTTAAGGAAGCGGTTGAGATCATTAAGGCGGACCGGGAGACAAAGAAAGTATTTTAATTGAATTTTAGGGTGCTTTCCTGGAGCAGTTTAGCCGGGAAAGCTTTTTTTTTTGGGGGTGGAAAGCCTAATGTAGAACCACGTTAGCGATCTGTGCCTCCTTATTAGTAAGACTCGTATAAAAGTAGAGTGAACGAAGTAAGTCCTCACTGACCATATCTGTTGATAAGGGATTTTTTAACATTTGTGTTCCATCCTCTTGCTATCTCCGAAATATACGTTCCGAATCTTTTGCTGATCTCCGCCTTTACTAACTCCCGCAATAGCATAAACGAATCTTCATAGCCGCGTACCCAATATTTAAAATTCATCTGCCCCTCGAACTGACCGACGTCCGCAACTTTGATTTCATGTTCCTTTAGGAATTTCCGGACTTTAATAAGATCCTGGTGAATCCGATCAGCAAGCAATCCGCAGGAGGCCTCAAACAATAATCTCAGGGACAAGGGGTCGCTCATTAACTTCCTTCGATTTGTCTCCACTATATCCAACATAAACGGCAATAAGATGTAGTCACGCACAGCCTCTATTTCTTTGCGGGAAGGAATGTTACGCCTCATTAGAATCCCACCTCTCTACAGAACGTACGTTTGTATATTATATGTTTATATTGTTCAGAAGTAACCCTCAGTATTGATGCCAATATGTGGGTTTCTTCGAGTGGAGCCAAATACGACAAGCTTTTATTAATCAGGGAAGTTAAAAAGGCAGCATATTTATGCAACGGATCAAAGATAGATGTGTCTTGGTCTTTCTTATACCTGTTGACCAAAATCGGCGAAACACATGAAAAATTCAGTACTTTTTCCTGTTATATCTCGATGTTAAATTGTGGGCAGATGAAAGCGGCTTGACTGTGTAAATACTTCGCCCTCTATGACAGCGCCTAGTTCTACAGCAATGCTTCAGGCATTCCTAGGATGTCTGCCTTTTCCAAGACAAGGGCGATCCTCTTGCTAAGCAATACGAGGGCATTGTCACGGAGAATAAGGCTCGCGACACCTGTTGATATGACATCGATAAAGTGGGTCCTCAGGAAAGTATGAAATTACTCAGAGAGCGGGAGACTGTTTTAATGAAAGTATATGAATCGATAGGGTACTTTTCTGCACAGTATATAGTCGGGAAAAGCCCTTTTTTATTGGCTTTAGCCCTATTATCGCAACTCGCTCTTGCAATATTGCATATCCGATTATACGGGTGTATAATACAGGCGTTACTAGACACTAAAACATATTCAGCCCTGAAATAACTAACAGCCTCTCGCGGGCTGCTCACGCGTGCGCATTCCACGCTGTAAGTCCCTAAAACGGCCTTACAGCGCTCGCGTCGTTTTTCGGCGTTACAGCCTCTCGCGTGCTGCTATACGCGCCCAACCAACGCAGTAAGTCCCAAAGTTGCAATTTTTCCACCCAGTTCAAGGATTAGTAGGTGAAGCCCATGCAAAGAGAACTTGTTGAGAAAGCACTTGCCGAATTAATAGATGACGAGAGCGGAAGACCTTTTCTGGATACGGGTCTTATTCGTGACGTAATGGTCAATGAGCGCCAAGTTGCGCTAACATTGCTGCTCCATTCGGAAGAAAGCGGAGAGGAAGCCCTCTTCCGGACGAAGCTGACGGAAAAGCTGAATGCGATCGGCGTTCAAGACGTGCATATCCGTGTCAAAAGCATTACGAAACAGGAGAAGGATGCTATCGTCAGCGGAGCTTATGCCCCGAAGCCCGCTCGCATCCCAAGCGCGAAGCAGGAGCTCGCACCAATCGCATCGCCGGATTCGAGCGTGAAATTCCTCGCTGTTGCCAGCGGTAAAGGCGGCGTCGGGAAATCGACGGTCACGGTAAACCTTGCTTCGGCGCTGGTACGGGCCGGCAAGCGGGTCGGAGTTATCGATGCCGATATTTACGGGTTCAGTATTCCGCGCATGCTCGGTGTCGAGGATGTGCGCCAAACCGACAAGAATCATATCGTTCCGGTCGAACGGTATGGCATGCATATTATTTCGACCGGCTTCTTCGTATCGGAGCATAATCCCGTAATTTGGCGCGGACCGATGCTCGGGAAGATGCTGAATACGTTCTTGAATGAAGTCAAATGGCCCGAGCTCGATTATATGATTATCGACCTGCCGCCAGGAACCGGAGATGTCGCATTGGACATTAACCGGAGAATCCCGCAATGCGCGGAGATTATCGTGACGACTCCTCACGCGACGGCCAGCGGTGTGGCAACCCGGGCGGGAGCGATGGCGATTCAAACCGAGCATCGTATTCTAGGGGTTGTCGAGAACATGTCTTACTATGAAGACGAGACCGGGAAGAAGCATTACTTATTCGGACGCAGCGGCGGCAAGCAGCTGGCGGAAAGGCTGCAGACGGAGCTGCTCGCGCAAATTCCGATTGATACGCCTCCGAATGATCAGGACGAGCCTGATTTCTCGACCTCCATCTATAAGCCGGAAACGACTAACGGGGCGATTTACGCGAATCTTGCCCAGCAGGTTATTAAACAGCTTGAAGCATAATTTAAAGGATGGGACATCATGGGTTTTGTAATTACAGGTAATTGTGTCGACGAGAAAGCAGCGGATTGCGTGGACGTATGTCCGGTCGATTGTATTGCGGAAGGACCGGATCAATATTTTATCGATGTCGAGATATGTATCGATTGCGGCGCTTGCCAAGCAGCATGTCCGGTAGATGCGATTGTATGGGAAGATGAAATGACAGACGAGGACAAGGTGTTTTACGATAAAGCCGAGAAGTTTTTCAGAGGCTAACCAATCCAACGGGCATTATTTAATAAGGGCAGTCCAAGCTGAAGCCAGCTTGGATTGCCCTTATTGTTATCCGAAACCTATTGAAGCGGCATTAACGGAATGGTGCAGTTATGGTACGGCCGATATCCCGGATCAGGATTCCGGCGTCTTCCGACATGTTGCGGATCGGGTGTCCGTCCAGAGGAACCATCTGCGTTTGGAAGTTCTTTACTCTTGTATGCATGTTTTTATCCGTCGTTACATGCACTTTATATCCGGGATGTTCGCGTTCCACAGTGCGTCGAACTTCATCTGTGATTTTCGACGTGTTTTGCCCTGGTTTGACATCAAGACCGACGATAGCGTCATTGTTATGAACGACGACGGTCGCTTTATCCACGCCTTTAATGGAGGAGATATGCTTGGCCAGCTTATCGGAATGATCCTTGTGATAAGACGTATGCGTGCCAGTGCCAGTGCCATCCATCATTGTGTGAGGACCCGTCGTACGCGTCCGATTACCATCCGTCAACGTGTTATCCATGCCATACGGAGTGGTTGAACGGGTACGGAATCCGTCCGTCGTGCCGTAAGGCGCAGGCGTCGTCGTGCGGGTGCGATACCCGTCCGTACCAAGGGGAGTACCAGGGTGAGTAGTACGAGCCTTGTATTGATTTGTTTTAACACCGTCAGTAGTTCTGTTCGTTGCGCATCCAGTTGCAGTCACAATTAGCGCTGCTGATAAAACCAAGGCTCCACAGTATTTTAACATTTGGTTTATCACCTCCTGCACATAGAATGTGCGGGAAGCTGGTGAACCATACAGGGTAAAAATCAAGAACCTTTGCCACCTGCTGGCAGCTTCTTGTTGATTTCGGAAACGGACGATTTGATCAGCTCGGAAACGGTCACCAAGCGAAACCCCCGTTCCTTTAATTCAGGAAGGATGACCTCCAGTGCCGGTATCGTCTGCGAATTACCGCGCACATGATCATGGAACAGAACGATATCGCCGTTTCGTGCATTCTGCAGAACTTTATTTATAATCTTGCGTGTTCCGGGGCGGCTCCAATCCCGCGTATCCTGATGCCATGACCACATGACGGGCATCAGACCCATCCGGTTGGAAATTTGTACGATATGATCGTCATAGGTCCCGCCCGGCGGACGGAATAAAGCGGATTTCCGTCCTGTTGCCTGAATGATTTCTTTCTCCGTCCGTTCGATTTCCTCCCGGACAAGCTCCTCCGAGGCTGGCAGCTGGAAATAAACGTGATTGTACGTGTGATTGGCTACCTCATGTCCTTCGGCTACGACCCGTCTGACCACATCGGGGTACTGTGCGACACGCTTGCCCACGACGAAGAAGGTGGATTTTGCATCATAACGTTCGAGCAGGTCCAGAATTTCATTGGTCTGTCTGCGATCGGGGCCGTCATCGAAGGTGAGCGCAATCATTTTCTGATCCGTTTGGACCTCCCAAATCATTTCGCCTTTCTTCTCATAATAAAACCGGTCTTTCTTTAGGGGCGCTCCGTTTGCATCACTAGCCATCAGCAGAACCGAAAGGCAGATCATCCCGAGCAAACTTATACGTGCAAACATACGGATCCATCCTTTGCATCTTACACATGATATCGATCACTTTGTTTATCATGTCATAAGGAGCGGGATTACATGCAAAAGCTGGATGCGAAAATGGTCAAGCGCTAGGAAATCAGCTTTAATCCAACCGCTGCGCCGAGCACCATGGCAATAAACAGAATGCGCAGCGCCGTCTTTGGCTCGCCATAGACGAGCATGCCTAGAATGGCTCCGCCCGATGCGCCGATTCCCGTCCATACCGCATAAGCCGTACCCATCGGCAGCGATTTCATCGCAAGAGCGAGGAATAGGAAGCTTGCACCGAATCCGGTAAGGAGCAGCAGAAACGCCTTCCAGTTCTTGTCTTTATTCAATTTATTTATCATGGCTACCCCAAACATTTCAAACAGGCCGGCGAGAATTAAATAAGTCCATGCCATTTACGCTTCCTCCCCTTTCACTGCTTTTTTATCGGAAACAAGCTTGAGGCCGACGACTCCGGCAAGCAGCAGCAGAATAAGCAAACCTTTAGCCGCTTTGAACGGTTCGCCGAACAGCAGCGTTTCCGCCAAAACGGTGCCGGCTGTTCCCAGACCGACAAAGACGGCATAGACAGTCCCTACCGGTATATGGCGGCTGGCGGTAATCATCAAATAGAAGCTGACATAGATGGCCACTGCCGTTCCGGCCCATTCCCATGCAGAATCCGCGTGTTTCAACCCGATTACCCAGCACACCTCAAATAGTGCGGCGATAATGACTTTGACCCAATCTGATTTCATAATGGTCAACTCTCCTTTGTCTCGTGAAAATTTACCAAGGCTTCGCTGCAGCATCGGTCATAGCATCAGTTTGCCCAGTCAGGAATGCGGACCATTAAAAAAAGCCCGAGAAATATCGTTGTACGATATCTCCCGGGCTTTTGTCCCTCCGTGTATTCACGAAAAAATGGCTTCCGCGCGTTTTCCCTTGGACCAGACCGGCGTTGAACCGCGGAACCCTAGAAAACCTTCGTATGAAATTATGTACTACTTTAGTGTATGTTCAAAGAAAAATCAATGGCAAATTTTACCTTGAGAGAAGGGGGACGGATTCAGGTAAAGATGCCGAATGTTTGGATGGCTAAGACCGCAGGATATCGAACGCGGAAAGTGGTAGAATAGGGCATATGCTTCCGAAGACAGTTTTGCTCGTATTCGCTCCTTCGGCAGCGAATACGAGCAAAACTTTTAGGTGGTAATGCTTTGAAGGGAGAGAAATAAACTGAACGATTATAACAAACTGCCGGAGCCTCAGGCGCTCATATTCGATATGGACGGCACATTATTCGAGACGGATACGCTGCTCCTAAGCGTACATGAGCGTATTTTTACAACGCTTCGGGAGGAAGGGCTGTATGAGGGACCGAACCCGCCGGTGGAGAAGCTGCTGGGCTGTCTCGGCATGCTGCTGGAGGATATTTGGAAAATCGTGATGCCAGGCAGCTCGGATGCGGCTCGCGAACGAGCGGACGTGTTGATGCTGCAGTACGAGCTGGAAGGTCTCGCAGCCGGCGAGGGCACGTTATATCCTCATGTTGAGACGACACTCCGCGAGCTTAAAGCGCGGGGCCGCAAGCTGTTCGTCGCCAGCAACGGACTGGAGGCATACGTAAAGGGCGTGGCGGAGTATCGCGGGATTGCCGGACTGTTCGACGGCTTGTACAGCGCAGGCGAATACAAGACGGCGTCGAAGGTAGAGCTTGTCGCAAGACTCCTCGAAGACCACAATATTAAGACGGCTTGGATGATCGGCGACCGTTCATCCGATGTCGAAGCGGGCAAGAACAACGGACTGCAGGTCGTCGGCTGCGCTTATGCGGTCTATGGCAAGCAGGAAGAGCTGCGGGGCGCGGATGTGCTCATCCGGGATTTCCGCGAGCTGTTGGAGCTGTAGCGATTATCCATTCGAATATAGGAAGAGAAGACGAATCCCGGCAGCGTAGTTACGTGTCGGGATTTGTTTCTTCGCGCGTGGCCGCTTTCTCTTTGCGAAGCTTCTTCTGATTGTACAGCCATAAGGCATATTCGAGAGGTTTTTCGATCGCGCGCCGGTAGGTCTCCTTCTCCCCGGCTTGAATGAAAACTTCGCGCGCCGGCTTGGGATTGACTTCAAGCAGCCAGATATGGCCTTTGCGGTCAATGGCTAGATCCAGTGCTAATTCGCAAAGTCTCCCGTAAGATTGCTCCAGGAAGGAGGAGGTCTGCACGCCCAGCTCTTCAGCGGTTCGCATGATCTTTTCGATCGAATCTTCTTTGCCGATCCACCGCTCCAGCAGCGCCTTCATCGTAACGGCCTCGCCGCCCCCGTGCAGATTCGAGGTAATGCTGCGCGGCGCTCCGATTCGTCCTGCACAGCCCGTCACTTCCCATGCGCCCGAACCGTTCTTTTGCACGAGCATCCGGTAATCGTGGACACGGCCGTTCGAAAGCTTGAGTTGAATGCCCTGCTGAACCAAATAGCGATTTCCTTTCAAATTCCATGAAGCGAGACGGCTGTGCAGCGCGGATAGCGGCACGCGCACGGGACTGATGATCCGCCGCGATTGATCCCGCCCTTGGATGAGATAAGTGCCGTCTTGATTCTTCTCGATGCGAAGAATGCCCCGTCCCCCCGTACCATTGATCGGTTTCAAATAGACAAGAGGGTACTTGCGGATCATATCGGTCAGATCCTTCTGGCTTTCATACATGCGCGTATGCGGCAGATTGGCGCGGAACCGCTCATCCTTGCGCATTGTTTTATAAACCGTCCATTTGTTTCGCAGCACCCGGTTCAGGAAGGTCAGGTGACCGTATTGCTTCCGGAAGTGGAGAAGCTGCTCGAATCTATGACTGCGTTGAATCCGGCATCGGTCGTAGATCATATGGGGAAATGAGCTCCACTTGCGCGACCAGCTCTTCGTAGCCGTATTATAGACATGCGCATGGATCCGGTTTTGCTTGTAGTTAACATCCGATGGCGTAAAGACGAAGACATCCAGTCCGATCTTTTTGCCGGCTAACGTCATCCGCTGGTAGATGGGCCTCTCTTCAAGGGCGCCGTTATCATTTAAATAGAGAGTCAATATCCCGAGCACAGGCAATCCCACGGGGCTTCCTCCTAAGACGTTTTCGACCAGGAAAACGCATCATCGTAAGCATGAAAATTATGAAGGCATTAGCGGCTGAATTCAAATCGGAGCGTCGGCTTGCCAGTCGGCCCGCGATGCATCCCGACAGCCTTCATTCCGGCGCGGAAGCACATCTGCATGCTGGCCGGGTTATCCGCAGCGACGCTGCAGGCCAGCTGCCCGTAATGCTGCCGCAGTTGCGTCAGCAGGGCGCTGCCGGCGCCGCGGCCGCGCATCTGCGGGCGGACCACCACGATGCAAGCCCGCTCGCCGGCATCCACGGCAAAGGCGAAGCCCGCTAGTTTGCCGGCTTCCACGGCAACGGCGATAGCGGCTGATTCGCGTTCTGCCGGCTGCCGCGGCGCAGTGCCGGCATCAACACCGGCTGGTCTGGTCCGGCTATTATGGGTAACAGGCTCTAATGCTTGAACATGGCGAAGCAAGGAAAGGGCATCGACGGACAAACGGCCGCTGCCACATTGAACGGCGAAGGCGAGCAATTTCTCCCGAGTGGCGAGCCATCGGTCGGGGGGCAGCAGCCTGATGTCCACGTGCAATCACCTCGCGATTAACTGGATTTCGTTCGTATTAAATAGCGGCCATAATGAAAAATGCGTTCCAGCGAAAGTCTCCGTATATCCGGCTCATCGAATTTCATCGGCTTGGCGTTGGCTTCGAAGAACCACAGATTGCCATGCTGGTCAACGCCAAGATCCATCGACATCTCGGCGAGCGTATATCCGGCGCCGCGCTCGATTTGTTTGGCAATCAGCAGGGAGGTGATGCGGGCCTTCATTAGCAGTTTACGCGCTTCTTCTTGGCCGAATGCGCTGACAAGCAATTTCTCCGGGTCCTCGATGCTGCCTCCTCGCGGTACGTGGGTCGTAATGCTGAAGGAGCCGGCAACGCGGGCTCCGATGCCTGACAGCTCCCAAATGCCGCGCTGGTTTTTTTGCACGAGCGCGCGCAAATCGAACCGGCGGTCATTGTAGGCGGCAAGCATAATGCCTTGCTGGGCTATATACCGCTCGCCGCCGCATTCCTTCTTCACGCGGACCCACAGCTTTTGGAGCGTTCCGCAGCTATACGTCAGGCTTTTCTTGTTGGCCTGAACTTTGAGCTTATAGGGAAGCGACCTCTCCGGCTGCACCTTGATGGTCATGATCCCTTTGCCGGCTTTGCCGCTAATCGGCTTCAAATACAGAAACGTATGCTTGCGCATCATGTTGGCCAGACTTTCCCGGGTCAGCATGCGCTGAGTCGACGGGATATAGGGTCTTGTCGTACTTGATTGCCGCAGCCATTTGAACAGACTCCATTTATTGAAGAACTTCGGATTGAACAGCTGGACATGCGGACTGCGCATACATGCGGCGATTTTCTGGCGGACCATCGGCAGCAGCTCATCCTCGCGCTGCGGAATACGGTTATAGATCAAATCGGGAAAAGGGAACTGCTGCAGCTGCCATGCATCGGAAGATTCCTGGTAAGTGTAGCCATCGAGAACTTTTCGCTTCAGCTTCAACTGTTTGATGGTCACGACATAAACAAGAAATCCGTGCTCGCGGCCAATGCGTATTAAGTCGGCATAGTTGCTTCGGTTGCCCCGGAACAGTTGGATGTCGTCATCGATCGTCAGGATGGCGAGCACCGGCTTCTTGCTCAGGATGTCCACCGAATCCTGCGGATCCTGGGGTTCGATTGGCATCAACTGCCCCCTCCTTTAAACCTGCTTAAATACATGCAGTGTTCAACAATGTGGGTGAAGGAGTCCCGTCCTTGTGAGCGCAGGGACGGGTGGCTGAAGATGGATCGTCCTGGCTTCGCATTCGCTTCGAACATCCAAACCTTGCCTTCTTTATCGATTCCGATATCGAGCCCCAGCTCGCCAAGCGTATGCGGGAAATTCCGCTCGATCGCTTCCGACAGCTTAATGGAAACCTTCTTGGCCTTATCGAGAATCTCGCCCGCACTGCCTTCGAACGTCCGCCCAAGCGCCTGTTCCGGCGTAAGCAGCGTTCCGCCGTTCTTAATATGGGTGGTCACGCTGCCGCGGCCGGCTTTCTTCGCCCCGATCCCGACGGGAATCCATTCGTTCGAACCGTTCTTATGCATGTGGAAACGGAAGTCGATCGGACAACCGTCAATTTCAATCAACCGGACACCCTGCTGGCATACATAGCGTCCAAGTGCGTTGCCATGCCTGGCCTGCAGCATCCGCATCAGGCTTTGAAAGTTCGTAAAGCGCAGCAGAACATTCGAGCCATTGCGGCGGTAACGGGCGAAATAACCCCGTTTCGGATGGTAGGTTAACCGGTATATGCCTATACCAAGACTGCCGGCAGTCGGCTTGTAGTAGATAAATTGATGCTTCTCCAGCATTTCTTTGATCTTCTCCGGCTTTGGGTTATTGACCGATTCCGGCAGATGCTCCAGCGCTTCTACATCCTGGTCAAGCATTTTATATACATCCGATTTATCGAAGAAGCTCCAATTGAAGAAGGGAATCTTATTCTTCACGAAGCGCTCTCTTAAATTCATAATGCTGGGAGTTGTTTCCGCTCTGCGGCTGGGCAGGCGATTATACACCACATCGGGAAGAGGGACGATCTTGCGGTACCAGCCGCTCTGGTTCAGAAAATAGCCGTTGACCGTCTCCTGCTGCCAGTTAATATCCCGCGGCGTAAAGGCGAAGAAGTAAGCCTTGCTCTCTCCTGTGCGCACGAGCTGTTTGATATGTCCGGTGCGGGGGCCGAACGGCGCGGTTATCGAACGGGAAACGGCGTCCGTCAATACCCCGATCAAGGGCCCGATCTTCACTTCGTTCTCGGCTGCATGCAGCAGCGAGATGCTGCCCGTCTTCGGTACCCGGATCAACTGGCGCACGCCGGCGGACAGATATAAGTGATGGCCTTGGCGTCGAATGGATTTCAATGCCGCGGTAATCGTTTCCTTGCCGAACCTTATTTGAACCGTCTTCTTACCCGACAGTTTCAACGATTTAAGGAGCGAACCCGACAAGTGGATGACTCTATCGCTGTGCGGCGAGAAGTGAACGTGACACGATGTCAAACTCATGGATGGACCTCCTGGTTGGATCTCCTCTGGATTCGAGCAGCTGCAGCATCAGCGCCATCGCGCTGTTACGGTTGTTTGGACGTTCGACTGAAAAAGGGGGCTGCGGCTGTTTGCCAGCAGCAGCGCGTATTGAAGCGGCCGAACCGCTGCGTTCCTTGCCGTTTCCGTGTTATCTTGAAACGACTGGCGTCCTGGCTTCGCATTCGCTTCCAGCAGCCACAGCCGGCCATCCGGCTCAACGCCATAATCGAAACCAAGCTCGCAGAGACGTCCGAACCGCTGCTCCAGCAGTATCGCAGCACGCTCGTTGATACGATTCATGCGGGCTAAAAGCTCACGCGCCTTATTGGCGCCGAATCTGTGCGACAGTCCTTTGAATGCTTCTTGCGCAGTGCCGCCGCCGTGCAGATTGGCCGTCACGCTGCCTGCTTCGCCAACGCGCAGGGCTGAGCCAGTCGTATGCCAACGACCTCGTTCATCCTTCTGAATGAGTGATCGAATATCAAAAGCGAGCCCGTTCATATCGGTAAGCTGCAAATACGGTTGAATAATGTATGCCGCCGAACGGGCAAATGGTTCAATCCAGAGGGTGAAATCATTTAAATGGGCAAATGTCCGGTGCAGCGGCTTATTGCCGGCGTTTCTTCCCGAGATACGGTAACCCTCCGCGCATTGTTCGAGCCGTAAGGCGCCGCGTCCTTGATAACCTGCCGAAGGCTTAAGAAACAAACCTGACCGGTGGGAATTCATTAATTCTGACAACAACTCTAGGCCATTATATCGGTACGTAGGCGGGAGCATCGGGCGCAGCAGCTCATCTCCCAGCATCGCTTCGTATACGTCCCACTTTCCGGGAAGGGAACCATTCAGGAGAATGAACAGATGACTTTCTTTGAGCGCCGAGAGGGCTGCATGACGATCCCGCCGGTCCGAAGCGTTCTTGCATAAGGTGCGGTCATAGATAAAATCAGGGAGCGGGCAGTCGACGGCTTCCCATTTGCCGCGGCGGTGTATATACCCTCGGATTGTGCTGGAGGCGGCCCGGACGTTTGATGCCCAGAATACGTAAACGAACAGTCCCAGCTCTCGGCCAAGCCGGCATAACTCCCGGCAGAAGCTATTCTCCGGCACCCTTTCCGGAGTACCCGAGTCATGGATCCGGCTTTCGTCTGGTTCATGGACCAGAATGCCGATCACGGATTTCTGCTTGGTCACGGTTTGCAACCTCCTAAAAGTTTTTACGGAGCTTGAGCTTCCTGGAATAACTACACAGTAAAAACTCGCTTCGGAAGCAAAAGCTTAAGTTTTGTGCAGCATATGCTTCTCGAGATCCTTCGCAGCAAAACTGGCTTCGTAAGCATAATCTTAGTTTTTACGGAGCTTAAACTACCTGGAATAACTACACAGTAAAAACTCGCATCTGAAGCATAGGCTTAAGTTTTGTGTAGCCTATGCTTCACGAAATCCTTCGCAGCAAAACTCGCTTCGTAAGCATAATCTTAGTTTTTACGGAGCTTAAACTTCTCGATTTCCTAAAATTTCGCCACATGCCTTGCATAACGGATCATATTACGGACCGATGGCCGGATTTTTTGCTCCTGCAGCGGGGTATTGTCGTTCTTGGACGGCTTCGAATTCACTTCCAGCAGCCATATGCGGCCGTTAGAATCGAGTGCCAGATCGATGCCCAGCTCGCCGAAATGGGCCGGGATATGCGTATCGATACCTTTGGCGATCTCAAGCGCGGCTTTTTGCAGCCGGGAAGGCGCGTCATGGCCCTGCGCATAGGACAGATTGGACTTGGCGACTGCTTCCTTAACGGTGCTGAGCGTGCCGCCCCGCGCAAGATTGGAGACGAAGTGATGGCTGCCGGCCGTACGCGCGACGATTGAGGTGAGCGACCATTTGCCGGTCTCGTTCTTCTGCACGAGTGCGCGAAAATCAACGGGCCGGCCTCCGATATCGATGAGGTTCAGCCCTTGCTGAATCTGATAGCGGACCGTCTTCATTTTCCCGGAAATGGAGGTGAAGAACTTCAGCAGGCTGGCGAACTGCTGCTTGCGCGTACCGCCGACCGTCGCGAAATGGGCCTGGTAATGATCGCCGTCCTTCGAGATCCGGATGATGCCCTTCCCGAGACTGCCGCGTACAGGCTTCAGAAATACGGTATGGTAGCGCGAGCACATCGATTTAAGCAAGGTGTAATTACGGAGCACATGGGACTCGGGCAGGTATTTGACAAGCGCCGCGTCACGCTTCAATGCTTCGAACACTTCCGGCTTATCCAGAAACTTTTCGTTGAATACGACAGTGTTATAACGGGATTTTACTTCTTTCAAAAAATGTTGTACGCTGGGCTTATTCTCCAGCTTACGGGACGTAAGCCTGTTGTTGACAACGTCCGGCGCAGGGACGGACGCCTTGCGCCAGCCGTCAGCGTAAACCCAGCCTTCAACGGTATTGAAGTTCCCTTCGATGTGATTTGGGGTAAAGAAGTAGACATGGGCGCCTTGCGCGACGCATGCGTCGACAAGCTCCTTGCAAAACATCGTAATGGAACCAAACGGTTTATCCCGCATACTCGGATCATCCCGGCTGATCAGCACGCCGATCAACGGACCGATCGCAAGTGTGGCGGAATCGCTTCGGTATTGAAGGCGAAGCGACGTGTTTGCATAGATTCCCATTCGTCTTGCCAAGCTTTGACCGATACGCATGCCGTCGAACTTTTCGACCGGCACGACTTTTACGAATTGGCGCAATGCGCCGAACTTGAGCGTGACCGGCTGGCCTAGCGGGATTTTCCACTGTTTCAAATAAGCTTCGCCAAGCATGACAGCATCTTCGGGCAATATGCCGGAGCTGATCACTTGTACGGCGATTTTTGATTTCAGCATGGGAATCTCCTTCCAAGCTGGGGGATGGCGACGAGTAGCTAGCGGCCTGTAGGTGATTTACACGAATTAATTTATCATATGAGGACATCTATCCCTTGGTGATTGGCCTGAGCCCTCACTTTCCGTATGAATAAGCCTGAATTTTATCGAATGCTGCCAGAGGATGGTTAGGCAAGGCCGGCTGCAGCTATAATGGGATTAAGAAGTTTTTCATAGATACAAGATAGGCAATGCAATTATGGCGGATAGATAAGGATTCGTAAGGAGGAGAATGACGATGAATGTATATGACAAGGCTTATGAACTGGCGGACGCGCTGAAGGCGGGAGAAGAAGCGAAGGCGCTCAAGGAGGCGCTTCAGGCTGTAGAAGCCGATCCGGATGCGAAGCGGATGATGGATGACTTCCGCGAGAAGCAGGAGAAGCTTCAGCAGCTAATCATGTCCGGCGAAGAGCCGTCCCCGGGCGAGATGGAGAAGATGAACAAGCTGTACGAGTTGATTTCCTTGAATCCGCATGTCAACCGACTGTTTGAGGCCGAGCGGCGGTTTAGCGTCATCTATGACGATGTGAATCGGATTATGTCGGAAGCACTGCGGTCCATCGTCGAATAGGGGACAAACGCATGTCCAAGCAGCCCGCAGAGATGGCGCGAATTGCGCTTCCTTCTGCGGGCTTCTGCCGTATGCGGCAGAGGCGGGTTTGTCTAAGCGGGGCAGGAATAAGGAATTTGTTCCGCGCTCAATGTGATTGAAAGGGGAAAGCGTATGGCAACCGGGGACAAAGAATACGAAGCCCTTACGAAGCACGAGAGGCTCATTCAATATATAGAGAAGCTGTCGATCGGGACAAAGCTGTCGGTCCGTTCCATGGCGGAAGAATTCGAAGTAAGCGAAGGCACGGCATATAAGGCCATTAAGGAAGCCGAGACGCTCGGGCTCGTCAGCACGAAGGAACGGATCGGAACGGTCCGGATCGAACGGAAGAAGCGCGGTAAGCTGGAACGGCTCACCTTCGCCGAAGTGGCCGATATTGTCGAAGGCAGGCTGTACGGCGGCGCATCCGGGCTCAACAAGACGCTGCATAAATTTGTAATCGGCGCGATGGAGCTGGATGCAATGGTCCGGTACATTGACGCCGGAAGCCTGCTTATCGTCGGCAACCGGGAGAAGGCTCACCGCTGTGCGTTGGAGCAGGGAGCGGGCGTGCTGATTACCGGCGGGTTCGGAACGAGCGAGGACGTCAACCGGCTTGCGGATACATTGGGGCTGCCCATTATTTCTTCCAAGCATGATACGTATACCGTTGCTTCGATGATTAACCGGGCGATGTTCGACCGGCTCATTAAGCAGAAGATTATGCTCGTCGAAGATATTGTCACCTACAGCAGACCGGTAGAGACGATGCGCCTCGGCGAATCGGTCGACGACTTTTATAAGCTGTCTGCGCGCACCGGCGGATCGCGTTTTCCGGTTCTGGACGACCGCGGGCGCGTCGTCGGCATGATGACGATGAAGGATGCCGAGGGCGCTCCCGCCGGCCAGCTCGTGGACAAGCTGATGACTCGGCATCTGATTACCGCGGCCCTGAACATTCCGATCGCATCGGCAGCCCATACGATGGTGGCGGAAGGGATCGATCTGCTGCCGATCGTCGACAAGAACCGGAAGCTTCTGGCCGCCATCAGCCGCAGCGAAGTGCTGGATGCGATGCGGTATACGGGAAGGCAGTCCGAATCCGGCGACACCTTCGATGATTTAATCAGCGCGGGTTTTACGAAGACGGAAATCGCCGAGGACGGCAAATGGGTGTATAAGGGGAGAATTACGCCTCAGATGTCGGGAACGTTCGGCATCATCTCCGAAGGCGTGATCGTGACGCTCATGACGCTAGCGGCGCGCGGGCTTATCCGGGAGCTGGGTAAACGCGATCATATCGTGGAGAGCCTGACCACTTATTTCGTCCGTCCGGTGCAGCTTGAAAGCGAGGTAGCCATCGTGCCGAAGCTGCTGGAGATGAGCCGGAAGAATGCGAAGCTGGAAGTTGAATTAACCGATGCCGGCGGATTGGCCGCCAAAGCAATGCTGACAGCCCAGCTTATGGATCCGTTCTGAATTCGGTGACAAAGACAAGGGAGGTGATTCGGCGGCTTATTCGCTGCCCATCACCTCCCCTTAAACGAGTCGGCACCGTTATTTCATAGCCCGATAGATGCTATGATTGCGCAGACCGGCAAACAAATTGAACAAGCCGATCACGATAAACAGCGTACCGATAATCACCTTCACCGTAGAGCCGCTGTATACCAGCATGAACAGCAATGCGAAGAGCAGCAGCATGATGCCCATGGATATGTTCATCATCGAGGCGTTCAAACCGCGCTGGCGCCCGTCTCTGGACCGGCGCGTTTTATAGCTGAAGAAGACAGAGGCGAATAGCGATGCGAATACGCCGATCACCAATAACCAATTTAATGCAACCATAGACGAGGGTACAGCTCCTTTGCAGTGGACGGTTTCTTGCCCCATTGTAACATGAGAGGAACAATAGGCGAAAGTCGCATCCGTCATCCAGGAGGCCGCTCCAATACTTTTGCTTTAAACCACACCTGAAGTACGTTATCGACAACGAGCATCGTCTTGATCTCGACGGTATAATCCTTTTTATAAATATCGGTGTATACTTTCCCGCTCAGCAGCAGCCGGGCCATCTTGGCGTCGGAGTCGATCTCGTAGATGCTTCTGCCGATCAATACCTTCAAATTATCGCGCAGCTTCTTTTTCAAGGCCGTCTGGGTCAGTTCGTCGAGTTTCAAATCCTGTTCGATGATCGGAAGCACGCTCTTAATAACCGTATGCTGGGTTTTGAACTGCTTCAGCTGCTTGATGTCCGTCTCGTATTGGTTCAGCTTCTCTTCCAGCTGGCCGTTCATGTTCTTGATCGCTTCGAAATTCAGCAGGAAGATGGAATGATAGACGATGGCGCCGACGATCAGCCCGACCATGAAGCCGGCAGCCCCCTGCATAAGAGCGTGATAGCGTTCAAACATCGGAACACGCATGTCAGATCGCTCCTCTGCATAGCCAGCGGATAAGCTCCGTGCCCAGATGAGCCCCAAGAAAGGCGCACAGCATATAGCCGATTTGCATCGCAACCGGAGACAGATGGCCTTCGATGATATTGCTCTCTATGACGCGCATCGGATCGATAGAGCCTCCGACAGCCGCGACGAGCGCCCAAATTTTGAGCTGACTGGCGGTTTTGACCATAATGGCGGCCGGCGGCATGAGAAGAAAGACGGAGCCGATGCCGGCCAGCATCGCACCGCCGAATACAACGCCGAACGCGATGAAGAAGTCAATAATGGCCCAAGTCAGAAAAGGATTCAACACCGGCACCACCTGCTTTACGGATCTTGAAAGGACACTTGTCCCTCCTATCTCATTCTATGGGCGATAAGCCCGTCAATATGATAAACTAGTATAAAATGATGCTTCGAAAGAACGAACGAGGAAGGAATGGATGACATGGGCGGCGGACAAGATTTCGTGCACTTGCACGTTCATAGCGAATACAGCTTGTTAGATGGCGCTGCACGCATCCGGAATCTTGTCGCCCGGGCGGCAGAGCTTGGAATGAAGGCGCTGGCACTGACCGATCACGGGGTCATGTACGGCGCCGTTCCGTTTTATAAAGAATGCAGGAAGCACGGCATCAAGCCGATCATCGGCTGCGAGCTGTATTTGACCGCAGGCTCGCGGTTTGAGAAAGGTTCGCGGAAGGAAAATCCGACTTATCATCTGATTCTGCTGGCCAAGAATGAGACCGGCTATCGGAATTTAATGAAGCTGTGCTCCATCGGCCATCTGGAAGGCTTTCATTACAAGCCGCGCATCGATATGGAGGTGCTGGCCGCCTATTCCGAAGGGCTTGTTTGTTTAAGCTCTTGCCTGAGAGGCGAGGTTTCCTGGCATCTGCTGCATGACCGGACCGGGGAGGCGCGCGAAGCGGCGCTCCGTTACCGGAATATTTTCGGCGAGGACTTCTATCTGGAGCTTCAAGACCACGGGCTGCTCGATCAGAAGAAAGTGGTGCAGGCCATGATCGCGCTTGCGCAGGAGACGGGCATTCCGCTTACGGTGACGAATGACGTCCATTATATCGAAGCTTCGGACGCGGCGGTTCAGGATGTGCTCATCAGCATCGGAACCGGCAAGACGGTCGAGGATGAAGACCGGATGCGGATTCTAACCGACCAGCTCTATCTGAAGAGCGCAGACGAGATGGCGAAGCAGTTCCGGCAAGCGCCCGAGGCGGTGGCGAGGACGGTCGAAATCGCAGCCAAATGCGAGCTCGAGCTGACCTTCGGACGTGCGCTGCTGCCATCCTTCGGGCCTATTCCGTCCGGGATGACAAGCGCCGCGTATTTGTCGACGCTGTGCCGGGAAGGGCTCGAGGCCCGTTATGCAGGCAAACCGGAATGGACGGAAGATCCGGCATACCGGGAGCGGGCCGAGCAGCGGCTGCTCTACGAGCTTTCCGTTATCGACAGCATGGGCTTCAACGATTACTTCCTGATCGTATGGGATTTCATCCGGTTTGCCCACGACCAGGGAATCCGCACCGGTCCCGGACGGGGCTCGTCGGCAGGCAGTCTGGTCGCTTACACGCTCCGAATTACGGATGTCGACCCGCTCAAGTACAAGCTGCTCTTCGAACGGTTCCTGAATCCGGAACGCATCTCGATGCCGGACATCGACATCGATTTCAACGATGAACGGCGGGACGAGGTCATTACTTATGTATCGGCAAAATATGGCGAGGAGCATGTCGCGCAGATCATCACCTTCGGGACGATGGCGGCGCGCGCGGCGGTCCGTGACGTCGGCCGGGCGATGGCCGTTCCGTTCGCGGAGGTTGACCGGGCAGCCAAGCTGATTCCCGGCCAGCTCGGCATGACGCTGGAGGAAGCCCTCCGCGTCAGCACCGAGCTGCGCGAGGCGTATGAGCGGCAGCCGAAGACCAGGGCGATGCTCGATATGGCGTTGAAGGTGGAGGGCATGCCGCGCCATGCCTCTACGCATGCCGCAGGCGTCGTGATCTCCGGCAAGCCGCTGACGCATGTCGTTCCGCTTCAGGCCGGCACGGAGCAGACGGCGCTAACGCAATATTCGATGGAGCACCTGGAAGCCGTTGGCTTGCTGAAGATGGACTTTCTCGGCCTACGGACGCTCTCGATTCTGGAACGGGCGCTTGAATGGGTAAAGCGGCAGCATGGGATCACAGTCGATTTTCGGTTTATTCCCGACGATGACCCGCTGACGTATGCCATGCTGAGCCATGGGGATACGACTGGTATTTTCCAGATGGAGTCCGCTGGTATGCGACGGGTGCTGCGGGAGCTGAAGCCAACGAAGTTCGAAGACATCGTATCCGTCGTCGCATTATACCGGCCAGGCCCGATGGAGTTCATTCCGAAGTTCATCCAGGGCAAGCACGGGGTCGTGGAGGTCGAGTATCCGCATCCGTCACTCGAGCCGATTCTTGCCGATACGTACGGCATCATCGTCTATCAGGAGCAGATTATGCAGATCGCCTCGTCGATGGCGGGCTTCTCGCTCGGAGAAGCGGATTTGCTCCGGCGTGCCGTATCAAAGAAGAAGCGCGAGGTGCTTGACGAGCAGCGGGCACATTTTGTGCAGGGCAGTCTGGGGCAGGGGTATTCGGAGGAAGACGCGAACCGGGTCTACGATATGATCGTCAGGTTCGCCGACTATGGTTTTCCCCGCGCGCATGCGGCCGCTTACGGCGTGCTTTCCTTTCAGACGGCTTGGCTGAAGGCGAATCATCCGGTGCCGTTCATGGCTTCGATGCTCGCATCGGTGACAGGGAACCAGCACAAGACGGCCGAATATGTCGACGAATGCCGAAGAATGGGCATTGACGTGCTGCCTCCCGACGTGAACGAGAGCGATATCTCGTTCACGCCGGCGGAAGGCGCGATTAGGTTCGGCTTGGCGGCGATCAAGAATGTCGGAAGCCAGGCAATCGAGTCGATCAAGAAAGAAAGAGCGGAGCGTCCATTCGACAGTTTGCTCGATCTGTGCAGACGCGTCGATCTGCGCGTAGTGAACAAGCGGGTGCTGGAATCGCTTGTTCAAGCAGGCGCTTGCGATACGCTCCCGGGACACCGGGCGCAGCTCTTCGCGGCGCTGGACGAGACGGTGGATGCCGCGTCCAGGTGGCGCAAGGAACGGGAAGAGCTGCAGCTGGAGATGTTCGGCTTCGACGAAGTTCAGAACTGGGATGTCGAGCTGCCGGAAGTGCAGCCATTCACGACCGGTCAGCTGCTTGAGCTGGAACGCGAGCTGCTCGGGCTCTATCTGTCCGGCCATCCGCTGGATGATTACGAGCCCGCCTTGGAAGAGCTGCCGCTGGACAGGCTGGTCGATTTGGCTGAAGCGCCGGAAGGCGGGAAGGCGCTTATCGCCGGGATGGTCGTATCGGCGAAGCGCTTTACGACGAAGAAGGGGCAGGCGATGGCGTTCCTGGAGCTGGAGGACCGGATCATGCGCCTGGAAGCAGTCGCCTTCCCGGCGGTCTGGTCGCGCCATGCGGCGCTTCTGGAGCCCGGAAGCCTCGCCGTCGTGCTGGCGACGGTCCAGCATCAGGACGAAGACTTCAAGCTGCTGCTTGATGACGTCGTCCCGCTCGGCCGCCCGGACCTGAACCTGGCGGAGCAGGTCCGGCGGCTGCAGCGGCAGGCGCAAGCGCGGGGAGCGTCCCGCGGCGGCGGCGCGCAAGCGCCCACGGCGCAGGCCGGCGCCCGCAGAAGCGGCAGCGCGCAGCCTGCCCAGGCTTCGGCGCCAGCCGCGGCTGCGTCCGCGCCGAAGCCGCCTCAAGGCGGCGCGGCGGAGCCTGCGGGCAAGCCGCATCAGCAGCGGGCCGCCCAGGCTGCGCCCGCTGCGGCGGTCAGGCGGCAGCAGCATCAGCAGCGGCTGTATATCAAGGTTGCCGCAGGCCGGGAAGAAGCGGCGGCGCTCGAGCGGCTCAAGACGCTGCTGTCCGGTAATAACGGCCCGCTTGAGACGGTGCTGTTCTATGAAGCACGGCAGAAGACGGTCGCCCTCAGCGAGGCTTACCGCGTGAAGCCGTCCGAGCAGCTGATCACGGACATCGAGTCGTTATTCGGCAAAGGCTCGGCAATTGTGAAATAACTTGCCGCCTGATCGCTATTTTACATGCACAACTTACGCCCTGTCCGCATACATTTATGAGACACGGAGCCCGAAGACAGCGGATCTTCTGCGTAGAAGATCCGCTTGTGGAGCTCCGTATTTTCGCCGCTTGAGCGTGAGTACGACGACAAATCCGGTTACGGGAGAATGTCTCAGCCTCACGCGCAAGCCGATGCGGGGGGATGAATCATTGTTATCCGAAATGGAGAAGTGGCTGCTCAGCCGGGGAGTTACCGTCAGCGATGTTGCAGAAATCGTCTATTCGCTGCAGAGGCCGTATAATACCGATTTGACCGTAGAGGAATGCGCGGAGAGCGTACTGGCGGTGCTCGCAAAACGCGAAGTTCAATATGTGCTGTTCACGGGCATCGCCTTGGATGAGCTGGCGGAGCGCAAGCAGCTGCCGCAGCCGCTGCAGGCGATTATGGAAGCAGACGAATCCTTGTATGGCGTGGATGAGACGCTGGCGCTCGGAATAACGAATGTATACGGGATGATCGGACTGACCAGCTTTGGTTATTTAGATAAAGTGAAGCCGGGCATCATTCGCAAGCTGAATGAGAAAGGCAAGCATGTGCATGTGTTTCTTGACGATTTGATCGCCGGACTGGCGGCCGCGGCATCGGCTCGCATCGCTCATAAGGATCCCAAAGCGAACCGTTATCAGATCCCGGACGCCCCCTAATAATGGGAATCGTTCATGGATCCCGGGCGCTCCCTAAGGAAGTGCCTGCCCGAAGGTTCACAGATCCCGGGCGTTCCTTAAGGAAGTACTCATTCGAAGGTTCACGGTCCCGGGCTCCCGCAAACATACCCTCGTGCATCGTTGCGATGAAAATAACATTTATGATATCATTATGACATCATATGCCCGGATACCGTGAATTTCATGAGAAAGAAACACAGCGTGCATGCGATCGACCCTTGCATCAAGCAGGTTAATTATGTTCAGGAGGTACCTTTCATGTGGACGGTCATTTATATCGCGCCAACGGCCAAAATCGCGGAAAGCATTCGAAATCGACTGACGCAGGAAGGGTTTCTCGTAAAGATTCGCCCGATTAATGTATCCAAGCAGCAGTTTGAAATATTGGTTCCATCCGGTGAGTTGGAAGAAGTTCAGGAAGTGCTCAACAACATTTTGAATACGCAGCGGTAACTACCGCGCCCCGAAGAGGTGTCTCTTTTGTTCAAGGACTTATTTCATAAAAAGAAATATGCGACGATTCCTTCCGGGCAAACGCGGACCAAGCCGGACATACCCGAAGGATTGATGTCAAAATGCCCCCAGTGCGGCAACATTCAATTCAGCAAAGAAATTGAAAAGAACTTAAAGGTCTGCCCAAGCTGCGGCTACCACTTCCGCTTGAATGCTTGGGAACGGATCGCGATGACGCTTGACGACGGGCACTTGAATGAATTCGATGCCAAGATGGAATCGAAGGATCCGATCGGCTTCCCGGATTATGCCGCCAAGCTGGAAGCGCAGAAGAAAAAAACAGGCATGGCCGACGGCGTCGTGACCGGCGAAGGCTTGATCGGCGGACTACCGGTCGTCGTCGCCGTGATGAGCTTTGATTTCTTCGCGGGAAGCATGGGCTCGGTTATAGGCGAGAAGATTACGCGTGCGATCGAATACGCCCATGAGAAGCGTCTTCCGCTCATCATATTCTCGACGTCAGGCGGCGCCCGCATGCAGGAGAGCATTATCAGCCTCATGCAAATGGCGAAGACCAGCGCGGCGTTAGCGAAATTCCAAGGCGAGGGCGGATTGTACATTTCGGTCATGACCGATCCGACCTACGGCGGGGTTCCCGCAAGCTTCGCGACGCTTGGCGACTTTAATTTGGCCGAGCCCGGCGCTCTCGTCGGATTTGCCGGCCGGGTCGTGATCGAACAGACGATTCGCCAGAAGCTGCCGGACAATTTTCAGACGGCTGAGTTCAACCTGCAGCACGGGCAGCTCGATAAGGTTGTTCACCGCAAGGAACTGAAATCGCTGCTGACCAAGCTGGTTGACATGCATTCGGCAAAGGGGGATACGACTTATGGCGGTTGATCTGCCATTTGAGAAGCCTTTAAATGACCTGCGCAACAAAATTGAAGAGCTCAACAAGCTGAGCCAAGGGTCTGGCATCGATTTTTCGGAAGAAATTTCGCGGCTTGAGGAGCGCTGCAAGGCTTTGCAGGAAGAGATGTACAGCGAGCTTACGCCCGCTCAGAAGATGCACATTGCCCGACATCACCAACGTCCGACTTCGCTGGACTACATACAGTCGATATTTACTGATTTTATCGAGCTGCATGGCGACCGCCTGTTCGCGGATGATCTGGCGATTGTCGGTGGACTGGCTAAGCTGAACGGGGTGCCTGTGACCGTCGTCGGGCATCAGCGCGGCAAAGATACGAAGGATAATATCGCCCGTTTCTTTGGGAGCCCGCATCCGGAAGGATTGCGGAAGGCGCTCCGCCTTATGCAGCAGGCGAATAAGTTCGGACGCCCGATCATCACCTTTATCGATACGAAGGGCGCCTACCCCGGCAATACCGCGGAGGAACGCGGGATATCGGAGTCTATTGCACGCAATCTGCGCGAAATGGCAACGTTCGGCGTGCCGATCGTTTGCGTCGTCATCGGTGAAGGGGGAAGCGGCGGCGCGCTTGCGCTTGGCGTAGGCAACCGGGTGCTCATGCTTGAGAATGCGATCTATTCGGTTATATCGCCCAACGGAGCCGCTTCTATTCTATGGAAGGATGCGTCCCGCGCAGATGAAGCGGCCGGCGTCATGAAGATTACGGCCGGCGATCTGCAGGAGTTCGGTATTATCGAGGAGATCATTCCCGAACCGCGCGGCGGCGCTCATCGCGATTACGCCTCGCAATCGGAATTGATCAAAGACGCGGTATGGCGCCATCTGCAGGAGCTTGCTCCCCTGTCTGCGGAGGAGCTCGTGACGGACCGCTATAATAAGTTCCGCAAGATCGGCGAATTCCGGGAGCCGGAGAAGGCCGTACAGCCCGAATCCGTTCAGGAGCTGCCGGAAGTGTTTGAGACCGCTGATTCCGGTCAAGCATAGTAATTACCGCGAGGCCTGCGTTAGAGGCCGTTCTTGTAAACAAGTACGTAAGTTATGCAATATACGGAGGGAATAACAACACAATGCGCAAAACAAAAATCGTATGTACCATCGGACCTTCCAGCGAATCGCTTGAGAATACGAAGAAGCTGATTAACGCCGGAATGAACGTTGCCCGCCTTAATTTCTCCCATGGCGATTTCGAGGAGCATGGCAACCGAATCAAGAATATCCGCCAGGCATGCCAGGAGCTTGGGAAGAACGTCGCGATCCTGCTGGATACGAAGGGTCCGGAAATTCGTCTGGGCAAGCTGAAGGAAGAACCGATCGAGCTTATACAAGGCGAGACAATTACGTTGACAACGGAAGAGATTCTCGGCGATAAGGAACGTATCCCGGTGACCTACTCGAATTTGCCGGAGGATGTGCACATCGGTTCCACCGTTCTGATCGACGACGGTCTGATCGGATTGGTCGTTGAATCGATCCAGGGCACGGAAATCAACTGCCGCATCGTGAACAGCGGTCCGATCAAGAGCAAGAAAGGCGTTAACGTGCCGGGCGTTCATATCTCGCTGCCGGGCATTACCGAGAAAGACGCAAGCGACATCGTCTTCGGCATTGAACAAGGAGTCGACTTTATTGCGGCTTCCTTCGTCCGCAAGGCGAGTGACGTATTGGAAATTCGCGAGCTGCTCGAGCGTCATAATGCGAGCTATATTCAGATCATTTCCAAGATCGAGAATCAGCAGGGCGTAGACAACCTCGATGAAATTCTTGAAGTATCCGACGGCTTGATGGTAGCGCGCGGCGACCTTGGCGTGGAAATTCCGGCTGAAGAGGTGCCGCTGGTTCAGAAGCAAATGATCCAGAAGTGCAACCTTGCCGGCAAGCCTGTCATTACGGCTACGCAAATGCTTGATTCCATGCAGCGCAACCCGCGTCCGACGCGCGCGGAAGCCAGTGACGTCGCGAATGCGATCTTCGACGGTACGGATGCGATCATGCTGTCCGGCGAGACGGCGGCGGGCAAATACCCCGTGGAGTCGGTTCAAACGATGTCGCGTATTGCCGTTCGTGCCGAAGAGGCGCTGGAATACCGCGAGATTTTCACCAAGCAAGCCAATGCGCAGCAAACGACCGTCACCGAGGCGATCAGCCAAGCAGTAGCGAACTCCGCCTTGGATCTGCAAGCCAAAGCGATCATCACCTCGACGGAGAGCGGTTATACGGCCCGCATGATATCCAAGTATCGTCCGAAATCGCCGATTATCGCCGTAACCCCGGTCGAGCAAGTTATGCGCCGCTTGTCGCTCATCTGGGGCGTCATTCCGGTTAAGGGCACATCGGCTGAAACGACGGACGAAATGTTCGATATTGCGGTTCGCGGCGGAATCGACTCCGGAATCGTGAAGCTGGGCGATACCGTTATTATTACGGCAGGCGTGCCGGTTGGCCGTTCGGGCTCGACCAATCTGATGAAGATTCATACGATCGGAGAGCTGCTTGCCAAGGGCCAAGGCATCGGAACGCAAAGCGCAACCGGCAAAATCGTCACGGCGCGCTCCTCGCAAGAAGCGCTGGCGAAGACGACGGAGGGTGCGATTCTCGTTACCGGCTCGACCGATAAAGATTATATGCCGGCGATCGAGAAAGCGGCCGCAGTCATTACCGAGCAGGGCGGCGTAACGAGCCATGCGGCTATCGTAGCGTTAAACCTGGGAATTCCGGTTATTCTGGGCGTACAGAATGCGCTGGATCAGCTTCAAGACGGCATGGAAGTAACGGTATATGCCGAGGTCGGAGTCATTTACTCCGGACAAGCCAAGGTTCTCTAAGGCCGGCATTATACGGAAACGGAATAAGCATACTAACGAAAGCGATGGTGCGAAAGCTGCCGTCGCTTTTGTTCAAATATAAGAGAGTATCTTCCATACTTCGCTTATATTTCAGAGCGAAGAAACTCGCTCGCCTCCAATGACGGCGCAGCCGGTTCTTCTTGCTTTATCACCAAAACATTGGACAAGCGGCTGAGGCTAACGGCTGGCCGTAAACGAAGGTTGTGGACGAATGGAAGAAACCGAACAATCCGAACAAACAACATTATGGCATTTGCATCCGATCAGAGTTCGGTACCAGGAAACCGATCAAATGGGTGTCGTGTTTCACGGCAACTATGTAACATGGTTCGAAATTGGCAGAACCGAGTTCATCAGACAGGCCGGAATGTCATACGAGCAGATCGAGCGTGAAGGGCTGCTGCTGCCGGTCGTCGATCTGGCATGCAAGTATGTCTCCCCTGCGCGGTATGACGATATCGTGCTGATCTGTACGGCGATTGAGCAATTCTCGCCTTTACGCGTAACGTTTCGTTCCGAGGTAAGACGCATTGGAGAAGGTGAGGGCTATCCGCCTGAATGGCATGGCCAAACCCCGCCGGGCGAACTGCTTGTCGAAGGCGGTACGAGCCACGTATGGGTGAACAAGAGTTTCCGCCCCACACGGTTGGACAAGACGCTGCCGGAGCTCTACGGCCTGCTGCAGCGCGTCTCGCGGGGCACTATTTAGGAAGGGGAGCGAGTGCGATGCTGAAGTGGATCATTGCCGCAATCATTATTATTCCGGCGGTGGAGATGTGGGGCATCATTCAGATGGGACATCTCGTCGGCGGCTGGATGACGTTCTTCCTCATTCTGGCGACCGGATTTGCCGGAGCCCAATTTGCCCGGCTCGAAGGACGTAAAGCGTTCATCGAGGTGCAGCGACAGATGCAAACCGGGCAGCCGCCGGGACATGCCATGCTTAATGGGCTGTGTGTGTTAATAGGCGGACTGCTCCTCCTGCTGCCCGGTTTCTTCTCCGATATTGTCGGGATTACGCTGTTGTTCCCGCTGACTAGAACGTTCTATAAAGGGATCATGCTGCGCTGGATCGAGAAGAAGCTTCGTTCGGGCCAGTTTACAATATACAAGCGTTAATCGGGCAGGCAGGCGGATTACTTGGACCCTCTTATAACGAACGTATACAAATCGCGGAACACATTGGCCCGATGGATGGCGGAAATAATGACGAGCGAAACCGGGCCCACGATCAATCCGAACACCCCGAACAGTTTAAGCCCGACAAACATGGCGATCAGCGTGGGCAGCGGGTCAAGACCGACACTGC
This sequence comes from Paenibacillus spongiae, assembly GCF_024734895.1. NCBI lineage: Bacteria > Bacillati > Bacillota > Bacilli > Caryophanales > Paenibacillaceae > Paenibacillus > Paenibacillus spongiae. The sequence goes on from NZ_CP091430.1 coordinate 1,930,687, forward strand.
TGGCGAGCACCTTGGGCTCAAGCATTTGCCTGGCTACCAATATAATGCCGTAGAGCACGCTCAAACCGATACCGAGCGAGATATCTCCATATATAAAGGTATAGATGATCCAGGGCACCATAGCCGCGCCTACGCCAAGATAAGGAAGCAGATCGATGAATCCGATCAGCATCCCGATGGTGATCGCGTAATCGACGCCCAGAATCATTAATCCGACCGTGACGACGACGGCTGTGATCGAAATCATGATAAGCTGCGCCCTGGCATAGCCGAATAACGCCCGCTGCAGGTTGTTCCAGACAATGGAGGTCGACTTGCGCATGCCATCGGGAAACCAGAGGGTCATGCTGGCAAGATGGCGGTACCAGTCTTTGCTGATAAAGAAGGCGGCAAGCAGCACGACGATCAGAATGGTTGCGAGATTAGGCAGAGACGATATGAGGCCGACGATACCGTTTAAGAAGAAGCTGATGATGCTGGAGCTCTTGTTGGCAAGCAGGTTGGCTGTGTCTGATATGCGGGAGTTGATCGTTTCCTGATAGTTGGGGTTTTCCTTGTAGAAGGTGTTCAGCTTATTGATCAGATCTTGTATTTCCGGCGAGGCGACGATCCATTCGAATTGATTCTTCCACCAATCGATCGTGCTGTTCAGCGATTTGGATAAATGAATGATTTCGACGACGATCCGCGTTACGAGGGCTGAGACGATGGTGAGCATTGCGGCAACAAATAAGATCAAGGTAAGGGTGACGCCAAGCCACCTTGGGACCTTTAGCTTCCGGTGGAGGACGGTCACGATGGGATTGATGATATAGGCAAGCAGCCATCCCGCAATGAACGGATACACGAGCGGCGTTACATATACAACGAGCAGAATGATGATCGTTATGACAATTAGGACGAGCACTGCACGGCCGATACGCCGCCAGACGGTTCGATCCAATGAACATCCCTCCTTACAACGTCTATAACATATTGTATCACCGACGCTCTTCCTTTTGCCAAATAAATGAATAAAAAACGTACTTTACGCTGTATTTACGATCTATTAACATTAACCGAACAGAGCTCCTGCATAATGAGACAAGAAGCGTCTTGTTTTTGATGCGCTGTCGTAGGAGGATTACCGATGAACAAGACTTTACCCCACTATGTCAACCGTGATTTGAGCTGGATTGCCTTCAACAGGCGCGTACTTGAGGAGGCGCAGGATCCGGGCACCCCTCTTCTGGAACGCGTCAAATTTCTGTCTATCGTATCGAGCAATTTGGACGAGTTCATGAGCGTCCGGATGGCGGGCATACAGGATCAGATGAAGGCGGGGTATACGAAAAAGGATTTTACCGGCTACACGCCGGCCGGGCTGTGGAAGCGATTGATCAAACGGACGGCCCAAGCTGTAACCGATCAATACCGTACGTTCCGCGAAGTGATGCGCTGTCTCTCCAAGGAGGGCATCAGCTTTCGTAAGCCGGATGAGCTGAACGCCGCGCAGATGAAAGCCATCGACCGGTATTTTAACGAGATTGTCTTCCCGGTTTTGACGCCAATGGCTGTCGACCAGAGCCGGCCGTTCCCATTGCTCCACACGAAGGAGCTTTACTTGGCCGTTCTCCTTCGCAAAGATCATCAGCCGCCGGAAGAAGAGCCGTTATTCGCCATTGTGCAGGTTCCGTCTATTCTTCAACGTTATGTCGCCGTTCCTGTCCGGACGGGCAGCAAGAAAATGGAGTTCGTCCTGCTTGAGCAGTTGATCGAGCGCCACATCGACAAGCTGTTCAACGGGTATGCGCCGATAGCGGTCCACCCTTTCCGCGTCACGCGCAATGCGGATTTAACGCTCAATGAAGAAGGCGCGGAGGATTTGCTGGAGGAAATCGAGAAGGAGCTGCGCCGCCGCCGCTGGGGAATGCCGGTGCGGCTGGAGTACGCCAAGAACATGCACCCCTATGCGCTGCAGCTTCTCAAGGAAGAGCTTGAGCTGGACGAGAACAGCATTGAAATCGACGGCCCCTTCGATCTTAGCTTTCTGATGCGATGGGCCAGCTCGCTGCAAGGGCACGATAACCTCCGGTTTGATCGCATGGAGCCCGTATACCCGTATGAGTTCGAGGATACGGAGGATATGTTCGAGGTTCTCCGTCAACAGGATGTGCTTCTATCCCATCCGTACGAGTCCTTCGATGCGGTAAACGACTTTGTCACCGATGCGGCGAATGATCCGGATGTTCTGGCCATCAAGATGACATTATACCGGGTCAGCGGTCATTCTGCGCTCGTCCAGGCGCTCGCTACGGCGGCCGAGGCCGGCAAGCAGGTAACGGTTGTCGTCGAGCTGAAGGCGAGGTTCGACGAGGAACGGAATATCGCGTGGGCGAGACAGCTGGAGAAAGCGGGCTGCCACGTTGTGTATGGATTGGTCGGATTGAAGACTCATGCGAAGATTCTGCTGGTCGTGCGAAGAGAGCAGGAGGTGCTCCGCCGCTATGTGCATGTTGGCACCGGCAACTATAACGACAATACGGCCAAGCTGTACACCGACTTCGGCCTGTTCACGTCCCATCCCGTTATCGGAGCGGACGCATCGGCGCTGTTCAACGAGGTAACCGGATATTCTGCCCCTTATGAGTGGAAAGCCTTCGGTGTCGCGCCGACCGGATTGATGGAGAAGCTATTCGGGTTGATCGACCGGGAGAAGGAGAATGCCGCCGCAGGCAAGCCGGCTTTAATCATCGCCAAGATGAACAGCTTATCGAATCAAGAGATGATCGACAAGCTGTACGAAGCCTCGCAGGCAGGCGTGAAGATCGAACTGATCGTCCGGGGCGTCTGCTGCTTGCGTCCCGGCGTACCCGGCAGGAGCGAGAACATACGCGTCATCAGTGTGGTAGACCGCTACTTGGAGCACTCGCGCGTTATGGTTTTCCATAATGGCGGCGATGAGGAGGTTTTTCTGTCGAGCGCAGATTGGATGACGCGTAATTTAACGCGCCGGATCGAGCTGATGTGTCCGGTGTTGGATCCCAAGCTGCGCAAGATGCTTGTCAACATGCTTCAATTGGGCCTCAATGACAATGTGAAGGCGCGCGAGCTGCAGCCGAATGGCACGTATGTGCCGGTCAGCAATGGGCTGTCCCCGCTGCGCAGCCAAATGGAAGCCAAAAAAATTCCCAAATGGAAAAAGCTATCTGTAGTCGGGCAATAACAAGACCGGCGTCAATCCCCATACTTTCTTGAATTCGGCTGCGAGCGAGTTGACTTCCTGGCGTTCGACGGCCAGCGAGCCTTCTGCCCGAACGGCGCGCAGCAGCAGCTTGCTCTCGGTCAGCTCGGTCTCCAGTCGGCCTATGGCCTGGGTCTCGCTGCGATCGAGAGCGATGGAGAGCTGAAGCAGCGTGCCTAGCATGCCGATCGTCGCCGCATCGGTCTCGTCGAGCAGCGGCTTATACGCCGACACGAGCTGTTTGACGCGTCCTTTGTTCTTATAGGAGGCAATCGCAGAGCACAACAGCGTCTCGCGATGCGACAAGCCGTAGATATGCGAATTGACCATCAGATAGAACGTATGCTTCTTATAATCGTTATAATCGATGCTTGTCCCGATCCGGAACAAGGTGGAAGCTGTATCGATCCACAGCCGCGCCCGTTCCGGAAAGGGATGCTTCTGCCGGAGCTGATCGAATAGCAGCAGCGCCGTCCGGTTCACTTGGGAAACATGCTGCCGGGGCAATTCCGGGTGTAGAGCCGCCAAATTGTTCACACTATAAGAGAGCACATTGTCCAGCCGGGGCCGGTCAGGGAACCGGGTCGCGTAGAAAAGCCCGTCTCGGAGCCCTGAGCCGCAGACGACGTAGTGCGTAGCCTGCATTAGCTTAAAGAGCGTCCGCAGAATGGCGATGCCCGGAACGATGATATCCACCCGGTCTTTGGACAACCCCGCCACTTGGCGCCGTTTGTTAAGCGGCAGCATTCGCAGCTGCTCGAACATTCTATCGACGTCTTGACCCGGAATCGGGTAGTTATGACTGCTCGAGAACGAATATTTAAGCTGCGCTTGATGAATCTTGCCAAACGCGCGAACGGTGCCGCCGACTCCAATGAGCGGTAGTCCGGGCGACTGACCGATCCATGGCTCGCGTGCAGCGGTTTCCTGTATGTATGCCTCCAGTTCGCGCAGATCGGCGTTTTCCAGAATGCCTTTCGAGCCGAATCGCCGGGTTGCGCTGACGGAGCCGAACGGAAACGAAACGGAATGGACGAGCGAACGATCGCGGAACAGCGATACTTCGGTGCTGCCCCCGCCGATATCGATGAGGAAGCCGTCCTTCACATCCATGGAATTGATCATCCCGAGAAAGCCATAGCCGGCTTCTTCTTCGCCGGACAGCAGCTCAACGCGCAAGCTTGTCTCAGACTCGATCTGCTGAAGCACCTGCTTGCGGTTGCCCGCATTGCGGATGGCTGCAGTGGCAGCCGCCCGGATATGTCCTGCCTGATGATGGGCGCAGATGAGGCGAAAGTGATTCAAGGTATCGCTGAGCTCATGAACGGCATGTGCCGGAATATTGCCATTCTCATCGATTTGCTCGCTGAGCCGGGCTGCTCGTTTGCTTCCGTCTATGACGCGGTGGGCGCCATTCGCCGTTCGTTCATAAATGACTAGCCGGATCGAATTGGAGCCGATATCAATGATCCCTATTCGTTGTTCAGTCATGAGTTCGCCTCCCGTAAACATGCGTAGATATTGCTTTCTTATATGAATAGTGTAACATCCGGGGCCGCACGGTCAAAAGTATTGTTTTAACATGGTTATAATTAAATGATTTCGGGTAAAATTTTTGCACATATAACGACAGAAAAAAACTTTATGATAGCGATAAAGAGTTTTTATGTGTATTTTTGTTCACTTCGTTGTCAAAATCCGATATGATTGAAAGGACGGTCCGGAATCGAATCCATTTATTGTTGAGAAAATATGGTAATAATTGAAGTTAAAGGAGAGAGAGACATGACAGCAACCAAAGGTCTGGAAGGCATCGTCGCCACAACATCCTCGATCAGCTCGATTATCGATGGTGTTCTGACATATCGCGGTATCGATATTGATGATCTTGCGGAACATGCTTCCTTCGAAGAAACGGCTTATCTTCTCTGGTACGGAAAGCTTCCAACACAATCCGAGCTTGACGGGCTGAACCGACAGCTTGGCGAATATGCTGCGATTCCGGCACAAGTGCTGGAACAGCTTAAGCTCTATCCTAAAGATACCAATTCCATGGCGGCGCTGCGCACAGCGGTATCCAGCCTTGCTCTATACGACCCATCGGCCAACGATATGTCACCGGAAGCGAACTTGAACAAAGCGATCAAGCTTCAAGCCCAGCTTCCAACGATCGTGGCCGCTTTCGCACACATCCGCGAAGGCAGGGAGCCTGTCGCTCCTAAAGCGGGCGTGTCCATTGCGCACAACTTCCTATATATGCTGACCGGTCAAGAACCGGACGAAGTTGCCGTTAAAGCGTTGGATCAAGCGCTTGTTCTGCATGCCGACCACGAGCTGAATGCCTCTACATTCGCGGCCCGCGTCACGGTTGCAACGCTGTCCGACATCTACTCCGGCGTTACGTCGGCGATCGGCGCTTTGAAGGGCCCTCTTCATGGCGGCGCGAACGAAGCGGTTATGGTTATGCTGGAAGAGATCGGCTCGATTGCCAACGTGGAATCGGTCATTAACCAGAAGCTTGCCAATAGAGAGAAAATCATGGGCTTCGGCCACCGTGTTTACAAGAACGGCGATCCTCGCGCGAAGCACCTGCAGAAGATGTCCCGCGAGCTTGGCAAGCTGACCGGCAACATGGAGCTTTATGAGATGTCCGTTAAGATTGAAGAGCTCGTTACCGGCCAGAAGGGTTTGAAGCCAAACGTAGATTTCTACTCGGCCTCTGTCTATACGACGTTGAAGATCGCCCGCGATCTGTTTACGCCAATCTTCGCAATCAGCCGCGTGTCAGGATGGACCGCCCATATTCTGGAGCAGTACGAGAACAACCGCTTGATCCGTCCGCGCGCCGAGTACGTAGGACCGGTTAACCAGAAGGTTAAGCCGATCGCTGAGCGCGGCTAGGCTCACCAACCCCATTATAAATTCTGAGATGCTTTAGACGGGTTGTCTGCGCACACGGCGTTTACTTGTGCAACTGGCTCCCGTCGTGCTATGTCAGCCATCTCTTGAATTAGCATGCTAACTTGCCCTTCTAGCGGCAGGAAAGCTGTTTTTGCATGTTTTGCTTCTTTTCCCATTTCAATAGCAACCCATAGGAGGAATTTATTCATGAAGCTTGAAAAATTCGCAATGCCGACAGAAGGAAAGCAAATTACGATCGACAATGGCGTCCTGCAAGTTCCGAGCAATCCAATCATTCCGTTTATCGAAGGCGACGGCACTGGCCGCGATATCTGGAAAGCGTCCAAGCGCGTCCTTGATGCTGCCGTTGAGAAAGCCTACAATGGCGAGAAAAAAATCGCTTGGTACGAAGTCTTTGCCGGCGAGAAAGCCTTCAATGCTTATGGTGAGTGGCTGCCAGCCGATACGCTTACGGCTATTCGTGAATATATCGTTGCAATCAAAGGTCCTTTGACGACGCCGATCGGCGGCGGAATCCGCTCGCTGAACGTTGCGCTTCGTCAAGAGCTTGACCTGTATACCTGCCTGCGTCCGGTTCGTTACTTCAACGGCGTGCCTTCCCCGGTAAAGCGTCCTGAGCTTGTGGACATGGTTATTTTCCGTGAGAACACAGAGGACATCTACGCGGGTATTGAATATCAAGAAGGCTCAGACGCCGTGAAGAAAGTGATTGCGTTCCTGCAAGAAGAAATGGGCGCCAAGAACATCCGCTTCCCGGAAACGTCCGGTATCGGCATCAAGCCTGTTTCCGCAGAAGGCTCGAAGCGTCTGGCTCGCGCCGCAATCAACTATGCAATCAAGCATGGCCGCAAAACGGTTACGCTGGTACACAAAGGCAACATCATGAAGTTCACGGAAGGCGCGTTCAAAAACTGGGGCTACGAAGTAGCGGAGCAAGAGTTTGCGGACCAAACCTTCACTTGGGGCCAATACGACCGCATCAAGGAAGCGGAAGGCACAGAAGCGGCGAACAAGGCTCAGAAGGAAGCGGAAGCTGCAGGAAAAATCATCGTGAAGGACGCTATCGCCGATATCGCGCTGCAGCAAGTTCTGACCCGTCCTACGGACTTCGACGTGATCGCGACGCTTAACCTGAACGGCGACTACCTGTCTGACGCGCTGGCTGCTCAAGTTGGCGGCATCGGGATCGCACCGGGCGCGAATATCAACTACTTGACTGGACATGCTATCTTCGAAGCAACGCACGGCACGGCTCCGAAATATGCGGATCTCGACGTCGTAAACCCAGGGTCGGTTATTCTGTCCGGCGTTATGCTGCTTGAGCATCTTGGCTGGCAGGAAGCGGCTGACCTGATCTACAAAGGGATGGAAACTTCGATCAACAACAAAACCGTAACGTATGACTTCGCCCGCCTGATGGAAGGCGCTACGGAAGTTAAATGCTCGGCATTTGCGGACGAAATCATCAAAAATATGTAGTCTGCAATTCGAGGGACGTTCTGAATAGGCGCGGATAGCTGGTGGAGGCAGGAGTTCTGCACCGGCTATCCGCCGCTGTTCCTTTCTGGTTTCTTCCTATAAATTCTTATAGAAGTGAACCCAATACCAGGAGGTCATATTCGCAATGGCTATTAAACGGAACAAGATTTCGATTGTCGGCGCCGGCTTCACAGGCGCTACGACTGCGCTAATGCTGGCTCAAAAAGAACTGGGAGACGTTGTCCTCGTTGACATTCCCCAGCTGGAGAACCCTACCAAAGGGAAGGCGCTCGACATGATGGAATCGACGCCTGTACAAGGCATCGATTCGAAAATTACCGGTACGGCCGACTATGCGGATACCAAAGATTCCGATATCGTCATCATTACGGCCGGTATCGCCCGTAAACCGGGTATGAGCCGCGACGACCTCGTGAACACCAACGCAGGCATCGTGAAATCCGTCTGCGAGAACATCAAAGCTACGAGCCCGAACGCATATGTCATCATCCTCTCCAACCCGGTTGATGCGATGACTTACGTGGCTTTCCAAACGCTTGGTTTCCCTAAGAACCGCGTAATCGGCCAATCCGGCGTACTCGATACCGCCCGTTATTGCACGTTTATCGCGCAAGAGCTGAACGTCTCGACGGAAGACGTTCGCGGCTTCGTACTTGGTGGACACGGCGACGACATGGTGCCGCTCGTTCGTTACTCTAACGTCGGCGGTATTCCAATCGAGAAGCTGATTCCGGCTGACCGCATTGAAGCGATCGTACAGCGCACGCGCGTTGGCGGCGGCGAAATCGTAAACCTGCTGGGCAACGGCAGTGCATACTATGCGCCGGCTGCATCGCTTGTCCAAATGACCGAAGCGATCCTGAAGGATAAGAAACGCATTCTTCCGGTTATCGCATTGCTGCAAGGCGAATACGGTTATAACAACCTGTTCATGGGCGTTCCGGTCATACTTGGCGGCGACGGCATCGAGAAAGTATTCGAGTTGGAATTGACGGCTGACGAGAAGGCTGCGCTTGAGAAATCAGCGGACTCCGTGCGCAATGTCATTGCGGTAGTTAACGGCTAGTAGAGTTGACGCTTACTCGTGAAGCACATGAGACCCTGACCGACAGATGTCAGGGTCTTCGCTATTTTATAGCGATAGAAGGAGGCGGAATGATGTTGGAGCAAGCGCAGCGGTTATTGAAGCAGGTATACGGTTATGACAGCTTTCGCAAAGGACAGGGCGAAATTATCGAAGGCCTGATTCAAGGGAAGGATACGCTTGCGATCCTGCCGACAGGCGGCGGCAAGTCGGTTTGCTACCAGCTGCCCGCTATGCTGCTGCCGGGGACGGCAATCGTTGTCTCACCTTTAATCTCGCTGATGAAGGACCAGGTGGACGCATTGTCCCGTTTAGGCGTATCGGCTGCGTATTTGAACAGCTCACTTGACGCGGCTACATATCGGGAAGTCGTCCGGCAGTCCGCACAGGGTGCATATAAACTGCTGTACGTGGCTCCCGAGAGGCTTGACGGGACCATGTTCGAGTCTTTGTCGAGCCAAATGCAGATATCGCTGATCGCGATAGACGAGGCGCACTGCGTTTCGCAATGGGGCCATGATTTCCGTCCGAGCTACAGGCAGCTTGCCGGCTGGATTGGAAGGCTGGAGAACCGTCCGCCGGTCGCTGCCTTCACGGCTACGGCTACGCCGGAGGTTTCACGGGATATCGCCGCCATGCTTGGGCTTCGTGAGCCGAATGTATTCATAACCGGTTTCGCCCGTACGAATCTCTCTTTATCGGTCGTTACCGGTATCGATAAACGGAAGTTTCTTCGCGATTACGTGAAGCAGCGGCATGATCAATCAGGCATTATCTATACGGCAACGCGCAAAGAAGCGGAAGAGGTCTGCAGCGATTTGCAGCGTCAGGGAGTCTCCGTAAGCAAATATCACGGCGGGCTAAGCGATGACGAACGGGCCGATGCGCAGGAGAAATTCCGCTTCGACGATGTCAGGGTGATGGTGGCGACGAACGCCTTCGGCATGGGGATCGACAAGCCGAATGTCCGTTATGTCGTTCATTGGCAGATGCCTGGCGATGTGGAGTCCTATTACCAGGAAGCAGGCCGTGCTGGCCGTGACGGAGAGGAAAGCGAGTGCGTGCTGCTGTTCGAGCCGCAAGATGTACAGGTGCAGCGTTTCCTGATTGAGCGGGGAACGGCCGATTCCGAGCGTCGGGCCATTCAGCTGAACAAGCTGTACACGATGATGCATTACAGCCGTACAGACCGGTGCTTCCTTCAATTTATCGTCAGCTATTTTGGTGAAGCCGACGTTCCGCCTTGCGGCAAGTGCGGCAATTGTCTGGACCAGAGCGAAAAGGTGGATATGACCGAGGATGCGCGCAAAGCGCTGTCTTGCGTCGGCAGGCTGAAGGGACGGTTCGGCATCTCATTAGCGGCCAAGGTGCTGAAGGGATCGCGGGAGAAGCGGATCCTGGAGCTGGGCTTAGACCGCTTATCGACCTATGCGTTATTCCGGGACTGGGCGGAGAAGGAGATTACCGATTGGCTGTACTGGCTTGTCGCGGAAGGCTACATGCGGATCAGCGACGGCGAATATCCGACCGTATCGTTAACGACCGAAGCGCTTCCCGTATTGGAAGGAAGCGTGCAGGTCATGCGCAGACGGAGCACGTCCGTCAAGCGAAAGACGACGGATCAAGCCGCGGCGAACAGTCCGTTGTTCGAGGCGCTGCGAGAGTGGCGCCGCGCGACGGCCGCGCGCGAGCAAGTGCCGCCGTTCATGCTGTTCTTCGACGCTACGCTGCGAGATATTTCGGACCGCCAGCCGCTTAATACCGAGCAGCTGCTGACGGTGAAGGGTGTCGGAGCCGCAAAGGTGGCGAAATACGGCTCCGATGTTATTGACATCGTTCGCAGATTCCGCGCACCGGCAGGAGAGCCGCCGCGGGGGACGGACGAGGATAGCGCGGGCGATCGGATGGTTAACGAGGCGGCGGCCTCATCCACACAAGCTGCCGGTAGTGCGGCTGCGTCTGTACTAGGTGCCGAAAGAGACGCATTTTTGGCGGAAACCTCGGAGCTGGCCAGCCATTTGCAGACACTGGCGCTGCTGCAAGCCGGTCATACGTTGACCCAAATTGCCGAGCACCGCGATATGAGCCGGGTTACGATCGAGAATCACCTGATTCGCTGCGCGGATGAAGGCGAAGAAGTGGATTGGGATGAATTCATCCCGGAAGCAAGCGAAGCGTTAATTGTGAAAGCCGTCACCCGGATCGGCGCAGAACGATTGAAGCCGATCAAAGAAGAGCTGCCGGACGATATCGATTATTTTGCGATTAAAGCGGTCATTGCCAAGCACCGGCTTGCCGGGTCCGGCGGTAACTAGTTCCAGTTTCGGCTTTGAATTTAACTCATTGATTTAGTATACTGGTGAGGATTGTATATGAACTATCAGGAGGATGCGGAATGAATAATTTTATGCTATTTCTGCACGTTTTAGGGGCGACGGGCATGGGATTCTACATCGTTATGCCGGTATTGGTCGGACGGATCTCCAAGCTTGCAGGCGAAGGACAAGCCGGTCTTGCCGGCGGGCTGGCGTCTGCTAACCGGATTGCGCAATATTTTCTTGTGCTGCAGCTTCTAACAGGCGGTTATCTGATGTCGCAGGGCGATTATGCGGTCATGTGGATGATCATCACGACGGTGCTGTTCCTTGCCATCGCAGCCTTGGGCGGCATTATCAGCAAGCCGCTTAAGCGGATCGTAACGGAAATTCAAACCGGCCAAAGCGCTTCGTCGCATATTGCCAAAGCGCGTACATTGAGTGTTCTTGTGCTGATTATTTACATCGTGATTCTATACTTCATGAAGTATCCGATCTACAAGTAATCTAATTCGCAGTTAAATGGGGAGAGAGCATGACGAAGCAGTCTCCGGATTTAATCACCTTTGGGGAAACGATGGCACTGTTCATGTCTCCGGAGTACCGGGGCTTGGAAACGGCCGCTCAGCTTGAGCAGAGCTTCGGCGGTGCGGAGAGCAACGTAGCGATCGGAGCAGCCCGGCTGGGATGCTCGGTCGGCTGGTTCGGAGCGCTCGGCGAAGATCCGTTCGGCCGCAAGATTCTTAAAACGATTCGCGGCGAGGGCGTCGACGTATCGAGAGCCCGCTTCAGATCCGACAGCCCGACAGGCCTGATGTTCAGAGAAACCGTAGCAGGCAAGCTGGCCGTTCATTATTACCGCAAGCATTCGGCTGCAAGCCGGATGACGCCTGCGGATCTGGATCTTGATTACATTAGAGGTTGTAAGCTGCTGCATATCACCGGAATTACGCCTGCGTTGAGTGAGAGCTGCCGCGAAACGGTATTCGCGGCCGTAGCGGCGGCCAAGGAAGCGGGCGTCCTCGTCAGCTTCGATCCGAATTTAAGGCTGAAGCTGTGGACGATCGAGGAAGCGCGCGACGTCGTGTTCAAGCTTGCCGAACAGGCGGATTACTTCCTGCCGGGATGGGACGAGCTGCGGCTCCTTTATGAGACGGATGATTTGGAAGCGGTGAAAGGGAAGCTTGCCAAGCTGAATGCCGTTACTGTCATTAAAGGCGTAGAGGATTCTACGGTTGTTCTTGAACGCGGCGAAGCTGCAGCCGTTCCGTTCTACAAAGCGGATCAAGTCATTGATACCGTAGGAGCCGGCGACGGGTTCTGCGCAGGCTTCTTGACCGGGCTTATGCAAGGCAAGAGCTCCATAGAAGCGGTACGTATCGGCAGCATCAGCGGCTCGCTGGTCGTCCAGATGCGAGGGGACTGGGAAGCGCTGCCGGACTGGCAGACCGTGGAGAGCCGCTTGCAGGGCAATGGCTGGGTGGAGCGATAAGATGAAGGATGCTCAAACGTCCAAAGGCAGAAGGCGGCGCGAGCAGATCATGAACGTCCTGAAACGTCAGGGGAAGATCACCATTTCGGAAGTGGTGGAACGATTCAGTGTATCGGAAGCTACCGCGCGCCGCGATTTGGAGCTGATGGAGAAGAAGGAGCCCGTGATCCGGACGATCGGCGGGGCAATGTATGACGGCATGAACGCAGTGCGAGAGATTCCTTTTGCTGAGAAGGAAGGGCTATCGTTTCTGGAGAAGGAACGGATTGCCGGTGCGGCTGCAGAGCTCATCGTGGAAGGGGATGTCGTCGGCCTCTCAGGAGGCACGACGAATTACTTGCTTGCGAAGCTGCTGAAGATGCGCCGCGGCATTACGGTCGTCACCAATGCGGTCAACGTCGCCATGGAGCTGGCCGGCAGCGATATTCAGGTCGTTCTCATAGGCGGCATGATGCGTCATAACAGCTTCGAGCTATGCGGTCCTCTTGGTGAGGCGATGATTGCACAGCTCAATATCGGCAAAATGTTTCTCGGCGTCGACGGCGTTTCCTCTACGGGCGGCATTACCACTTATTCCGAACAGGAAGCGCAAATTGCGAAAGCGATGATCAACCGGTCTCAGGCCACTTACGCGATGTTCGATCATACGAAGATCGGCCGCACCTCGCTGTTCTCCATTGCGCCGCTGACAGCGCTGCAGGGCTTCATTACCGACGCGCCGCTGCCGCAGCACCTGGGCGCGGTTGCGAGCGGCTTCGGCATCCGCGTATATGTAGCCGGCGAAAGCGGCGAGTGATCAGCGTCAGGAGCCGGCAGCCAGGCCGGTGCTAGATAAGTCAGCGTTGGCGGGGAGTTGGCAAGTCCCCTCTGTAAGTCCGTTCTTCGGACTAACAGCAGTGTCAGGGCATCAAGCGGCTGTAAGAACTAAAAACGGACTTACTGCGAACGCCCGGGCAGGTGGACCGGTCTGTAAGTCCGTTTTTCGGCGTTACAGCCAGGTGGATGCAGCTAGACTAGAAAGTGGACACACTGTAGTAGCGACCTGTTACAATAAAACTAACAATAAGGGTCGAGGTGTGTCATGGGAGATATTCGCCAACATTTTGATGATGAGTTCAAACGTCAAACCGTAAAGCACATGCAAGAAACAGGGAAATCCCCGTCTGAAGTTTCAAAGGAGCTGGATATCCCGGTAAGTACCATCCGCGCCTGGAGAAAGAAGTTTGCCGATACTGGGGAGAAGTCCCAGTTATTCGTCGACTACGAGCGTTTGAATAAACTTGAACAAATGAATCGCGAGTTGCAAGAAGAGAATGAAATCCTAAAAAAGGCAATGCACTTCTTCACGAAAAACCGAGACTGATTTACTCATTTATTCATAAACACCGCTTCCAGTTTCGTGTTGAGAAGATGTGCAGTGTCATGAATGTATCCCGAAGCGGTTATTACAAGTGGGTCACGCGAAAACCAAGCGAGCAGGAGAAACGCCGTCAGAAGCTGAAGAAACGCATCAGGCACCACTTCGATGGCTTCAAGCAACGTTATGGGAGCGATAAGATCGCTGAAAAGCTGCGCGAAGAAGGCTGGACAGTCTCCACCAAAACGGTGAGTCGTTACATGAAGGACATGGGACTTCGCTCGATTACAGTGAAGAAGCAAAAAGCAACAACGAACTCGAAGCACAACATGGCGGTGTTTGAAAACGTGCTGAATCGTGCGTTTAAACCGGATGCACCCAATCGAGTTTGGGTAGCCGACATCACCTACATTGCCACGCGGCAAGGCTGGGTATATCTAGCGAGTATTATGGATCTTTACTCTCGCAAGATCGTGGGCTGGTCACTTGGCGAACGCATGACCAAGGAGCTGGTGCTAGACGCCTTTGACAAGGCTGTCTTACATCGAAAGCCGCCGAAAGGGTTAATCCACCACTCGGACCGAGGTTCACAGTATGCCTCGACGGAATACTGCGAGCGACTGGCGGCGAATGAGATGATTGGAAGCATGAGTCGAAAAGGAAATTGTTACGATAACGCCTGCATCGAGGCCTTTCACAGTGTCCTTAAGAAAGAACTCATCTACCAAACCACCTTCAAGACCCGCAAGCAAGCATACGATGCGATTTACGAGTACATTGAACTCGAGTACAACCGTATCCGGATCCATTCGTCCATTCACTACCTGACCCCGCATCAGTCCGAGAAAAGGTACTATGAGCAACTCCAGATCGCTTAAAAACTGTGTCCACTTTCTTGACAGAGATACAGGAAGACGGTGCGCTCAGCCAAAAGGAAGCTGTAAGACCGAAAAACGGCGTTACAGCAGGTGTCGCAGGTGTTGAATCGGTCTGTAAGTCCGTTTTTCGGACTTACAGCAGCGGAACACGAAAAAACCGACCATCATATCAGATGGTCGGTTTTTTCGTGTGCATGGTTAATATTTATTGGGAAACGCTGCGTCCCTTAACCCAGGTCGTAACAATGTGGTGCGTGTCGTCCGTCAATACGAGATCCGCTTGCTTCCCTACGGCAATGCTCCCGATCTGATTCTCCATGCCGAGTACCTTCGCAGGGTTGCCGCTGGCACAACGGCTTACTTCCGTGACGGAGAGGTCGGTATGCTTCAGCATAAACCGGAAAGCTTCGATCATCGTTAACGTACTGCCTGCAAGCGAGCCGCCCTCCACGAGACGAGCAACGCCATCCTTAACGCTGACTTCCAGACCGCCGAGTCCGTATTGCCCGTCGCCAAGACCGGCCGCAGACATCGCATCGGTGATCAAGACGAGCTTGTCTGACGGCTTTGTGCGCGAGAGCAGCTTGACTGCAGCGGGGTGGGCATGATGGCCGTCAGCGATGATTTCGGCGCTGATGGCGTCTTCCGTCATGACGGCACCCAGCGTACCCGGCTTACGGTGATGAAGTCCCGTCATGGCGTTATACGTATGAACGGCGTGGCGAAGACCGTGCTGTACGGCAGTCACGACATCGTCGTACGAAGCATCCGTATGGCCTAAGGCCGGTACGATACCATTGGCGGACAGCCATTCGATAACGTTCAGCGCTCCGTCCCGTTCGGGTGCGAGCGTCATCATTTTGATTAAGGAAGGCCACTGCGCAGCCCATGGTTTCAGCCAATCGGTTTGCGGCGGGGTAATAAAGGCCGGATTTTGCGCGCCGGGCCATTTTTCGCTAATGAAGGGACCTTCCAGATGAACGCCGATCAGCTCCGCATACGGCATGTCGCGCTTGCGGTAGGCATCCGTCGCTTCAAGAACGGCTTGAATGGCGTCATGCGATGCGGTTACGGTTGTAGCGAGCATCGCTGTCGTGCCGTTCGCAGCGTGATATTTCGTGATAACATCGAAAGCATCGCTGCTGGCGTCCATAAAGTCGCTGCCGTATCCTCCATGTACATGGATATCGATGAAGCCCGGCAGCAGCCAGCCTTCCTTGCCATCCACATAAGGAACGCCGCTATCTGCAGCGGCCTGCTTGCCGGTCTGATCCGCATTCGATTCCGTGGAACGGATATCGGCTATAAGGCCGTTCTTAACGTCTACTTCTCCCCAAAACCATTGATCTTCAGCAACAATACGGACGTTGCCGATACGTAAGCTACGTGCGTCTGCCATTAAACATACCTCCCTGCTTCTCGATCGAGCAGGACGAGCACATTCGCATGCGTTTGCAGCAGCGAAGCGGGACAATCTGTCGTAATCGGGCCCGTTAACGCTTGCTTCATAATATCCGCTTTATCGGCGCCTTTGCCGACGAGCATGATCGTTCTCGCCTTTAAAATCGAGCCAACTCCCATTGTTATGGCCTGCTTGGGCACTTCATCCATGGATGCAAAGAAACGGGCGTTTGCCTCGAGTGTCTCCCGTTTCAACTCGACAACATGGGTTCCGCCGTGAAGCGTTCTGTCCGGCTCGTTAAAACCGATATGGCCGTTATGACCGATGCCGAGCAGCTGCACGTCGATTGGCTGAGCGGCCAGCATGGCATCGTAGCGGCTGCATTCCGCCGCCAGATCGGCCGCCATTCCGTTTGGCAGAAAGGCGCGGTTATCCGGCAGATCGATATGGCCGAACAGATGCCGGTTCATAAAATAGGCGTAGCTTTGCTCGTTCTGCGGTTGAAGACCGACATACTCATCCAAATTAAACGTCGTAATTTGTGCGAATGATACTTCTCCGCCTCGATATCTCTCTACCATTTTTTCATAAATTCCGATCGGTGTCGAGCCTGTCGCCAAACCGAGTGTCGCCGTTGGCTTCGTCTGAATGATATAGATAAAATATTGCGCCGCGTAGGAGTCTAGTTCCTCCCGGCTGTCGAACTTGCGGATAATCATGAGGCCACCTCCTAAAAGTTTTGTGAAGCACTGCTTCTCGAAAAATCATCTCAGCAAAACTGGCATCGGAAGCATTCGCTTCAATAGGTGAAGCACAGCTGCCAGATTGGCATCGGAAGGATCAACTTAATTAGTGAAATAGGCGTGCAAAACAATGCAATTTTTGAAACTGTCCATTACTTTCATTCTAAAGGAAACGGGATGATTAAACAATAAAAATGATTGCATAGTTCAATAAAATGATTGTTAAAATCAAAAAATAGTTTAATGTTCTGCAGATAATTGTCTGATATAACGATAAGCTAAATGGAGTTTATAGAACATTGCCCTAAATGTATAATGCTTGTATAAAGCAGCCAACGTATGAGGATGCAGGAATCAAACGAGCGGGAACCAAAATCATAAGGTTAGCGCAGCGTCCTGTTAAACAGCTGCGGTTCGCAAGCTGCATGCGCTTCCTTTTTCCGTCAAGTATTCATTTTTTACTGGCAGACAGATAATTTGACGATTATGTGAAGCCGAAACGGTTATGCCCCGGTGTTCGTAATGTGATCCGTATGGGCAATAATCGATTTGTTCGGAAACGTGTACGGATGAGGCTGCAGCGGTAGTGAGGCTGCAGGATAAGACAGCTCGATGAATAGCACTCATGAAACGGATTCGGCGCACTTATTTACTACAACTTGGGGGAAACGTAAATGACGGACCATGTTACACCAGAGCAGCACAGCCAGACGGCAAAACGGAAAGGAGAGCATATTCGTATTTGTTTGGAGGAGGAGGTCCGGGGAAGCGGGATAGATTCCGGTTTTAACGGCTATCGCTTCCGTCATCGGGCTCTGCCGGAAATCGCGTTCGATGAGATCGATATAAGCACGCGCTTTCTGGGCAAAAGAATGCGAACGCCGCTGCTAATCAGCTCGATGACTGGCGGTACGGAAGAGGCATTTGCCATCAATCTCCGGCTTGCAGAGGCGGCGGAGGCGCGCGGCTGGGCGATGGGGCTCGGGTCGATGCGCGCAGCGATCGAGAAGGAGGAGCTCGCCCCGACCTTCCGGATTAGAGCCGCGGCTCCCACGATCCCGGTCATAGCCAATCTGGGGGCGGTGCAGCTGAACTATGGCTACGGCGTCGATCAATGTTGCCGGGCCGTGGAGTTGGCCGAGGCGGATGCGCTCGTTCTTCATCTGAACAGCCTGCAGGAGGTGTTCCAGCCGGAGGGCGATACGAATTTCCGCGGTCTACTCGCCAGAATTGCCGATGTATGCGCACAGGTCGGCGTTCCTGTCGGAGTGAAAGAGGTTGGATGGGGCATCGACTCCGAAGCAGCTGCAGCGCTGACGGAAGCCGGCGTATCCTTCATCGACGTTGCGGGCGCGGGAGGCACGTCATGGAGCCAGGTGGAGAAATTCCGGTCACGGGATCCGCTGCTCGCATCGGCAGCCGAAGCATTCGCGAGCTGGGGAACGCCGACAGCGGAATGTGTGAGCGATGTTCGAGCAGCGCTGCCGGATGCCTGCATAATTGCTAGCGGCGGACTGCAAAGCGGTGTTGACGCTGCCAAAGCCATTGCACTCGGTGCCGACCTGGCCGGATACGGAAGAAGCCTGCTTGCCGGCGCCGCTGGCGGCCCGAACGTGCAGGCCGATGCGCTGCATACGACGCTGGAACGGATCGAGCTGGAGCTGCGCGCCGCCATGTTCGGTGTCGGAGCAGGAACGCTCGATGCTCTTCGCAGCTGCGGCCGCTTGATGAAACTGTAGGGTTATTACAGGTAAGTATGAAGCAAACAAGCCCAATGCTCACATTGTCCGTGGCATTGGGCTTGTTTTGTCGGTGTGAAGGTGAGATACGTATGCAGCGAAGACCGTTTCCTCCGGTCAGGATACTAGACCAGATATCTTAAATAAATATAGACGCTAGAAATCGCTACGGAAAGCAGCATAAGCGGAAATCCGTATTTTAAATAGGTGACGAACCGGATTGGATAGCCTTCCTTGCTGGCCATGCCGGCTACGATCAGATTGGCGCTCGCCCCGATCAAGGAGCCGTTGCCGCCGAGACATGCCCCCAGCGCCAAGCTCCACCAGAGCGGCTCCAGATTGGAGAGCCCCATGTTGCCCATCTCTTGAATCAGCGGAATCATCGTGGCTACGAAGGGAATGTTGTCCAAGAACGCAGAAGCGATGGCGCTAAGCCATAGAATGAGCATAGATGCCGCAACAAGCTCGCCTCCTGTCAGTTCCATAGCCTTCTCGGCCAGCTCCGCGATTACCCCGGTCTCGACAAGGCCGGATACGAGAGCGAAGAGGCCGACGAAGAAGAAGATGGTCGCCCACTCGACTCGGGACAAGGCCTCTTCCATCATATGCTCGCCTGTGAGCAGAAGCAGCAGGAAGGCGCCGGCTAGCGCGACGGTAGCGGATTCAAGGTGGAGCGTCTGATGCAGGAAGAATCCGATGATGGTCAAGCCGAGGACGGACAGACTCTTGCGAAGCAGCTTCGGATCGGAGATCAGCTCTTTCTCGTTGATATCCATAATGCCGCGCTTAAGCTCGTCTCTCGTCTGGATTCCTTTGCGGAAGAGCAGGATGAACAGCGGGATAAAGACGATCATAATGATCGCGGCAACGGGTGCAAGATGAATAATGAAATCCATGAAGCCTAATTCCTCGACCGCGCTGCCGATCATGATGTTGGGCGGATCCCCGATCAGGGTAGCCGTACCGCCAATATTGGCCGCCATGATCTGTGTCAGCAGGAATGGAAGCGGATTGATTTGGAGCGCCCTTGTTATGCTGAAGGTGACGGGCACCATGAGCAGAACGGTCGTTACATTGTCCAGAAAGGCGGAGCCGAAGGCGGTAATAAGCGCCAGGGAAACGAGGATCCGGACCGGACTCCCGTTAGCCTTCTTGGCGGCTCGGACGGCGATGTATTTGAAGAGACCGGTATCGGCCGTAATGCTGACGATGATCATCATTCCGATCAGCAGGCCAAGCGTATTGAAATCGATGTGATGAAGGGCCGTTTCCTGATCGACGATTCCGAATCCGATCATCAGGATCCCGCCCAGCATGGCGACAATGGTGCGATGGATTTTCTCCGCAATAATGAATCCATAGGTTAGTAGAAAAATACCGATTGCCCAAATCGCTTGTTGTTCCATAAAGACCTCCGATAGTTTTTTTGGGGGCTACGGTTCCTTGGAAGCGGTCATCATAGGTAACGCGCAGGAGGAAGCATAGACATAGGTATTGAACGACAATGGGTGAGCATAGCAAGAAGGAGCCTGTACGTGACAGGCTCCTCCAGTACCAAGCTTATTCGATTCAACACATTAGCGATAGTATACTTCGTTTTTCAGCATGTGTAAAGAGAATTAATGGAAGGGTATTCCGCTAGCGAATCAACCCCGAGCTTACGATATTGAGTTGAATTTAAGGCTGGGGATAGAGATCCTGCGGCGGACGCTATGAAAAATATCCCACCCAAAGCCGTCTTTGCCATTTCAGCCGGCGGTGCAGTACAATGGTCAAGGAGGTTTTATTTCTATTATTTTTTGCCGGAGGTACATTCATGTTGGATTGGTACAAGCGGAGCTTCGGCTCTGATTATATGATTGTGTACAGGCACCGGAACTGGGAACAGGCCGCGCGCGAGGTGCAGCAAATGGCGGGATGGCTGGACCTGCCCGCAGATGTGCAGGTGCTGGACATTGGATGCGGGATGGGCCGCCACGCGCTTGCGCTGGCCGAGATGGGATTCAAGGTGACGGGCATTGATCTGTCCGAGGCGCTTCTGCATGAAGCGCGCGCCCATAACCGCGGTGGACAAGTCGAGCTCGTTCATGGCGATATGCGCCAGCTGCCGTTCGAGTCGGGACGGTTCCAAGCGACTCTAAATCTGTTTACGTCTTTTGGTTATTTCGCTGAAGAGCGGGATAACCTTGCAGTACTAAAGGAGATCCGGCGCGTGCTGGATGACGACGGCCAATACTTGATCGATTTTCTGAACCCGGTCTATACCAAGCGGCATCTCGTGCCTCACTCAGAACGTACGGACGAGGAAACAGGGCTACATATCGATGAGCGGCGCATGATAGAAGACGGCGCGGTCGTTAAGCGGATATCCATCGGACAACCGGGGGGCGACAAACGCCATTATGAGGAAAGGGTCCGGCTGTATACGCTCGATTGGTTCGGGAAGGTATTGGATGAGGCCGGTCTGACGCTTGAGCGCGTATATGGCGATTACGACGGGAGCTCGTATTCGGAGACGGAATCGAAGCGGATGATCATGATAGGGAGGATATCCCGTTGACCGGTAACGAACAAGATAAGATGTCTGCGGTGAAGGAATGGCCGGGCGGCATTCTCCAGGTGAAAGTGCCGCTCCCCTTCTCTCTGAAATGGGTGAACAGTTATTTAATCGAAGACGATGAAGGCTATACGCTGCTTGATCCCGGTCTTCATACGCCTGAAGCGGTGAAGCTGTGGACGCAGACACTGGGAGAGAAGGGAATCGGCTTCGACGGCGTGCACACGATACTTCTCACCCACCAGCATCCGGATCATTACGGTCTTGCAGGCTGGTTTCAGCAGCGCAGTGGCGCTTCGGTGTATATGTCTTCGCAGTCTCACGAGTATGCGGTTCGTTTATGGGGGGAGGAGCGGTCGTTTGCGGCCGATTTGACGGCGCTCTATGCGCGGCATGGAATGCCGGAGCCGCTTCTGACGGACATGGTAAGCCATCTGGAGGAATTTGTCGTCCGCGTATCCCCGCAGCCCAACGTTACGTACCTGGAAGCGGGTTCGTTCGTGCAAATCGGCGGTACGGAGTGGCAGACGATCCATACGCCGGGCCATGCTCGGGGGCATCTTTGTTTGTATGCGCCTGAGCGGCGCTTGATGATTTGCGGAGATCAAGTGCTGCCCGACATCACGCCGAACATTAGCCTCGTTCCGGGGGAGGACGAGGATCCGCTGCAGCGCTTCATCGACAGCCTGGGCGAGCTGCGGAAGTACAAGGTGGAGTTGGCTTTCCCCGGGCATCGCAACCCGTTTACGGATTTCCAGGGACGGATCGATGAGCTGCTGGCGCATCACGGCCGGAGGCTTCATTCAATCCGAGAGATGCTGGCTGATCAGCGTTATACGGGATATGAGATGTGCGAGCTGCTGTTCGGAGCGCGAATTAGCGGCAATACGCATAATTTGCGGTTTGCCATGTCGGAGACGCTGGCCCATCTGGTTCATCTGGAACGCCAAGGCCAGATCGCGGGCGAGCTTCGTGGCGGGGTTATTTCATACGGCATTGAATAATTTGGGAACGGGAAACGCTTATCAAGCAAGAAAAGATACTGTTATAATATTGAAGGTTTCATCCAAGTCAATATCTTTATTTAAGGAGCAGCAAAACGATGTATGTATCCCGCTCGGAAACACATCAGCAAGCTAAGAAACGAAAAGGCCGGCGCATGAAGCGGCTTCTCGCCTTGAATCTGACGATGCTCGCGGTCATCGTCATTCTGGTTGCCGTCTGGCTTGCGTCGGGCGATACAAACAAAGGTATGCCCGGAGGAAGCGCCGACAGCGGCGCTAACTCGCCATCAGAGGGCGAGAGTCCGCCTGGCGATCCGGACGGCGCCGTAGAGCCGGATAACAACGGGACAGAGAACAACGTTACGGGCAGCAATGGCACCAACGGCGGTATAGTCGACGGTACCGATGACGGAGGAGGCGCACAGAACCAGGACGGCCGAAAGCCCGAGCAGGAACCCGATCCGAACCCGTCACCGGATAACGATCCGGCTCCGGAGCCTGATAAGCCAACCGGCGAGGATCAGGGCACGCCGGGCAACGGTGGCTCGACGGGAAGCGATGGATCGGATGGAAGCGGCAGCGGTTCAGATGGCGGTATCGTTCCCGATCCGCCTGTAACGGGCAAGACGATCAGGCTGTCATTCGTAGGCGATATCCTGCTGGCCGCTTCGGTTGATAAGATCATGCAGAGCAAGGGCTACGATTATCCTTACGCGAAGACGCTGCCGTTCCTGAAGGAGCCGGATTTAATGGCGGGCAATCTGGAGACGCCGATTACCTTACGCGGGGTACCGGCCCAGGACAAGCAGTTTGTATTCAAGGGATCGCCGAAATCGCTGCCGGCGCTCAAAGAAGCAGGCTTCGATGTGGTCAGCTTGGCCAACAATCATACGCTCGATCAAGGCGTAGAAGGGCTGCTCGACACGATCGGCTATCTGGATGAGATCGGTATGCCGAACATGGGCGGCGGCAGCGACGACAAGGAAGCGTTTGAACCGGCCATTCTGGAAGCCAAAGGTATCAAAGTAGCCTATATCGGACTTTCACGCGTTCTACCGGTAGCTGAATGGAAGGCAACCAAGGATCGTGCGGGCGTTGCGGAAACGTATGATTCGACACAAGCCAAAGCGACGATCCGCAGCGCGCGGAAACAGGCGGATCTCGTCATTGTCATGGTCCACTGGGGGAAAGAGAGGAAGGACTATCCGGAGAAATACCAACAGCAGCTGGCCCGCGAGTATATCGACGCCGGCGCCGACCTAATCATTGGCAGTCATCCGCATGTGCTTCAAGGCTTCGAGCAGTATAAAGGCAAATGGATCTCATACAGCCTCGGCAATTTTATATTCAATAAAACGAAGACTCCCAAAACAGACGATACCGGCGTTCTCGATGCCGTTTGCACGAAAGAAGGCAGCTGTTCCCTTAAATTCAACCCGATGCGGTCCGTTGACTCGCAGCCGGCTCCGCTGACCGGCAATGAAGCCAAAACGCTGCTTGCTTATGTTTCGAAGATTTCAATAAACGCGCAGGTGGATTCCGAAGGAAACGTGAGGGCGAAGGAGTAGATACGGATGGATCATGCGTGTGTTGCCCATCGGGGCGCATCCGGGCTCGCACCGGAGAATACGATGGCTGCGTTCAACAAAGCGATGGCATTCCCGTTTGTGCAATGGATCGAGCTCGACGTGCAGCTGTCCAAGGATGGCGTGCCGGTCGTTATTCATGACGATACGCTGAAGAGAACGACGAACGGAACGGGCCGCGTCGCCGATTTCTCCGCATACGAGCTGAAACGCTTCGACGCCGGATCCAAATTCGGCAAGCCCTTTGCCGGCGAAGGCATTCCGACGCTGGAGAAGGTGCTCGACGAAACCATCGGCCGTTGCCGGCTGAATATCGAGCTCAAGACGTACGGCGGCCGATATCCGGACCTGGAGAAGCGCGTTGTCGACCTGATCCACTCGAAAGGGCTGCAGTATGATTCCGTTATTACGTCCTTCGACGCCGAAGCGCTGCGCAGGGTAAGGCAGCTTTCGGGCGACATTCGCACCGGACTTATAACCGACGCCTCTCCGTCAATGCTCGCAGCAGAGCTGAAGCGGCTGGACGCGTCATTTTTATCGCTCGGCTATTCGAAGGTGACGCCTGTCTTAATGGCCGCTATGCGTGCCGCCAGCATCGAGGTGATGGCATGGACCGTGAACGATATCGCAACGATGAAGCGGATCGCGGCTATCGATCCCGCGGTGATGATCTGCACCAACTATCCAGACCGCTTCGGACAGGCTTTCTTGACAAGCTGAAGAGCGAAACCGGCGTTCCCTTCCTAGGGAACGCCGGTTTCTTTCTACTGCCCATAGTCCTCGTACCGCTCGCTTATCTTCAGCATCTGGGCAGCTGCTTCATAAGCACGTCGACGAGGCAGGGAATCGAATGAGAGCCGACGATACCGGTATTCAGGGGGATGCGAATTTCGTTGACGCCATGCGCGACAGTGGTGAACAGCTCGTTATCGATGTGATCGATCATCCAGACGGTGCATCGGTCCGCCAGGATGATTTCTCTTCCCATGTTCGCCATTAATAGAAGCACGCTGTGTAAATTTCGCTCATTGGCTATTTTGGCGGTATAATCAAATATAATTCGCAGCAGCCGCTCGGGAGAGCGGTCACCCCGATCCTTCGCTTCTATTTCGAGGAAAAGGAATGTATTCACCGTTAAAGACGGCATATTGCGTTTTTCTAGAGACGATTCTATTAGGAGGTACAGATTAGCTATGATTGGCTGGATAGAGGAATGGTGGCTTCGGCTTGCAGCCGGATTGCTTGGCAGCGGACTCATCGCTTGGGGGGCGTACCGGATGCGTTCTTTATCGGGATCCGGAGCGGTCTCGGCGGTCCTGATGGGGACGGCCTTCGTAACCTTGGGGAGTCCGGTCTGGTTCGGCGTATTAATTGCGTTCTTCGTTTCATCCTCCCTATGGTCCAAGTGGAAGCGCCGGAATAGGCAGAAGCAGAAGGCGGAGACGAATTATGCGAAAAGCGGACGCCGCGATGCAAGCCAGGTATGGGCCAATGGCGGGCTGGGGCTGGCTCTATGCGCGCTGCATGCGATATGGCCCCATGAAGGCTGGCTCTATGCGTTCGTAGGCGTAATGGGCGCCGTGAACGCCGATACATGGGCAACTGAAATCGGCGCGCTCAGCCGTAGCGCACCGCGCTCGCTGCTGAGCGGCAGACGCGTGCCGCCGGGGACGAGCGGCGGCGTAACCGCGCTTGGCAGCGCGGCCGCTTTGGGCGGCGCCGCCTTTATCGGCGGCATTGCGGCGCTGCTTACCGCTTCTGAGCCGCCGGACGCGGCATGGCTGATTGCCGCCGCCGCTGTGGCGGGGACGGCCGGCGCCTTCATCGACTCCGTGCTCGGCGCTGCAGTCCAGGCGATGTTTCGCTGCCGAATCTGCGGGTGCGAGACGGAACGGACCCATCATTGCGGCGAGAAGGCGGAGCCGCTCCGCGGACTGGCCTGGATGAGCAACGATGCCGTGAATATGCTGTCGTCCGCAGCAGCCGGTTTGCTCGGCTGGGGCATCGGCATGATGGCAGGAGGCTGACGTGTTTATGAACCGGCCTCTAATTCGCGAAAGACTGCTGGAATCTTCCTCTGGGAGAGTCGGCAGTCTTTTTGCTATACAGAGATTCAAATATCTGGTATGAATAAGGGATGAAATATGAGAACATATAGTTGACAGCGCATTCATCGGCTAGTATTCTAACTCTGATAAAGGCTTCTTGAATTGGATGAAATGTAAAAAGTTGATAGAAAGGAGATTGACCGCCCGTGACGATTCAAACGGCAGCTTCGTTCCCGAGTACCGAACCGATTCTGAGGACAGTCGGCGTGAAGAAAGTATTCGGACGGGGCGATACGGCTGTTACCGCGCTGAAGAACATTAATCTGGAAATCGCCCGCGGGACGATGGTCGCGCTTAAAGGACGCTCCGGTTCAGGAAAGACGACGCTGCTTAATTTGTTGGCTGCGCTGGATCAGCCGACGGAAGGTCAGGTTTTCTTTAACGGACTCGAAATATCCCGCTTGAGCGAGAAACGGCGCAGTGCATGGAGGCGCTCTCAAATTGGACTGGTCTTTCAGGCCTACGGTCTAGTTCCTTTAATGTCCGCTTACGAGAATGTGGAGTTCGGATTGCGAATCGCAGAAGCGGACAAGAAGCTGAACAAGGAACGCGCCGAACGGGCGTTGGAATGGGTCGGGATGAAGCCGCGGATGAAGCATCGTCCGCCGGAGCTCTCAGGCGGCGAGCAGCAGCGCGTGGCAATCGCACGGGCCATCGCTCATGAGCCGGTGCTTCTCCTGGCGGACGAACCGACGGCCGAGCTGGACAGCCGGATGGGACTGCAGGTGATTAGAGTGTTCCGCGATCTGGTGGAACGGCTTGGAATGACCGTCGTCATGACAACGCATGATCCGGAAATTATGGAAATCGTGGATCACGTCATAGCATTGGAGGATGGGCATATTGTCATACAACCAAACCCGTAAAGGCCATCGGGCGCTGCTCGCCGGTACAGTCATAACGATCGCCTCGCTCCTTGGAGGCTGCTCGCTGCTGCCGCAAGGAGAACAGACGCTGAAGCCGCCCCTGATTAAGCCGGCCCAAGAGAAGATTGATGCCGTGGAGGTCAAGAAAGGGAAGATCGAACGGGTCTTTTTTGGAACCGCCGTGATTGCCTCCAGCCAGGTTGTCCCCGTTTTCTACAAAGATTCGGGCGGTCGGTTGAAGGATGTATATGTGACGCAGGGTGAGAAGGTGAAAGCCGGTCAATTGATTGCCGAGCTCGAGACCGGCAATTTGAATATGCAGATTGAGCTGCAGAAGCTGAACGTCGAGCGAATGCAGATCGAGTATAACCGGGTAAGGCGCGCGCAAGCGGACGAGAATGAAATCCGCTTGAAGCAAATTGACCTGGAGCGGGAGACCATTCAGCTGGATGCGCTGCAAAAACAATACAACGCTTCGCGTTTGGTCGCTCCGATCGGCGGCGTCATTACGTTTTTGGACGAGATTCATTCCGGCGACGGTGTAACCGGTTACAGGCCGATTGTGAACATTGCCGATCCGAATGAGCTGTATCTCGTGTTCGAATCGGAGGATAAGAAGGATATTTCGCCGATCCAAATCAATATGGATGTGGAAGTGTCGATCAAGAAAGAGAAGCTGAAGGGGAAAGTGATTCAATCTCCTTCGGGTGCTCCGCTCGCGGAAAACCCGGAGCAGGCCGAGCGCAATTCCAAGCGGCTGCTTGTCAGCTTCGATCCGGGGAAGCTGGAGATCGAGATGGGCCAAAGCGCGGATCTTAGGATCGTTCTGGAGAGGCAGGAGGGCGTTATTGTCATACCGCGCAGCGGACTTCGTACATATATGGGGCGTAATTACGTTCAGGTGCTCGACGGAGAGCGCCGCAAAGAAGTGGATGTGGAGCCTGGCGTCATGACTTCAACCGAGGTGGAAATCAGAGCGGGGCTGGAGCCTGGCCAGAAGGTTATCTTAAACAATTAGTTTCGTCATTGGGTGATGGAAGGGATAAAGAGGTGAAACGATGGCCCTGTGGACGATGATTTTACGAAAGATGGCAAAAAATCGCTGGCTGCAGCTTAATTTGTGGCTCGGTTTGACCATTTGCGTCGCTTTATTCAGCTCGATGCCGTTATACTCGCATGCCATCTTGCAGCGAACGCTGTTCAAGGAGCTGCAGCTGCTGCAGCAGGATAAACAGATTTATCCCGGGTATATTCGCGTAGCGACCTCGGTCTCCGGCGAACGGCCGGTCGAGGAAACGCAAAAACTGATTCTTAGAGCCGATAACTATATGAACCAGCTGCCGGAGCGGTTCGGTCTCAGCTCGCAATCCTACATCGTTACCCGAGGCACGCAGACGATACGGATTTTGCCTGCGCAAGCAACCGAGCGCGAAAAGAAAGAGATGACGCTGAATGCCAGCTTCCGCATGGTTACGGATCTGGAGAAGCGCGTGCGTCTGGTGGACGGCCGGTTCCCGGACCCCAACCGGAGTGACGATGTATATGAAGCGGTCGTGACGCAGAAGTTTCTGATCGACATGAAGCGCGACTTGAACAATGAATTTATTTATACGAACAAAGAGACGGGCAAGCAGCTTCGGATTTTGCCGGTTGGGTTAGTCGAGACCAGCCCCGAGAATCCGTACGATCAGTTTAAAGTGGAAAACTTTAATTCTTCCCTGTTTATTCCGTCCGAGCGCTTCGAAAAGGATTTTGTCCAGAACATGGGCATTCTGCGTTTGTCGTCCATTGTATGGCAGTATTCGTTGAATTACGAAGAACTCAAAATCGGCGATATCGAGAAATTCACCTCGAGCGCAAATGCGCTGTCCGGCTACTTCAACATGCGCCTTGGCATCGCTTCGGTGGATGTGCCGGCGAAAGCGCCGATCGAAACGTATATCGTGAAGAAAGAAAAGCTGGACTTGATGCTCTGGTCGCTCTATTCGCCGGTGATGTTCATGCTCGTGTTTTATTTGTACATGGCGGCGAATCTGATCATCGAACGCCAGAAGACGGAGATTTCGGTTCTTCGGAGCCGGGGGGCGAGCCGTCTTCAAATCATGCTCGTCTTTGCGGCGGAGAGCATTGTGCTGGGGACGCTTGCGCTGGCTGTCGGCCCGTTCGTCGGCGTGTACTTCACGAAGATATTGGGCGCATCTAGCGGATTTCTCGAATTTGTCCAGCGCTCCTCGCTGGATGTCGTACTGAACAGCACGTCCTACAAAACCGCTATACTCGCGGTGATCGGATCGATCATCCTGATCCTCATTCCTGCTTTCATGGCGACGCGGACGACGATCGTCGGACATAAGCAGCAGATGGCGCGTGCGAACAAGATGTCCTTCTGGCATAAAATGTTCATCGACGTCATCCTGTTAGGCGTATCGATATACCTGCTGTACGGATTCAATCAAAGGATGAGCGAGCTTAAGGAGCTTGCGCTCGACCCGAATGCGCTTCAGGTCGACCCGCTGCTGTTCTTCCTGCCGGCGATATTCTCGCTGGGTTGCGGCTTATTCGCCCTCCGGATTTATCCTTGGTTAATCCGGCTCGTTTATTGGATCGGCCGTCGCTGGTGGTCGCCTGCCCTGTACTCGTCGCTGCTGCAGATCAGCCGGTCGTCCACGCAATATTTAACGATCAAAGTATTTCTGATCATGACGGTCGCTACGGGACTGTTCAGTGCCAATGCAGCCCGTACGATTAACGGCAATATGGAGGACAAGATCCTCTATACGACAGGAGCGGATATGACCTTATCCGTCCTATGGGAGAATGATGCGCCTCCGCCGCAGATGGGGGGAGGCAATATGAACGCAGGTCCTCCTGCGGAATCAGCCGAAGAGCCGATCGTGCCGAAGAGAGTCTCTTATACGGAGCCTCCGTTTATTACGATGACGGAGCTCGCGGGGGTAGAGGCCGCGGCAAGAGTATTCATTAAGGATAACGTAGCCGTAAACACGGACGGCGGCACCGGAGCGGCGACTTTATTTGGAATCGACACTTATGATTTCGGACATGTAGCCTGGATGCGCTCAGGGCTGCTCGATTATCATATCAACGATTATTTGAACCTGATCGCCTCCGATCCGAAGGCGGTTCTCATCTCCCGTTCGCTGTCGAACAGCTTGGGCGTGAAGCCGGGCGACCGGATCGGCGCGAAGTGGAGCGGGTTGGATGAAGCAGGCTTTATCGTCTACGGCATCATCGATTATTGGCCGGGCTGGAGTCCGCTCCCCAAGGCGCGCGGAGCGAAGGAAGAGAGCGACGAGAACGTTATCCGGCCGAATCTGGTCGTCGGCCATCTCTCCTATATTCAGAATCATCTGGCGCTTGAGCCGTACAAGGTCTGGCTGAAGCTGGAGGAAGGCTCTTCCAGTCAGGTTGTATACGATGATCTGACGAAGAAGAAGATTCCTGTCACCGAGTTATCGGATGCGAACGATCAGCTGGTCCGTTCCAAGAACGATCCGTTCCGTTTAGCCATTAACGGTGTCATGACGCTTGGCTTCGTTATCTCGATGGCGATCAGCTTCTTCGGCTTCTTGCTGTTCTGGGTGCTGACGTTATCGGGAAGATCGCTGCAATACGGAATTTTACGGGCGATGGGCATTTCCTTCATGCAAATTCTAGGCATGCTGTTCAGCGAGCAGCTGCTTACGTCGGCCGCCGCCGTGATCATCGGCGTCTTGATCGGCAACGCGGTGAGCGATCTGTTCGTGCCGCTCTTCCAGCTGTCGTTTAACGCTTCGGAGCAGGTTCCGCCGTTCGAAATCGTTCGTCAGCTGAGCGATTACGTACAGCTGTACAGCGTCATTGGAACGATGTTGATTATCGGGCTGACCATACTTGGCGTAAGGGTGTCCCGAATGAAAATTTCACAAGCGCTGAAGCTGGGGGAGGAATAGCCCATGATACACTGCGACGGTCTCGTCAAGATCTACAAGTCCGACGATCTCGAAGTTGTTGCGCTGCAAGGGCTTGACCTGCACGTCGAGACTGGCGAGCTGATGGCGATTATCGGCAACAGCGGCAGCGGCAAGTCCACGCTGCTCAACATGCTTGGCGGTCTCGATAAACCGTCGGCGGGCTCTTTGACTGTGGACGGGAAGGACCTGCTCAAATTTACGGAACGGGATTTGGTCAAATATAAGCGTGAATCCGTCGGCTTCGTCTGGCAGAGCAATTCACGCAACCTGATTCCGTATTTGACCGCGCTGGAGAACGTAGAGCTGCCCATTCTGCTCAAGGGGCGGCGCAAGCGTCTGCGTGCGCTCGAGCTGCTCGATGCTGTGGGCCTCAGTCACCGCGTCAAGAACCGGCTCAGCGAGCTGTCGGGCGGTGAGCAGCAGCGGGTAGCGATCGCCATTGCGCTCGCCAACGAACCGAAGCTGCTGCTGGCAGACGAACCAACCGGTTCGCTGGATACGAAGATGTCCAATCAGATTCTGGACCTGTTCCGCGAGCTGAACCATAAGATCGGCATTACGATCGTCATTGTTACTCATGATCCTCTGCTCGCGCGCAAGGTGGACCGGGTCGTATCCATCCGCGACGGGAAGACATCGGCGGAGATCCTCCGCCGGCAGTCCTACGCAGAGGAGCTCGCCGCACTCGAGAGCGGAGTCGGTCTTGAGGAGCATGAGGAAAGCCACGTCGAATATGCGGTAATCGATAAGGCGGGCAGGCTTCAGATTCCGGCCTCCTATCTTCAGGCAGATGAATTTAAAGAAAAGAATAAAGTCCGTGTCGAGATGGAAGAAGGACGCATTATTCTCTATCCGCCGGAGAAGTAGCGTTTCAAGGCATAACCGCGAGCCCGCACTGGGTTCGCGGTTTTCTTGATTGTTCCGCTTGGAGAAGGCTAAAGTCTGAAGCTGATATGAAACGGGCATAGATTTACACACTGTCTTGTTTCATCGATGCTGGAATGCTATAGTAAAGATAAGAACGAATGTTCTATACCGAAGGTGTCCGGAGGAATTCATTCATGACCATTAGATGCGGCTGGGTAAACGACGATCCGTTATATATGGCGTACCACGATCAGGAATGGGGCGTACCTGTACATGATGACCAGAAGCTGTTTGAGATGATCACGCTGGAAGGGGCTCAAGCCGGTCTGAGCTGGTACACCGTGCTCAAGAAGCGGGAAGCTTACAGGGAGGCGTTCGACGGCTTCGACTTCGAGAAAGTAGCGGCGTATGACGATGCGAAAGCGGCAGAATTGCTGCTTAACGAAGGAATCGTACGCAATCGGCTGAAGATCGCCTCGACGATCGGCAATGCCCGTGCTTTCATACGCGTTAGAGAGGAATTCGGCAGCTTCGACCGGTATATATGGAGCTTCGTCGGCGGCAAGCCCATACGGAATCAATGGAAGGAGCTGAAGGAAGTTCCGGCGCAAACCATCGTTTCCGACGCTATGAGCAAGGATCTGCGCAAGCGCGGCTTCAAATTTGTCGGCAGCACGATTTGTTACGCCTTCATGCAGGCCGTTGGCATGGTGAACGATCATGTGGAGAGCTGTTTTTGTTATGGCAAGCAGCCCATCTAGAGGAAGTAGGCAGCAACAGAATGATCCCCGCTGCTGGTGCAGTTATGCTTCGATAATAGCAGGAGGGCTGGACAGGCTTTCAAACCTGTCCAGCCCTTTTTCTTATTCGGTCTGCTGCTGCCCGTAGGATAAACAAGAGGGCGATTCCTCCTGTCATTACTCATGACTGAAGGGATCGCCCCCTGCTCATCGATATTAGAACTCGTTAGCTGGTCAATTGCTCCATCTGGCTGATCAGATCTTCGAAGACGCTCATCGCTTGTTCGATCGGCTCCGGTGATGACATATCCACACCGGCCTTCTTCAAGATGTTAATGGAGAAGTCGCTTCCGCCGCTCTTCAGGAAACCGAGGTATCGTTCGACGGCCGGTGCGCCTTCCTCCAAAATTTGTTTCGAGAAGCTGGTTGCGGCCGAGAAGCCCGTCGCGTACTTGTACACGTAGAAGCTCGTGTAGAAGTGCGGAATGCGCGCCCATTCCATCTCGATATCTTTGTCCACCGACATGCCCGGTCCGTAGTAGAGGACGTTCAGGTCGTAGTAGATTTTGCTCAGCTCCTGAGGCGTGAGCGAATCGCCGCCCTCGGCTTTCTCGTGAATGATTTTCTCGAATTCGGCGAACATCGTTTGACGGAAGACGGTCGTCCGGAACTGGTCGGCGTAGTACGTCAGCAGATACATCTTTTCTTTCGGGTCCGTGGACTTGTTAAGCATATAATCCATGAGCAGCGCCTCGTTGAGCGTGGATGCGACCTCGGCCAGGAAGATGGTATACTGCGCGTCGCGGTAGTCCTGATTGCCGTCGGAGTAGTAAGAATGCAGCGCGTGGCCCATTTCGTGGGTCAAAGTGAACATGCTGTTCAGATTATCCTTATGGTTGAGCAGCACGTACGGATGGGTGCCGTATGCCCCCCAGCTGTATGCGCCGCTGCGCTTGCCTTCATTCTCGTAAACGTCGATCCAGCCATCGTTGTAGCCTTTCTCCAGCGCGTTCAGATAATCTTCGCCAAGCGGCTTCAAGCTTTCCTTAACCGTTTTCTTCGCTTCCTCGAAGGTAATGTCCATCTTGTACTCTTCAACGAGCGGTGCGAACAGGTCGTACATATGGAGCTCATCGACCTTCATCAGCTTCTTGCGCAGCTCCATGTAGCGGTGCATAAGCGGCAGATACTTGTGAATGGTATCGATTAAATTCGTATACACGCTCTTGGGGATGTTATCGCCATACAGCGACATCTCCAAAGCGGACGGATACTTGCGGGCGCGGGAATAAAAAATATTTTTCGTTACGTTGGCGTTCAGCGTCGAAGCGATCGTATTCTTGAGTTTACCGTATGTTTCATACATGGCCTTGAACGCAGCCTTGCGTACGTCGCGGTCCTTGCTCTCCAGAAATTGTATGTAGCGGCCGTGAGTCAGCTCGATTTCTTCGCCGTTCTCGTCTTTAATCTTAGGAAACTTCATATCGGCGTTGTTCAGCATGCTGTAGACGGTACCCGCAGATTGGCTGATGTTGCCGACTTGGGCCAGCAGCGCTTCTTCCGCTTTGGACAGCACGTGGGCCTTCTGGCGGCGCATCTCCTCCAGCGTTTGGCGGTATTTGGACAGTTCCGGATGAGCAATGAACGATTCCAGCTCTGCATCGGACAAGCTGAGCACTTCAGGCGTGATAAAAGAGAGCGCTTCGCCTGTTTCGACGGACAGCTTCTTGGATTTGTCGGAGAGGGCCTGATAAGTAGGCTCGGCCATATCTTCGTGATGCTTCATATTGGCATACACGTAGAGGCGTTCCACGTGAAGGGACAGGTCGTCCTCGAGCTCGAAGCATGCCTTCAGCTGTTTCGGGTCGGCCAGCTTGCCTTGGAATACGGCAACCTGCTTCATCTGTTCCTTCGCTACTGCAAATTCTTTGTCCCAATCGGACTGGCTGGCGAACAAATCCTCCAGCTTCCAGCTGTGTTCGGCAGCGGTTTCGGATCGTTTCGGTAATTGACTCATCGGTATCCTCCTCGGTTGGTATATAGTGGATGAGGCCGCTGCGGCAGATGCCGCCTTGTGATTCGGATGCATGGCAGCGCTCGGCAGCAGGGACAGGGACAGAAGAAGGGGCAGCCATCTCAAAATGGAATCACGCTCCAATCAAGTTTGCCCCTAGTTTGACCCGGTTACAGCCTCATTATGACCCCATCGTTGCCAAACTGTAAACAATAAGGAAAAAAGCGAATGCGATGAACAAGATTGACGATAGGGCGATCCATCTGCGCAAACGTTCGGGAACTCGGTCCCGCTGCATGATGACGATGACCCCGAGTGAGAAAGAGGCAATAATGAAAATAATCGTAGCCGTTGTATCCAACTTGCGTTTACGCTCCCTCCGCAAAACCTATGCAGGTTCTGTACTTCTTATGTTCGCTGCCCTGGATGATTATTCCTGCCGCTGATTCGCTTATATCGCACGGAATCCTTCCATAATTGCATGCCGTTCTTCTTCGCGGCCGATGAAGTCCTCGGGGCGGAAGCGGTTCTCCGCCCAGTGCAGCATTTGCGGACGGCTTACGAATGTGTGGCACTCCTCGCCCCATTGATCGGAGATTTCCCTGACGATCAGCGTCTTGCCTTGCACTTCAACGGTAAGCATATTGTACTTGTCCGTTTTATAAATTTGATGCTTCTTAAACATGTGAATGCGACCTCCATTAATCATACGTCATATCCTACAATCATAGCGATAAGAAGGGGTAGAAATCAACTTGAACCTATGTTAAAATGTGGAAACCCTAGCGGCGGTAGACGAGGATTTACCGTTCAGGCGGTGCAAAGCATGCTCGTCGGCGATTTACGGTGAACATGAGATGAGACGAGTTTGAGAACGAGCAGAGCGGAGGAGAGAAGAGAATGAAACAAGCGTATGAACAGGTTGGCGTGGCCATGACATGCCGGAGTTATGAAGAGTATATGCGGATGTTTGATCTGCGGGAGGAAGAGGTAGCGCAGGGAGAGACGCTCGATATTGCGGGCGGGGGCTCGTCGTTTACTGCGGAAGCGAGAACGCGGGGCTACGCGGCTTACGCTGTGGATCCCAGGTATAAAGGATCATTCGAAGGCTGGGTTGCCGAAGCGGAAGCCGAGATCGAGACGTCGACCGCTAAGCTGGCCGGTCTGGCCGAGCATTACGACTGGACCTATTACGGTGATTTAGAGCGGCACCGTGCCGGGAGAGTCGCTTCTTTGCAGCAGTTTGCCTCGCATGCTCAAGACGCAAGTGGCCGGGAGTTCTATATCCCGGGCAGTTTGCCCAGCCTGCCCTTTGATGACCGCCGGTTCGATCTGGTGCTGTGCAGCCATTTTTTGTTTTTATATGCGGATCAATTCGATAAGCAATTTCACTTGGATGCCGTTCTGGAGATGATGCGGGTGAGCCGCAAGGCCGTTCTGATCTACCCATTGATTTCACTGCGGCTGGATCCATATCCGCATATGGAGCATATAATGGATGAGATTCGCAAACACGAGGGCCGGCCGGAATTGTTCCGCAGCCAGCTGCCCTTTATTCCAGGATCAATCCACGGATTGAAAATAAATCTTTAATTGCAATTATTACCCAGTAGTTGTATAATTGGGATACTCGCCGTACAACGGCGGCCATTTTTAGGAGGTTGTTCATTTGAAAGGAACAGTAAAGTGGTTCAACGCAGAGAAAGGCTACGGCTTTATCCAAGTGGAGAACGGAGAAGACGTATTCGTTCATTACTCTGCCATTCAAGGCGAAGGCTTCAAGTCCTTGGAAGAAGGTCAAGCGGTTGAATTTGATATCACACAGGGTAACCGCGGAGCACAAGCAGCTAACGTCACGAAGTTGTAAGATCACGGCCCGACCGCTTATTCTTATAAACAAGTGCAATAGCGCATATAGAATCCCCGATTTCGGGGATTTTTTTTATGCGCTGCTCTCGTTATATTTTCACTCGCCGAGCTGTGTTAAGCTGATGAACAAATCGTGCATACGTTATTGGAGGTGCGCGCCAATGACCAGATATCCAACCAATGAAACG
The DNA here is from genome assembly GCF_024734895.1 of Paenibacillus spongiae. NCBI lineage: Bacteria > Bacillati > Bacillota > Bacilli > Caryophanales > Paenibacillaceae > Paenibacillus > Paenibacillus spongiae. The sequence continues at coordinate 1,967,112 of NZ_CP091430.1, forward strand.
AGTCTGACCCAGGAGACCGTTCCCTTCCCCATTGTGATTCACAAGTCAACGATGCAGCAAGCCGTTCTGCCGCATCATCATCAGTTCTATGAGCTTTCCTTCTATGTCGAGGGGAGCGCGCTGGATGTCGTCAATGGACAGCTGATTCGGTCGTCGCGGGGGACGGTCGTCTGCAAGCTGCCTCACCGCATTCATGAAACGAGAATCATGGAGGGCAGGCCGTACACCAAATTCAGTTTAATGTTTGATATGGATATTCTGCTGGAATCCGGTATAGAGTACGCGCTGAAACGCTATTTTTATAATGATCCGGGCAGCCGGCACCCCGCATTCATTCAGTTAAGCGATACCGAGAGCGGCCTCATGGAACGGTTATTCGATGAGTTATTCGATGAGTATCAATCGGACCGTCTGTTCCGGCAAGCGTATATCCGCTCGAAGCTGGTGGAAATTCTGATCGGAATTGCAAGAAGCCAGGGCGGCGTTCGCGGATTGGATGCAAGAGGCGTGCCTGTTAAGCCTCCTGTGCCCGTTTCTACCCCCAACACGGCAATGCAAGGCAATAAAATAACGCAAGTGCTGCAATATATCAATAGTCATTTTCTCACGGACATGTCCTTGGGGAGCTTATCGGAGCAGTTCGATGCCAGCACTCCTTATCTCAGCAAAATGATCAAAAAAATAACGGGCATGACCTTCACGGAATACCTGCATGAGCTGCGGATGGAGATGGCCTGCAGCTTGTTGATTTCGACCCGCATGAGCATTCTGGATGTTTCCGGTGAATCCGGCTACAGCTCTTTCAAAACCTTTTCCCGCGTGTTTCTACGAAAGAAAGGCATGCCGCCTTCCAAATACCGCAGTAAATATGCCGATCCCGGCCATGATCCGGGCAGCGTCTCATCATAGACGCAGCAGTATAAATATTGAGACGATCCCTATAATAAATGGCCTGAAAGTATGCCGCCTATCTCTTACAATCTACATATCGAATGAATCGGATGATAAGGGAGATGCAGATATGAGCATGAATGAGAAGCTTGCTCTATTCGGAGGCGAGCCGGCCGTCCAAACCGACGATCAGGAGATGTTCCGCTGGCCGATCATTACCGGGGATGATGAAGCGGCAGCGCTGGACGTGCTCCGCAAGGGCAGCATGTCGGGCACGGACGTTACCTTACAGTTCGAGAACGAATTTGCGGCCTGGCTGAAGCTGGATTATGCGCTTGCGTTCAATACGGGAACGGCAGCGATCCATGCGGCTATGTACGGGTGCGGAATCGGCGTCGGGGATGAAATCATCTGTCCCAGCCTGACCTATTGGGCATCCGCACTGCAGGTATTCTCGCTTGGCGGCACACCGGTATTTGCCGATGTGGAAGCGGATACATTGAATATCGACCCCGCCGATATCGAGCATCGGATTACGGAACGGACAAAAGCGATTATCGTGGTTCATTACATCGGCTATCCGGCCGATATGGACCGGATCATGGAGATCGCGCGGCGGCATAACCTGAGAGTGATCGAGGACGTCTCCCACGCGCAGGGCGGCCTGTATAAAGGACGCAAGCTGGGGACGATCGGCGATGTCGGCGCGATGTCGCTGATGACCGGCAAATCATTCGCGATCGGCGAAGGGGGCATACTGGTCACCGGAGATCGTTCGATCTATGAACGGGCCGTTGCTTTCGGACATTATGAACGATTCGGAGCGAATATCGTTTCGGCGGAGCTTAAGCCCTTGGCCGGACTGCCGCTGGGCGGATATAAATACAGAATGCACCAGATCAGCTCCGCAGTCGGACGGGTACAGCTGAAGCATTACGAACGGCGCATTGCGGAGATCGACAAGGCAATGAATTATTTTTGGGATCAATTAGAGGACGTTCCCGGCATTCGCGCACATCGCCCGCCAGGCGGCTCAGGCTGCACCATGGGAGGCTGGTACAGTCCGCATGGCTTCTACATTAGCGAACAATTAGAGGGATTGTCCATCACGCGTTTCTGTGAAGCGCTCCAAGCAGAGGGGGCAGCCGGCTGCTATCCGGGATGCAACCTCCCTCTTCATCTGCACCCTGTCTTCCACGAAGCGGATATATATAGACATGGTCAGCCGACGCGTATCGCCAACTCGGCAAGAGATGTCCGGCTCGAAGCGGGGAGCTTGGATGTGACCGAGAACGTGATTGTCCGCGTATTCGCGATCCCCTGGTTCAAGCATTACAGAACGGACATCATCGATGAATATGTACGAGCGTTTCGGAAGGTGACCGCGAATTATAAGGAGCTGCTAGCGCAGGATGCCGGAAATCCGGCCAGGATGGGACAATGGAATCTATCGGCTCCCGTTGCGGACCGACGCTAATGGAGGGGGCTATCCCATGAAGATGATGCTGGGAACCGGCAAGGCGGATATTACGCCTCCCTATCCGGTTCCGCTTGCCGGATTTTCCGAACGAAGGGATGTTTATGAAGGGGTAGCTAGACCATTGTATGTGCGGGTATGGCTGTTTGAGCAGGACTCAGATGCTGCTGTAGAACGCCGGCAAGCGCTCATAATACAGGCAGACTTGATCTGGTGGGGCACCGGGCATGTTGAGGCGATAAAACGAAGCATTCAAGCGAAGTGGGGAATTTCCCCGGAGCATGTCTTTTTTCACGCATCCCATACGCATGGCGGACCTCAAACGACGAGCGAGTTCAATCCGCTGGTTGGCGTAATGGCGCCGGCTTACCTCAACGATCTGGAGCGGGCGGTGGAGCAAGCGATTGCCGATGCGCACTTGAACGTAGAAGCCGTCACGATGGAGAAGGGAAGCGTGATTTGCGAAGGGATCGGGATCAGCCGCCGCAGAATCGTCAATGGAGCTGCCCAATTTGCGCCTAATCCAGACGGTCTCAACGATAATGAAGTAACGGTAATCCGCTGCTTAACGGAAGATGGCAGAATGAAGGGCCTGCTGTTCCACTTTACCTGCCATCCCACCATAACGAACGCCAATTGGGTTACATCGGAATATTGCGGAGCGGCCATGGAGCTGCTGGACCGGGAATGGGGCGACGGGGTAAGCTGCTTTCTTCAAGGCTGCTGCGGAGATATTCGTCCTTCCCTGCATAAGGAGGGCAGCTTCTATCGAGGGGACGAAGGTGATATTGCCAATTCCGGAGCTCAACTGTCCGCGGCGGTTAACCGTATTCTGACCCAGCCGATGACTCGCCTGGAACCGGCTCGCATCGAGGGCTGGATAACCCAGGTGGAGCTTCCCTTCCGCCCGCTTCCCTTTGCGGAATACGGAATGGAGGAAAGTGAAGTCGCGGAAGCCTGGAAAGCCATGCAGCAAACCGGCTCGTCTTCTCAGAAGGACAGCTCCGTTCTGTGCATGCAGCTGCTGAAGTTGGCCGACGGCCTCGCTCTTATCGGAATGAACGGGGAGATGGTGGTCGAATACGGGGTATGGATCAAGCGTGAGGCTGACGGACGGATCCTGCCGCTTGGTTACAGCAATGGAATGATCGGCTATGTTCCTACAGCAGCTCAGATCGAGGAAGGCGGCTATGAAAGCGTCACCTCGGGTTATGTTTTCGGGTATCCGGCACCGTTTGCATCCGATGTCGAATCCCGCATAAAAGAAGCGCTGCACATTTTGATCGGACATGTTCGGGCATGACGGAATAAGGAAGCCGGGTTTGCCAATCAGAGGAATATGCGATAGTGACGGGATTGCCGCGTAGTCGGCAATCCTTATTTGGTTTTGACCGCCCCTTGGAGAAAATGTTAAAATGTAAGTTGCAAATGACTTGTCAGGGGAGCGATACAAGGATGAAGTTTAAGTTATTTAAAGATCGCAAGGGCAAAGCCGACCAGGCTAAAAATAATAAATTCGTGAAGCTTGCCCGTGAAATTTATGTTCATGCGAAGCGTGGCGGAACGAATCCGGAAGCCAACTTTGCGCTCAAGACGGCCATTGCGGCCGCGCGGGCGGAGCAGATGCCAGTCGACAATATCGAGCGTGCCATTAAGAAGGCGGCCGGAAGCGCGGATAATGTGGATTATGAAGAAATTATGTACGAAGGCTACGGTCCTGGCGGCGTGGCCATCATGGTGAAATGCTTGACGGATAATCGCAACCGGACGGCAGCGGACGTACGTTCGATATTCAACAAGCGGGGCGGCAACATGGGGGAGAGCGGCTGCGTATCCTATATGTTCGACGAGAAGGGTCTGCTCGTAATCGATCGCGAGGAGAACGAAACCGACGAAGATACGATGATCATGCAGGCACTGGAATCCGGAGCGGAAGATGTCATTGTCAATGAGGACAGCTTCGAGATTATCACCCATCCGCATGAGTTCGAGCAGGTTAAGAATGCGCTCGAGAAGGAAGGCTTCGAGTTTACGACTGCGGGCGTACGGTGGCTGCCGCAAACTTCGGTGACATCCGAAGGAGAGAATGCGGACAAGCTCATGAAGATGATGGACGCATTCGACGACAATGACGATGTACAGGACGTTTATGTGAATTTCGAAATCGCCGAAGCGTAAGAAGGCCTAATAGAGATACAACAAACAAAGACACCCGGTAACGGGTGTCTTTGTTCGTAAGGTCCGAACTCATGAGAGCCGGACAATGCGCTTTCATCCTTATTGAAGCTGCTCGATAATCGTCAGGATCTCATCCGCTTTCTTTGCGGGACAGCTTGCCAGGCGTATCGCAGGGATGTCCAAGCGCATTGACCATATTGACGTCGAACTGCTCCTCATCGCGAGATAGAGGCTCGGCGAACAGAACGGGACCGGTCATCGGGCATGTTGCGTACGGTCAATAGCGTTTCTTCAGGTGGAGCGGCTGAGCGTATGCTTGGCCAAGAATCCGACGGAAGCGATGATCGCCAGTACCATGGCCAGATGGAAGAACGACTCTCTGCCGTAATGCTCATAGATGCTGCCGCCGACCGTACCGCTGATGATTCCTGCGAATCCCGTCCAGACGATAGCAAACAAGGCTTGTCCGGAAGCGCGGTATTCATCGGGAATGACATTTGAAATATACCGAAGCGCCGTTGTGAAATAAATGCCGAATGTGACGCTGTGCATCAATTGAACAGGGATCACCCATATCGGGGACGAAATGTTACTGATCAGCCAGAATCGGATGGCATACATCAAGCTGGCGATCGCAAGCAGCGGCAGCTCTTTAAATTTATGACCGTATTTGCCCAGCAGGAAGAGTATCGGGATTTCGCTTGTAGCCGACGTCAGCCATGCAATGCCGACGAGCGAATCGCTGGCTCCCATATGACGAAGCGTCACGGCTAGGAAGCCCTCGTACATCCGATGGGCGATGGAAATGATGAGCAGGATGGCGAAGAAGGTGACGATTTGCGGCTTGCGTATGAGCTTGAAGAAACCGCCGAATTCCATTTTGCGCAGGGAGCCTTGGTAATCCCTAAGCTTGAAGGACAGCAGCAGCGTTATTATAATCGTCACTACGCAAATCATCAATGTCGCCGATGAGCCGGTAGTCTTCAGAAGCTGTCCGAAGAAGAACGCGGCGGAGGCGAACCCGAGAGATCCGAACATGCGCACGAGCGCATATGGCGTGCCCGTGTACTGAGTCGACAGCAGAATGAGGCTGTCGTTTAACGGGTTCATCGGCTGCTGGAAAAAGTAAAACGCGGTCATGATGATGCAAACCATAATAAACGAATCCGTCGTAAAGAGAAACGACACCATGACGAGCTGACCGAACAGCAGCAGGATCATGATTTTTTTGATCGTGCGGTACTTATCGCTGGCGATACCGAGTATCAGATTAGCGAAGATCGAGATGAAAGGTCCGGTGGAATACAGGATGCCGATCTGCGATTCGCTATAGCCCTGGTCGAGAAAGTAGAGCGGGAAATACGAAACGACCACGGCAAGCGTCATGTAGGAGCTGAAGGTAAACGTTCGCAATATTGCCGTTTCTTTCCCGGCGGCTGATGAGGCAGTGTTGTTGGCCGTAGATGAAGCTCCCATGCTGATGTAATCACTCCATATCCGTTACTTTTCCGGCGATTGCCCGGTTAATACGGCTGCCTCGCTTGATGGCGAAGGCAACGAACGCGCATTCAGCAGCTACGCCGATCGATTGCGCCCAAGCGCCGATCGCGCCGTTCCACCCTGGTGAGAGGAACACAAGCAGCAGCATCGTCGCAACTGTGAAAATGAGGTTGGCGCTTTGCGAGCCTAGCATTACGCGCGTATGTCCCCGCACCATAATGATGCCGTTGAAGGCATCGAGCCAGGGGGCCGCAAGGGCAAACAAGAAGAAAGCCCGCAGCGCATTTAAGCTCTCAGCTTTCAAGCGGCCTTGCACACCCATAATGTGTTCGAGTATAAGGTCGCCGATCGGAGTGAAGGCGAGCAGGGCGATAAGAAGAGCCGGTATGAAGCCGAACGCAAGCGTGAAACGTTTGACGGCGTTGCGGTCAATCTTATAGAAATTGAGCACAATTTGATGAAAATAACTGAAGAAGCTGACCACCAGCCCAACAAGACTGGCTGCTAACGCATAGGATGCTACAGAGAGATAAGCATCGGTCGTTTTGCCCAGCAGCGCATTAATGGAAGGACCGATCCAGACGGCAATAAGCGTCGACAGCAGCATCGGACGATAGAAGGAAAAGACTTGCCGCCCCGAGTCGATCGTGTGGGCAGGCTCCTTCTCAGGCATCCGCTTTACGAGCAGCCGGCCTTCCGTGTAACTGATCGCCGCCTCAATAATCATGCCCAGCAGAAAGATAATCGCACCCACCGTGCCGCTCTCGACTCCCGTATGAATGAAATAGCGAGAGAGCAGATACATCCCGACAAGCCTTACGGCCATGCCGATCGTAAGCCACTTGGTCCGCAAATTATAAATAATGACGCCTTGGTAAAGACAGCGGATGCCGGAGAAGAGACTGACGAACATCAGGACTTGATAAACATCGATCACATCCGGTACAAGCTGGCTGCTTACGCCGAATGGCCCGGCGAAGATCCACTCGCCAAGCGGAGTGTAGCAAATGAGCAAGCCGAGCGCCATGATCGCGGTGAACACGAGCTGTCCGACCCGCAGCATGGCGCGAAACGAGCGTTTATCCCGGACGAGGGCCGAGCAGGTTTGTCTGAGCAGAACGGCGGGCTTCTCCGTAATGACGAGAAGACTCATCGCAATCGCATAGCTGGCAATAATTCGCTCCGGATCGTCTCCGCGGGTCAGGGTGCTGTTAATAATGACGTGGGAGATCGTAACGAGCGTCGCCGATATGCCAAGCGGTAGAAAGAACGACCACAGCCGTCCCATCGTCACCGTATTGGGCTGTTGAATCATCCGAAAGTACTCCTTTAATAGTATGTACATCAGTATAGCATGGAAAAGCCCGGAGTAAGGATGATCTTTTTAGAGGATTCATAAAAGTTTCCGAGATGCTGTCAGGCTTGCGGGGATGCGCGAACATGTTTTCGAACTGGATTTGTACGTTCCGAAATGGTACATTAATCTGTGGAGGTTTATAACGTGAATTCTTTATTCGTTTATAATGAACGGCTTGGTATCCCGATCCCGAAGCTTGCTTCGGAATGGACGTGTTACAGCGAAGAAGAACGTGCTTCCATAGTCGAACAGTGGGAAACGATACGAGGAACGATACCGGACCAGGTTATCCGGTTTGAGCGAAAGATTAACGAGAAACAGGCGCTGCTGTACGAAGAGGTTGATTTCGAGGCATCCTGTGCGTTGAATTGGGACATTGCCGACTTGGCAAGCAGGATCAACGATTTGCATATTTGGTACCGCATCAATCAAGAGATTGAACCGCGGCGCCATTCCTGAGGGAATGGTCAAGGAGGGCGCCACATGAGGTTTTCGGTTCCTAACGGCCGCGTGCCGACGTCGCCGCTGAAGTTAATGTACCGGGTATACAAATATGTGCTGCCGGAGGTACGGGCGGAGCTTAGCCGCCTCCGCTTCCTCGCGGAGAGCATTCCGGATCCGGAATTGCGCAGGCAGGCGCTTGCCAGCATGGCAGGCAAGCAGTTTCATTGCGAGGGTGGCGCGGTCTACGCCGCAGCCAATCTAGGCCAGCGGCATATCCTCATCCCTCTTATTGTCGCCTTACAGACCATTAGCGACTATTTGGATAATCTGTGCGACCGGAGCACCTCGCTCGATCCGGATGACTTTCGTCTGCTTCATCAGTCCATGCTGGATGCGATTGATCCGCAAGCGCCTCTCCGCGATTACTATGCTTGCCGGGAGGAGCGGCTGGACGGAGGCTATTTGCACGAATTGGTTCGCACCTGCCAAAGCTGCGTCAAGCAGCTGCCCGGTTATCGGCATGCGCAGCCGCATGTGGCGGAACTGGTGACTCTATATAGCGATTTGCAGGTGTACAAGCATATTCGGAAGGATCTGAGGGAGCCTCAGCTGATGGCATGGTGGAACAAGCACCGGACCCGCTGGGCACATCTGCAATGGAATGAGTTTGCCGCTGCGACAGGCTCGACTTTAGGCATGTTTATGCTGTTTCTGGCAGCTGCCGACGAGCGTCTATCGGAGGACCAGGCGCGTTTGATTCGCGATGCATATTTTCCTCATGTATGCGGTCTTCATATTATGCTCGATTACTTGATCGACCAGGAGGAAGACCGGATCGGCGGCGATTTGAATTTCTGTAACTATTATGATGACCAAGCTACGCTTATCGAACGAATTGGAGAAATTGTCCAGAATGCGCGCGAAGACGTCCGGCGATTGTCGGCGTGGCGCTTTCACCGTATGATTATTGAAGGGCTGCTCGCCTTGTATTTGTCGGATCCGAAGGTCCGGCAGCAATCCGATGTCCGCCGCATCTCCAAACGGCTGATGCGCAATAGTCCGCTGACCCGGTTGTTCTTCTGGGGAAACAGCGTCTGGATTCGTATGCAACAAACATAGAAGCTATAACATACGTTAGTCAAGGAGTGGATTGTAATGTCAGCTGTTAAATCAATTGCTGTTCTAACAAGCGGCGGCGACTCGCAAGGAATGAACGCAGCCGTTCGATCGGTTGTAAGAAGCGCATTGTATCACGGGCTTGAGGTTTATGGCGTGCAGCGCGGTTATCAAGGGCTGTTGAACAACGACCTTCGTCCGATGGATCTGCGCAGTGTGGGCGATATTATTCAGCGCGGAGGAACGATTCTGCAGACTGCCCGCTGCAAGGAGTTTCTAACACCCGAAGGCCAGCAGAAGGGTGCCGACGTGCTTCGCGAGCGCGGCATCGACGGACTGGTCGTGATCGGCGGTGACGGTTCTTATCATGGTGCCAACAAACTAAGCAAGCTGGGCATCAAGACGATGTGTCTGCCGGGCACGATCGATAACGATATTCCGTTTACAGACTTTACGATCGGATTCGATACCGCGGTGAGCATTGTCGTTGACGCCATCAATAAGCTGCGCGATACGATGACTTCTCATGAACGTTCATCGGTCGTCGAAGTGATGGGCCGGCATTGCGGAGATATCGCGCTGTACGCCGGGTTGGCAAGCGGCGCGGAGACGATTCTCGTTCCGGAGGTAGGATTCGATCTGGATCTTGTTTCGGGAAGGATGCAGGAGAACTTCCAATGCGGTAAACGCCATAGTATCATTATTGTCGCGGAAGGCGCCGGAAGCGGCGAAGAAATCGCGGCAGGCATCACGCAGCGCAACGGCATCGAGGCGCGGGTGACGGTGCTCGGCCATATTCAACGCGGCGGATGCCCGACCCATAACGACCGTATCCTTGCAAGCCAGCTCGGCGACTTCGCCGTGCGCAAGCTCATGGAAGGCGATTCCGGCAAAGGATGCGGCATCGTCAAGGGAGAGCTTGTCGTGACGGATATCGAACAAGTGGTCAACACGAAGAAACCGTTCAACATGGAATTGTATAACCTGGCAAGCCGCTTATCGCAATAATAGGGATAAGGTAGAAGGAGCAGCCATCATGTTTCTATACAAAATTGAACTTGAATTAACCGACCAAACCGCTTACCTTATTCTGCTTGCGCCAAGCGATGAGATGGCCTTCGAATATGTGGACAGCCATGTGGCGCGCCACTTTATCAAGTCGCCTGAAATCAGATCCGCTGCGATCGTAGAGAAGAAGCGGACGGAGGCCGGCTCCGGATATGTGATTGCTCAGTAAATGCTCGGCGAATTGCGCTGCGCAGGCAGAATGTTCTCTTACGATCGCTGTTATTCCCGGATTTTCATGGATCATATCATTGTTATAGGTAGAAATCCGGGAACAGAGGCGACAGCTGACGCTTCTCCAGAATCCTTCTTCCTGCTCCGCTCTTAGTGCCTTTCATCTGATTCAATCATATGAACAAATATAAGCGCCCTGCCTTAAGGAACGGAATCGACCGTTCCTTAAGGCAGGGCGCTCTTGCTATACAACCGAATGATAATTAATAAATAACGCCTGGCGTATATTTGTTCCCTGCATTCCAAAGCAAGTATTCGTCGACGCCGGTATCCTTCAGCGCCTTGATCTGTGCTTCCACTTCAGCTTTGCCGTATTTGACGTAGCGGCCCTTGCCCAGCCAGCTGGCCGTAAAATCTTGGATCCACGGCCGAATAATCGGCTTGAACGACCCGATCGGATCCAGCTTCTTATGGGTGTCGATCATGGAGCCCTTAATGGTCGCGTATGGATCTTTATCCGGATCCTTCACGCCAAACCATCCTGTACTGTAATGGCTCGGATAAACCATCGGACTGATGACGTCGACGTACTTCGAAATCTTCACGAAATCCTGCCCGATCCCTTCTGCAGCCGGTACGGATGCCGCGTATCCGAAAATATCGACGGATACTCTTACTCCGAGAGGCTCCAGCTGTTCCTTCGCATACTTGACGAAGCCCGCTACCGCATCTACGCGGCTCTCCTTTGTTTTGTCGAAGACAAGCGAATCGGCTTTGTTCTCGAAGCCCTCTGGGAACCGGACATAATCGAACTGGATTTCCTTGAAGCCGAGCTTTACCGACTCCTTGGCGACCGCGATGTTGTAATCCCATACTTCCTTCATATAGGGATTAACGAAGCTGTCCTTCTTGCCATTCTGCCAGACGGTGCCGTCTTTGTGCCGGAACGAAAGGTTCGGATGGCTGCGAGCGAGGACGGTGTCCTTGAAGACGACGACGCGGGCGATCGGGTACACCTCATGCTCCTTCAGCTTGGTCATCAAGGCGTTTATGTCGCGGATATACTTCTTTGGCGCTCCGTATTTCAGGAGCTCCGGATTCGTTGTCGGGTATGTAATATAGCCTAAATCGTCCTTGACATCGATTACCATGCTGTTCAAAGCCGTGTCGTCCAGCAGCTTGAGCAGCGTCTCCAGCCTTGACCCGCCGGCACTGTGCGCGGTTAAGTAGATGCCCTTGATCTTCGGGGCGTCCGGCTGAGGATCTTTCAACCCGGCATTGCCGCTCTGTCCCGGGCTTCCTCCGCTGCCTTGACCTTCGGACGGCTGCTGTACGGACGCAGGCGTGATAAGGGAAGCAAGCAGTTTGTTCACAGAAGCGGTCTCTTCTCCCGTACCGATTCCAGTGAATAATTGATACATCAGCATAATAACGGAAAATAAGGCATCCATTTAAGTTCTCTCCTCGCAAGCTTTCGTTCAACCAAATTATAAATCACTTTTTGAAGGTGGCACAGAGGTATTTTGTAGGATATTAAACGCCTGAACGCCATTCGAACCGGAATGACAAAAAGAGCGGGAACGTAATCCGTTCCCGCCCTGCTTTACGAAAAATGCTTATTGCAGCATAACTTCTCTTTGGTACTCGCAAATGCTGTGATGTACAATCTCCATCGCGTCTTCCGGCTCCAGCAGCGCCATTCCGTCACGGAGCACAATCGTTAAATTGAGCTCTCGTTCCGTGAGGAAGGGGACCAGCTCCGGGACTAGTTTCTCGACGATCCGCGACAGTTTTACCGTTTCCATATCCATGGAGCATCACCCTTTCATTCATGATGGAGGGCAAAAACGTATGGCATGAAACTTTGAACTACGGGATAACTCCATTATAGCAGTAGAGAATTGAAAAACCTAGGGTCATACAATAAATTCCATGAATGACGGGGCAGGCCGGATTTCGAATCCATACGAATGAGAGCGCAAATCCGCTACGGATCGGATTTGCGGAAGTCTCCCATGACCCCGACGGTTTCCACGAAATTGACGAAAGCGCGGGGATCGGCCTTGGCGATCCGGTTCCGGAGCTCCGCAAGCTCATATCGCGTCGTTACGGTCATCAGCATATCGCGTTCGGTTTGCGTATATCCGCCCCTCGTACGAATGACGGTCACGCCGCGCTGCATGGTAAGCAGGGCCGAAAGAAGCGCATCGGGATCGTTCGTAACGATGAAAGCCGTAATCTTCACATGCCGGATATGAACGACATCGATCACCTTGCCTGTCGTGAAGATGGAGAGAAGAGAGAACAGGGCGATATCCCAATTCTGGTTCATCATGCCCAGCGCGGCGATAATGGCCGCATTGAGAAAGAAGAGCAGCATGCCAACCGAGATGTCCCTCTTGCGGGATAGGATGGATGCAATAATATCGAATCCGCCCGTTGACCCGCCTTCGCGAAGCGACAGACCGCTTCCAATGCCAACAATCACACCGCCGAATACCGCTCCCAGAATCGGATTCGTTACAACCGGATACACGGGAATAATCTTTAAGGCAACCGTGGTCATGACGACCGATACGACGCTCCAGCCGATGAAACGGGTGCCGAGAACCATCCATCCCCACACAAGAATCGGGACATTCAGCACGAAAAAAAGCCAGGCAATGTTTAATCCGGTCGCATATGAGGCAATCATAGTGATGCCGGAAATTCCGCCGCTTATCATCTGGTGGGGGATGATGAGCTGATTGAAGCCGAAGGCGATCAGCGCTGCGCTAATCGTTATGACGAGTGCGGTCCGGGTCGTTTTCAACAGAAATCGTCACCTCTGGGAATGAAATGTAATCACGAGCGTAACGCTTCCTTAGGGATTGGACTGGCAGGCGGAGGCGCACACTATTATTATGCGTTCTTTCCGTTCACTGGTATTCACAAAGGTTATTGTGCTATAATGAACTGTATATTTTCTGTAGGATGCAGATTAAAGGAGTATGAAGAAGTTTGAAAACATTTGCTGAATTCGGCTTGGAACCAAAAGTTTTGCAAGCCATCACGGAACTCGGGTTCGAAGAATCGACCCCAATCCAATCGAAGTCCATTCCAATTGCGCTCACCGGCAGCGATTTGATCGGTCAAGCTCAGACGGGAACGGGCAAGACGGCTGCCTTCGGCATTCCGTTGATTAACAAAATCCCGACTAGTGAAGACCGGATCGTTGCTTTGATTATGACACCGACCCGCGAACTTGCCATCCAGGTATCGGAAGAAATCGGGAAGCTGACCCGCTTTAAAGGACTGCGTTCGCTGGCCATCTATGGCGGACAAGAAATCGGCCGCCAAATTCGGGCCTTGAAGAAAAGACCCCAAATCATCATCGGTACACCGGGTCGCATGCTTGACCATATCAACCGCAAGACCATCCGTCTAGACGATGTCCAAACGGTCGTTCTCGATGAAGCGGACGAAATGCTGGACATGGGCTTTATGGAGGACATCACTTCCATCTTGTCACTTATTCCGGAGAATCGCCAAACGATGCTGTTCTCGGCTACAATGCCTCCGAACATTCAGAAGCTGGCGCAGCAGTTCCTCAAGAATCCGGAACATGTCTCCGTTATTCCCAAGCAGGTTAGCGTACCGCTGATTGACCAAGCGTACATCGAAGTTCACGAACGCCAGAAGTTCGATGCGCTTAGCCGTCTACTTGATATGGAATCGCCAGAGCTTGCCATTATCTTCGGCCGTACCAAACGCCGGGTAGACGAGCTTAGCGAAGCGCTCCAGAAGCGCGGATACACGGCTGACGGCCTGCATGGCGACTTGTCCCAGAACCAGCGCGACGCGGTTATGCGCAAGTTCCGCGACGGCAGCATCGACGTGCTGGTTGCTACCGACGTTGCGGCACGCGGGCTCGACGTATCAGGCGTATCGCATGTCATTAACTTCGACCTCCCGCAAGATCCGGAGAGCTACGTTCACCGTATCGGTCGTACAGGCCGTGCGGGCAAAGAAGGAACGGCATGGTCGTTTGTTACCCCACGCGAACTGGACCACCTGCATTTCATTGAGAAAGTGACGCGTCATCGCATTCCGAAGAAGCCTCTTCCAAGCATGGCCGAGGCAATCGAAGGCAAACAGCGTATGACGGCGGAGCGGATTCTGGAACTCGTTTCGGAAGATTCCATTAACGAATACAAAGGCATTGCGATCCAAATGCTGGAGCAGTACGATTCCGTTAACCTGCTTGCAGCTGCGATCAAGCTGCTCACCGGCGAGAAGAAGGACGTCAGTATCGAACTGACGCCGGAGGATCCGATTCGTGCGAAGAAACGCAGACCGGATGTCCGTTCGAACGGACGGAGATTCTCCAGCAGCTCGTTCGGCGGCAACCGCAGCGGCGGAAGCGGAGGTTCGCGCGGACGTTCTGACAGCCGCGGCGGATACGGAAGCGGACGCAGCAGCAGCAGCTATGGCAGCGGCGGCGGGTACAACCGCGACCGTGACAGCCAGTACAAGGGAAAAGGAGAGGGCCGCAGCGACAACACTCGCCGTCCGCGTCCATCCTCCGATGATTTTGTCAACTCATAATTAGGGGACCGGGGTTATCCGTGCTGCCGAGCGATCGGAATGGATGCCCCGGTTTTTTTCTGAATTAGAGTTATCGTGCTCTTGGAACCCGCGATGCGGTTTCTAAGAAAAGTACGCTGGCATAAAGGGACAAGCTATATTATAGTAGAACAATAAGAGCGATAAGCAGGTTTGTGAAATCGCTTGCGGAATTGATGAATGGAGTCAAAGCTTAGGAGGATCAGGCACTATGGAAATGAGAGGTTTAATGGGCGGGCTGTATAAAATATCCGAATGGATTATGCGGCTCTCGGTAACGAACTTACTTTGGATTATTTGTTCGATTCCGTATATCTTTTTGCTTCTGCCAACGCTGATGGCTCAGACGACGGATCAGTTTTTAAGCGGCATTATTCTGTCCAGTATCGTTGCGCCGTTCACGCTGTTTCCTGCAACTTCCGCCATGTTTGCCGTTGCGCGCAAATGGGTGATGGGCGAGGTGGACGCGCCGCTGTTGCGCACGTTCTTCCGCAATTACAAAGAGAGCTATTTGCAAAGCATGATCGGCGGAATCCTATACGTTCTCTTGTTTGCAATCATGATCGTGGACTTTCAAGTGTATGTCAAAGAGCTAACAACGCTTAAGCTTGTTTCGTATCTGTTCATCGCACTGATGGTCCTTCTGGCTGTTTCGCTGTTTAATTTCTTCTCGATGGTTGTTCACTACCATATGAAGACGTTCCAATTGCTCAAAAATTCGGTTCTCCTTACGATTGGCCGGCCGATTCGCTCCATGTCCACGGCGATCATGAGCGGCATCGTCATTTATATTAGCGTAAGCAGCCCGAAATTGATGTTTCTTATTCCCTTCTTTACGGGCAGCATCGTAGCTGCGATCGCATTCTGGAACTTCTACGGGATCTATACGAAGCTGCAGATGCAAGCCGAGAAGAATGCCGCTGCGGCCGCGGAGGCCGAAGCCGAGGAAGCGGCACAGCGCGCGAGTGAGGATGCTGTCGGCATCGAGAAGCTGGAAGCAGACAAGGAAAGCAACGTCCGGAAGTAAATTGCTGCTTCGCTTTCGTTTACTTTTTCATCAATTCAGTCTATAATAGCAGTACATCCTGCGATGTACGTTACGGCGCATACGTTGTTTTGAACCAATGGCTGTTTCACGGGAGACCAACATCGGAACGCGGCTGACATGCCCTTAAGTCAGGGATCTCAAAACCGTTTCTGCGGACACCCACCTGCGAGAGCGGGTTCAGAAACAAGGCAGTCGGACGGCATGGCGGGTTTCTACTTAAGCATGATCAAGGGGGCTAGCCCCCTTTTTTTTATGGTCATACCTATGCTATCATTATAGTTAGCTTACATAGACGTCGGAGGGGGAGATCACCTTTGAAGCGAACCCTGATTGGGTTGCTGCGCAGTCATGAATCGACTGGCGATAAAGCGAAAGATCCGTTGCTCAAATCCCATTATTATAAGCTGTCCAAGGACAGGGCATGGGAGGAAGTCGTTTCTACCCTTAAGAAGATTCAAGGCTATAAAGTGCTTCACGAAGTGGAGTCGGTTGGAGAGATCGTGCTGGAGAAGCGGACGATGACCGGAAGGACGATGGATATTACCGTATCCGTCATCTCGGTCACTCCTGTTACCGCGGCTGTTGATATTTATTCTGCTTCACGAGGATCCTTCGGAGACCTTGGTTCGAACTACCGCGTCATCATCGACCTGTATCGGACGTTGGACAAGAAACTGGCAGCCTACAAGACAAGCGGACCGTAGATGAAAGAAAAAGCGAGGAGGGTATGCCCCACCGCGCTTTTTCTTTTTGTGTGTTACCAAACGCTTGCCGGTACGTATGTAATCTTATGCGAGTGCTTTAACCGCGGCAAGAGCGTCTTCATAGTTCGGGTGCTCGGTCATTTCGCCAAGAACCTGAACGTATTGAATCGTGTCATTCGCGTCGATCACGAAGATAGCGCGCATATCCAGCTTAAGCTCATCAATAAGAACGCCATAAGCTTGGCCGAAATTATTGTCCTTGTAGTCGGAGAGCATCACGACTTTATCCACGCCTGCGGCGCCGCACCAGCGGGCTTGTGCGAATGGAAGGTCGGCGCTTACCGTCAGGATGACGACATTGTCGCCCAGCTTGCCGGCTTCTTCATTGAAACGGCGGGTTTGCGCATCGCATACGCCAGTATCGATGGAAGGTACAACACTAATCAATTTGACTTTGCCTGCATAATCCTTCAGCGAGACGGTATCGACAAGCGACTTGTTTAATTGAAAATCCGGTGCTTGATCACCTTGTTTGAGCTCCGGTCCGTTCAGCGTGATTGGGTTACCTTTGAGCGTAGCTACGCCCGTACGTTGTTGTGCCATTTTGTACAAACAGCCTCCTTCAAATTGAATAGTTGATACCATGTTTATTATAATCGTAATGAAATACGCTTGTCCAACTTCAATGAAAGAGGCGAAATGATGATTTTTTTAAGATACGAAAGCTTCCGCGGTTATTTGCGCATGTTCCCGGTGACATCCGCCATTATCGCCATCAACCTGATCGTATTCTTCTATGATAAATGGGTTGCCGGAGGTGAGCTGCTTGCCCGCGGCATGTTTATTGAAAGCCCGTTCGACCCTTATGGGCTTAATGAGCCGTGGCGGTATGTGACATCCATTTTCCTGCATGGCGGGTACGAGCATCTGTTCTTTAACATGTTTGCCATTCTTGTATTTGCGCCTCCGTTAGAGCGAATGCTGAAGTCTGGGCGGTACGCGTTGTTCTTCCTGCTGTGCGGTATTGGAGGGAATGCGCTAAGCGCCGTGGTCGAGACGGGCGTTTCGGCCAGCGTAGGGGCATCGGGGGCGATTTACGGCGTCTACGGTGCTTATCTGTACTTGGCGACGATGAAGAAAACCTTGGATGAGGCCTCGCGGAAAACGGTCTACACGATACTGGTGTTCGGGGTTATTTATTCGTTAGTTGCAGCCAACGTGGATTTATGGGCTCATGTGGGCGGCGGTATTGCAGGTTTCGTATTTGCGCTCATTTATGATCGCTCTTTAAGCGCAAGACGATAGCAGCCGGTGAGTTGTATGGCGCGTGGAATAGCGCGCTTTTGGTTTGTATGAAGAGAAGAGGGGACGGTCATGGAGCTTCGGCAGTTGTATTATTTTGTGAAGGTGGCCAAGAAAGAGCATGTAACGCAGGCGGCGGAGGAGCTGCACGTGGCGCAATCCGCGGTGAGCCGGCAAATCCACCAGCTGGAGGAGGAGCTGGGGGCCAAGCTGTTCCTGCAAAAAGGGAGGAACCTGCAGCTGACCCCGGTGGGACAGCTGTTTATGAAGCGTGCGGAGGTTATCTTAACCGACCTTGAGCGAGCTGTCATGGAGGTGCATGAATTCCTCGATCCCGAGAAGGGCGAAATCAGGCTCGGGTTTCCGCACAGTCTGGGGATATCGCTCATTCCGGAGGTTGTCTCCGAATTCCGGAAGAAGCATCCGAATGTGAAATTCCGCTTCAAGCAAGGGATGTATCCTTCCTTGATCCGGGATGTCATGAGAGGCGAGGTGGACCTCTCGTTCGTCTCCCCATGCCCGGAGGAGCATGAGCATGTGACAGGACAAACGATACTGACGGAGGAGCTCTATGCGATCCTGCCTCCGAATCATCCCCTTGCGGGTGAAGAATCGATCGAGCTGGCGCAGTTGAAGGATGAAACCTTCGTATTGTTCAGCGAAGGGTATTCGCTTCGTCCGATCGTGTGGGATGCATGCAAGAAGGCCGGCTTCACGCCGAGCATCGGCTTTGAAGGGGAAGAGACCGAGACGATCCGCGGCCTGGTGGCAGCCGGGATGGGCGTAAGCCTGCTGCCTGAGATGGCGTTATATCCGACAGGGCCTCTGCAGCCGGCGAAGGTTAGGGTGCGGTCGCCTCATGTGACGCGAACCATCGGGCTGATCTACCGTTCCAATGAGAAGCTGCCGCTCGTTGCCAGAGTGTTTCAGCGGTTTCTGCTGGAGTTTTTCGAAAGCAAGATGCTGCTGAAGAAAGATCTGATACGCAAGCTGTAGTCTTTGAATAGATTAGAAACCAAGCGAATCCGATTCGCTTGGTTTTTTTTGCGGCTGGAGTCAAGACTGGCATCGGATGAATTGGCGGCGGGTGGGCGATAATGGAAGGAAACGGATTGTTTTACCGGAGGGACGTTTATGACAGGAGAAGATCGGCGGCGGAGACTGAACCGCCGCGTGTTCGGCATACTGCTGGTGATGAGCGCGATCATGCTGTGCTTCCTGCTGCGCCTCGCATGGCTGCAAGCGATGCCGGCGGCACCGGCGGCCAGCGGCCGTACTAATCTGAAGAAAGAGTCGGTTCTGCAGCGGGAGCGCTCGCTAGTGCTGGATTCGGGCCGGGGCGATTTCTTCGACCGGAATGGACGGGCATTAACCGGCGAGACCTATAAGGCGCTGGCGGTATTCCCGCTGAAAGCACAGGCCCGGGGGACCGCTTTGGATCAGGAGAGGCTGGCCGGCGTGCTGGGCGTCGATCAAGCTGCCTTGTCGAATTGGATGAACGGATTGAGGGAACCGGCCTTCTGGTCGAAGAAGGGCGAGAAAGTACCGCTGCGGCTCTCGCAAGCCCAGCTCGCGGTGATCCAGGGGCTGCGGGTGAACGGAGTGCGCGTACTGCCTTATCGGAACCGGTATCCCGTCTCATCGGTAGCCAAACATGCCATCGGTTACATTAGTCAGCACCCCGAGCTTCTTAATAAAAGCTATGCCTCCGAATTATTAAAGAAGAGTATGAAGCTTAGCGACCAGATCGGCGGCGCCGGATTGGAGCGGTCTTTGGACCGGCTGCTGAGGGGGAGCGGCCCGACGAGCGTATCGTATTTCACGGATGGTGCGGACAAGCCTCTGAACGGCTTGGATATGCGGCTGACGGGATCGGATAACCCGTATTATCCGATCAAGGTCGTGACGACGATTGATCTGGAGATCCAGCGTGCCATCGAACAATATGTCGACCGCATCGGTCTAGCCGAAGGCGCAGTCGTCGTGCTGGATGCAGAGAACGGTGATATCGCCGCAATGGCGTCCCGTCCGCAGCTGGCGCCCGGTTCGATTGGGCGGGAGGGAACCGATGCGGCTAACCGCGCCATTCGCGGCGCAACGCCCGGATCGGTATTTAAGCTTGTTACGGAAGCGGCGGCGTTAGAAGCGAAGGTGACGCGGGAGAGAGAGGTATTCGAATGCTCGGGAGATTACGGGAAATACGGTCTGCACTGCTGGAAGAGCGGTGGCCATGGACGTCTTACGCTGCGGGAGGCGCTGGCCCAATCCTGCAACATTGCCTTTGCGTCCGTAGCGGAACGGCTTAACGCAGAGCAGTTATCGGTTACGGCAAGACGATTGGGTCTGGAAAGACGTATCGGCTGGAACGATGCACATCCTTTCAAGCCGCTTGGAGAACCGCTTCGGCTGCTGCCGGAAGAGGAAGCGGGCGGTTTATTTGCGAAGCCGCCGGTTAGCTATGACGGTGGCCAGCTTGCGCAGACCGGCATCGGGCAGCGGGATGTGCGGATTACGCCTCTGCAGGCGGCCAATCTCGTTGTGACGCTGCTGCATGACGGACATGTCGTGAAGCCGCGGCTCGTGAGCGAGCTTCGCTATGCGAATGGACAGCTTATGGCCAAGCTGCCCGTGCAGTATGCCGAAGCAGAAGATGGACGTATTGCTCCAGCCACCGCCCAGGCACTCCTGCATGGGATGCAAGCAGCGGTAACCGAGGGAACGGGGCGTTCGCTCCGGGACGGCCTATGGACCGTTGCCGGCAAATCCGGTACGGCCGAGACATTGAGAGACGGCGAGCCCCGTAATCATCATTGGTTTGTCGGCTATGGTCCGGTGTCCGCTCCTCGCTACGCTGTGGCCGTGCTTGCCATGAATCGGAGTCCGGGTACAATCAATAAGGCGACGCAGCTTTTTGGCGGCATCATGAATATACTGGCTATTCATGAGCAGGCTTCTTCTGACGAAGCGAAGAAGATGCCGTGACGCAGCAGCAATTGCTGCAGATCAGCTATGCCAAGGTTATGAGCGGCTATTTGCCCGTCTGCCTGCACGATATTCCGTGGGCGAGCTTCCGTACCATTTGCGGAACTGCTTGGAGAAATACAGAGCATCGGTAAAACCGACCGACGATGCGACATGATCGATCGTCAGGTGCTTCTGGCCGTCAAGAAGCTCCCGCGCCCGTTCCATACGTACCTTCAGCAGAAATTGCATTGGCGACAGACCGGTCGTCTGCTTGAACATCTTGGATAAATGAGTGCGGTGATACCCGAGCGTGCGGGACAAGTCCTCGATTGAAATCTGCTGGGCATACTGCAGCGAGAGCCAGCGAACGGCTTGTTTGATCTGCCGTTCAATATCCGGTATGGCCGGCTGCGTGCGGAAGGTCCGTTTCCCGGCGTTTACCAGGCCGAATTCCTTCAGCAGCAGCCGAAGCAGTCCGTTCGCTTCCAGATCGGCCAGCTCCGGGTAGGCGGAGTGCTTGAGCGTATATTCCAGCTTCCGGTAAAGCCGGATGACGGTACGCAGATCCCGGAGATGTATGATCGGCTGAGCGGGGGTTATGCCCATGCTGTCCAGCAAGGGCTGAGCAAGCGCTCCCTTGAACGCTACCCACCGGTAATACCATGGCGCCGCCGCATCCGAGGTGTAGGTGAAGAGCACTTCCGGAAAAATGATGAAGGTATCGCCTTCCTTGCAATGGTATTGCTTGCCGTCGATTTCGAAGTAACCGCACCCGGACATGACGGTATGGGCAAGGTAATCATTGCGTACTGCCGGTCCTACCTGATGGGATGGGAGAGGCCGGGCATGGCCGCAAAATAAAGCCGACAACTCGCCATGGCTGGGCAGGGAGTTAACGCCTAGTGAGTAGAAAGAATGATGCAGATGCATACCTATTCCTCCATCAAGATAGGGTTAGAAGCAAGTATAAAGTCTTCTCAAAGCGTAGCTTATAAAACTACATATGTCCATATGCCATGTTCGATGTGACGAGTCGAGATGCTTGGCCGTGTACGGCCCATCAAGCCCAATGCGAGAGGGAAGCTGCCGCCTGAAGCAAGAAAAGGCCGTGCAGGATGAAGATCTGCACGGCCACTTGGTACGATCATAGCGAGTATTGCACGGTCCCGGTCCTACCTTGCTCAGTTACGCTGCTGCTTCCACTAGGACTACGCTTCGCTTAACACGCGTCCGGCAGGCAGATGCTCGGGCTGTTCTTGAACGATAGAGCCGTCGGCTAACCGAAGCCACGAATCGAAACCGCGCTGCCCTTCTTGCAGCTGTATGATGCGGGCGCCGCGCGGGAAGCCCTCCCGGCCGTATGTGTTATAGCCGGTTGCGCGTCCGTAGCAGAGGCGAATGCCGTGGAATTCGCCGTTATAGTCATTCACATGGTCATGACCCGCGAATGTGCCCATAACGTCGCCCATCTCGACTAATGCGGTGAAAAAGCCGGAGTTTATTTTTGGAGAGCATACCTCCTCATATTTGACACCGCGGCAGGCATGTGAATTCCATACTTCGTCGTACTCTGGAAGCGGAATATGAAAGAAGGCCAGAGACGGCAGCGGATTGCCGCCATTCTGCGCGGTCAATGCGCTCGATTGCCGGACATACCATTCGATTTGGTCGCGTTTAATCCAATCGTATCCGCCGATATGGGCGGGTGCGTAATCGCCTGAATCGACAAAGTAAAGAGCCGCCTCAGGCTTCTCGGCAGCGGATCCTTGAATAGGGAGTACGTAATTGCCGTATCCGCTGATGTCGTCAGGGCCTGCTTCCGTCAAGCTGTATGGATTTCCGTCAAAGACCGAGATCATCTCCTCGCGCGGCACGAGTCCCTCGGCATCGTGATTGCCGAGCACGACGGCAAACGGGATACCGGCTTTCTCGGCTACCGCCGTAACCTCCTGAATGGCATCCTTCGGTTTCGGGTCCCCGTGGCTTGCAATTAAATCACCTGTAAACACGACCAGATCGGGCGTTTCCTTCGCCAATACCTCTTCCATTAGTTCAAACGTCGGAATGCTGTTTCTCCCGTCGCTAGTGTGATGCACATCCGTAAATTGGACGATCTTAAACGTGCCGTCTTGGCGAAAACGAAGCTGCTTATCATTGGCCATCTGCGAGGCGCTCCCCTTTCCTATTAAAGACAATAAATGCAACAATCTATCCTCATCATAATAGCAAAAATCGGGAATTGTCAATGAGAAACAATGAGAAACAAGATAAAAACACAAGAATCAACAATGGAAAAGGCGATCTTTCTAAAAATCCAAAAACCCTTGATCCATCAAACTGGAATCAAGGGTTCGTTTCAGCCTATTGCATTATATGTGTGCTGAATCAATCAGATGCGGCAGGCGTTTCGGGACTCGAATCGAATTCGCCCTTAGGCGGACTGATCCAACGGTGAAAATACCGCTGATCATACAAGGCTTTAATTAGAATCATCAAGATCGGGGAAAGAATGACGCCGGCTATGCCGAATAGCGACATGGAAACGATCATGAACGCGAACATGGTAAACGCAGATACGCCGAGCGTCTCGCCGGTTATTTTGGGCTCGAGAAATTGCCGCGTCAATGTGACGACGAGCAGCAGCGCCGTAAGCCAGATCGCGAGCGACAGCTTGCCAACAATAACCAAGTAGATGATCCACGGCACGAATACGGCGCTGACGCCAAGCAGCGGCAGAACGTCGAATACAGCTGCAAGCAAGGAAATCGATAGCGCATTGTCTACGCCGAGAAATAACAGCGAGATGAAAATGACGATAAAGGTGACGGAGATTAGCTTCAGCTGCGATTTCAAGTAGATGCCAATGCCTGTGAACACATTATCTTTCAGAAAGAAGAACGCTGTCTTGAAGGTCTTCGGTGTCTTCTCGCGGGCCACTTTCTTCCAGTCTTTAATTTCAAGGCTTAAGAAGTACGCTAGAATAATTCCGATGCCGAAGTTAAAGATAAAGGTGGAGAACGAAGTCAAATACCCGCCTAATGATACGAGAAAGCTGGTGGCGATACGCTGTCCCCATTCCGTAATAGACGATATGGCATCCTGCGCTTTCTCGATGATACCGGGCGGAAGCGCTTTGTACTTATCCACCCAGACCGAAGCGTTCTGAGCGAATTCCTCGGCTAGAATTTGCTGATAAACGGGCAGCTTCTCAGCGAGGCCTGTTATTTGATTGGCGACGATAATGCCGGCTCCGACGAATGCGCCGACAATGACAAGCGTAAAGATAAGAATGGAAACCGCCGCGGCTATCGATTTCTTCAATCCGATCCGGGTCAGCCAGCGGGCAGGCGGTTCAATGAACATAAAGATTAGGAAAGAGAGGAATATCGGTGTAGCAATTCGATACAAATAACTGAACGCGAACATAATCAAATAGACCGTCAAGGCGATGAGCGCGATGTCGAACGCGGTTCGCCAATATTTACGGTAAAAGGAAATCATGCTTTCTAACTCCTCTTCTTCAGTATAGATTTGGATCATCACGATTGTACTATATATTCCAAGTGTTGCCTAATTAAACTTGTTCAAAATAGGTGGTGCTCCGTTATTTCATGGTACACCTATATGACAACAACCATAGCCGTTCTTATCAGGTGTATGTTACAATAAAGTAGGCATCTGAAGCAGCACCGCCTTCCAGGGTTGGACAGGGGATTGAAACAGGATGGTGGGGAAACGGACATGGAAAATTTATTTCTTTGGGGTTTTTACATTTTGACGTTTTACGCTTTTCTCCCGGGACTGATCAGCCGTACGTTCGGTTTTCGGGTTTTCAAGAAAGGACGGGCGAAGAACGAAATCGCGCTTACATTTGACGATGGTCCTGATCCGGTTTATACGCCGCAGCTGCTGGATCTGTTAAAGAAATTCAATGCGAAGGCGACGTTCTTTGTAGTCGGCATTCATGCGGAGAGACATCCTGAGCTGTTGCGCCGCATGCACGAGGAAGGACATGTCATTGGAATCCATAACTACGTGCATAAGAGCAACTGGTTCATGAGACCGGGAACGGTCAAGAAACAAATTCACCGAACCTCGGAAATTATTAAGAAGGTAACGGGCGAGCGTACCGTTTATTATCGTCCGCCATGGGGGATCGTCAATTTATTCGATTTCTCCAATTTAGGCTACCTGCAAATTATTTTATGGTCGGCGCTGTTCGGCGACTGGCGCAGTCGGGTAGGATCCGAACGATTGCAGAAGCGTATGTTTAAGAAGCTCCGCCCGGGTGAGGTGCTGCTGCTGCATGACTGCGGGGCTACCTTAGGTGCCGATCGCGATGCGCCCGCCAACATGCTGGCGGCGCTTGAGCCTTTTCTGGAAGCAGGCAAGCATCGTGGATACGAATTTGTCACCGTACCCGATATGATTAAGATCACTGACCGAAACAAGTCCTTGAAGCCCTCAATCAGCTGGTATAAACGAACAATCGTAGCCGGCTGGATGGCTTGGGAGCGGTTGTTTCACGTTCTGTTCCGCATTGAATCCGGCGGTACGGATTCCGTCTTCCACATTCGGGTTGTACCGTACCATGGCAAAACCCTTCACCTCTCTGACGGACAAACAATCGAAGATAAAGATGAAGTCATTGAGCTTCACTTCGATAACGGCAAGTTATACCGCTTGATGACGGAGTCGCGGTCAGTCATGCATGTCGCCATTCGCCTCATTCGCGAGGTGGAGCAGGCTCTGCCGAAGCTGGCGGCAACAATAGCCGGCCGTAAGGATTATGAACGCGTCAGAGGATTGTACGGGATCAGCATGATAAACAAAGGTGCGGAGCAATTCGGGTTTAGTGTGCTGGAGCTTCCCAAAGGGCTGTTCGACAAAATGACGCGATTGTACTTGAAGTTTCTGCTGCGGGTGCTTCATCCGTCCGGCAAGAAGCGGGTGAAGGATCAGGGAGGGCGGCTGTCGCCACGAATAATCGCCATGTCAATGGAGGAATTTAACCGTCGTTACGGGAAGGAAGAGTCGTTGAAGCCGCTGTGGAAATCGGCAGCGGGGTATGAAGAGAATCTTCAGCCATCCAACCGGACGACACTATCGCATAGCACGTACGACAACGCCAATGCCGCGAGGGAGTTTACGCCCTAACGGCATTTTTCCGTTGAGGCTGTTCTTTGCGTATGAGAAAACCAAACAAAGCGCCAGGAGTCGTCCGTAGACGTTTTCTGGCGCTTTGTTTGGTGTAATGCCGATTATATTTTCATAACGCCGCCTGTGCTGGCATTCGTGACGAGGTGTGCATAACGGGCCAGATAGCCCTTCTTCACCTTAAGCTCGAAGCCGCTCCAGTTCGCTCTGCGGCGATCGAATTCTTCATCGCTGATAAGCAGGTTCATCGTGCGGTTGTTCAAGTCCAGCTCGATCAGATCACCGTCTTCAACGAACGCGAGCGGGCCGCCTTCTGCCGCTTCAGGCGAAACATGTCCGATGCTGATGCCGCGGGAAGCGCCGGAGAACCGTCCGTCGGTAACGAGACCGACTTTGGCGCCAAGACCCATGCCAACGATCTGGGAGGTTGGAGCGAGCATCTCTGGCATGCCAGGTCCGCCCTTAGGTCCTTCGTAACGGATGACGACGACATGTCCTTCTTTGATCTGGCCGGCTGCAATGCCTGCAAGTACTTCGTCCTGCGAATTGTAGCAGATGGCAGGGCCTTTCAAATAACCGCCGACGGACTTGTCCACCGCGCCGACTTTAATGATTGCGCCGCCTGGTGCAAGATTGCCGAACAGAACGGCCAGGCCGCCTTGCTCGCTATGCGGGTTGTCGATCGTGCGAAGCACCTCGGTATTCGTAATTTCGCAGCCTGCAACGTTCTCGCGGAGCGTCTTGCCGGTTACCGTTATAACTTCCCCGTTCAGCGCGCCTTCCTTCTTGAACAGCTCGTTAAGAACGGCGCTTACGCCGCCTGCCTCGTGAACGTCCTCGATATGCCAGTCAGAGGCTGGCGCGATCTTGGCCAAATGCGGAACGCGCGATGCGATTTCGTTGATACGTTCGATCGGGTAGTCGATTTCGGCTTCATGCGCAAGAGCAAGCGTATGAAGAACCGTGTTTGTGGAACCGCCCAAAGCCATATCCAGCGCGAACGCATTGTCGATCGCTTCTTTGGTAACAATATCGCGCGGCTTGATGCCGAGCTCGATCAGCTTCATCAGCTGAGCCGCCGACTTCTTGACGAATTCCTTGCGCTCCGGAGAGACGGCGAGAATCGTACCGTTGCCCGGGAGGGCCAATCCGAGTCCTTCCGCCAGGCAGTTCATCGAATTCGCGGTGAACATGCCGGAGCAGGATCCGCAGGTCGGACAGCCGAACTGCTCAAGCTCCTGAAGGCCTTTATCGTCGATCTTACCTGATTGGTAAGCGCCTACGCCCTCGAATACGCTGGAGAGCGAGATGGAGCGTCCGTCGGAAGTTTTGCCGGCTTTCATCGGGCCGCCCGATACCATGATCGTCGGAATGTTGACGCGAAGCGCGCCCATCATCATACCCGGGGTAATCTTGTCGCAGTTCGGAATGCAAACCATGCCGTCGAACCAGTGCGCATTCACGACCGTCTCGACGGAGTCGGCGATAATTTCGCGGCTCGCTAGCGAGTAGCGCATGCCGATATGACCCATCGCGATGCCATCGTCAACGCCGATCGTATTAAATTCAAAGGGAACGCCGCCTGCTTCGCGGATTGCTTCTTTAACGAGCTTGCCGAATTCCTGCAGATGGACGTGTCCGGGAATAATATCAATATACGAGTTGCAAACCGCGATGAACGGTTTGTCGAAGTCTTCTTCTTTGACACCGGCAGCGCGCAGCAAGCTGCGGTGCGGGGCGCGGTCGAAACCTCTTTTAATCATGTCTGAGCGCATCTTTTTTGCCGCCATATCTGTCCCTCCCAAGGATAATTCAATACTGAACAGTCTACCACAATGGACGCTATATGGCTAGAATACAATACTAGAATCGAAAGCGGCCGAATGCTTTAACCAGACTGTCTGAAGCCCCCTTTCTTGAACGCGATTTTGCCCGGCGCCTCAAATTATAAAAGCGGCTGGAACGGCTCATGATAAACGAATAGAGGTTTACTTGGGCTTATTTGCGCTTAGATGCAGCCGCACCCTTTACAACTGTAACGGTTTGTTCTAAGTTTATGAAAGATGCTCGATGGAGAGGGTGAAACGGCGCATGTCGGAGATGGATCAGCATGATTTGGCGCTGCTCGAACGGTCGTTTATCCAGATGAAACGCAGAATGGATTCGGAATGGACCAAAGGCAATTACCGTGGCTTGAATGCGCTGCAGGGCCGAATACTTGTCCGATTGTTTGACGATGGGCCGCAGAAGGCTTCCGCATTGGCGGACCAGCTTTACATAACGCCCGGTGCCGTGACCGGAATAGCCGATAAGTTATTTGAGATGAACCTGATCGTGCGTGAACGTGCGGAGGACGACCGGCGTGTCGTAATTCTGACGGTTACGAAAGCAGGAGCGGAGCTGGCCGAGAAGCTGAAGTCGAGGCGCAAGCTGATTTCGGAGAAGATGTTCTCGGGATTATCGAATGAAGATGTGAGGGAATTGACACGGCTCTTCGAGAAAATAAACGCGAATATGGACGCTGCGAACGCGCTTGAACCTGAAGAATGTTGAGGAATGCGGCATGGTCCGTGCAAGCCCAAGCCTGTTGTCTTACGGACAAGCAGCCTTGGGCTTGTTTGACATTCCCAGCTCTATTCGTCACGCGCCGTAAAGTTATATTTGCGGTATGCGCTTGGACTCGCTCCGTACCGTTTCTTGAATTGATTCAAGAAATGATTGTAATTGCCGAATCCGACGTCCTCGCTAATTTCGGCCGCACTGCGGTGCGTATGCAGCAGAAGCGCGGCTGCCTCTCTCAAGCGCATACGGTTTAGAGCATCAATGACGGATTGACCGGTCTCCGATTTGAACAAATGGGAGAGCCTGGATTCCGAGATGCCGACTTCCTTGGCGATATCCTCCACGCGTACCTGCTCCTTCATCCGTTTCGTCAGCAAATCGAGAGCATCCTCCACACGCGGATCTATATTGCGCGACGCGGTCTGTGTCAGCAAGAGAAGCAATTCTTGTATAGCGCCCGCGCAGAGCATCTTCCAGTAGGGCCGGCGCTGCCGGACATCCATAATAATTCGCGATAAAGCTCCTGCGATGCGCTCTCTGCTGTGAGCGTTTTCAATGGAGGTATGATAGAAGCCCGGCTGCTGCTCAGGGAATTGCCACATGGGCATATCCTGCGGGCTTGGGGTGAAATGGGTCCAGATGAAATTCCACTTATGGCCGGGACTTGTTCCATAATGGTGAGGTGTGCCCGGTTTCAATAAAGCGACGTCGCCTGCCTGCGTGCGGTAGGTTGACCTTCCCAGCTTGAAATAGCCTTCCCCTGACAACGTATATGTGATGAGCCAGTCTGTTCTGCCTTCAGGCCGAAGGGTGAAGTAGGTATCTGCTTGATTAAAATGGCCGGCAACGTAAGTATCGATGCCCAATGTCCCATAATGACTCGAAGGTATACTGCCATGCGTCTGCATTCGGTTATCCCCCCTGTTGAATTGCGATTGCACAAGAGGCAGCACTAGGTATTGGAATGAGCATAGCATGCCGCTTAAGAGGCGGCAATAGAAGGAGGTTCGATGAGCGTCTGCAGGAGATGTTTCAGGAATGCTTCGTTCTACATAGCAAACATATTATGGAAATCATTGCCGTCATATTGTATGATATTAATGAAACTTAGTTTCATTAAGTGGAACAAGGGGGTGGGCGGAGATTGAAGCATCAATACCACGGTTTGGATCATGTTCAACTGGCGGCGCCGGCACAATCGGAAAGTCAAGCACGGACCTTCTATACGGGCATTCTTAACATGCCGGAAATCGAGAAGCCCGAGAAGCTGAAGAGCCGAGGAGGCGTATGGTTTCAATGCGGCAATCATCAGGTCCATATTGGCATTCAAAACAATTTCACGGCGGCCCGCAAGGCTCATCCGGCTTTTCGGGTGGAAGGGCTCTCTGAACTTCGTACGCTCCTTATTCAGCGGGGAATCGAGGTGCGTGACGATAAAGAGCGAGAAGGGATCGAGCGTTTCTTCATCGATGATCCTTTCGGCAACCGGCTCGAATTCATCGAATGGATGTAAGGTACAATAAGGCAGCCGTTCTTAAGCGGGTGGAAGGCCCCTTCATCTGAGAATTTGTCCACTTGCGAGTGTACAGCATAGCGATAAAGGGCCTTCCCTTCTTTATCCGCTCACTTGGAGCTTGCTAGCTTTTGCCGCCGTTTCCTTTCCGGTCCTTCGTACGGGTTTGTGTATTTTGCCGGGCATGTCCTTGTTGTTTTGCCATTAACGCAACCTCCCTTCATAAGGTACTGCACGGTATTTTGCTTCCGTTGGCAGGTGGTTATGAAACATTAGGCGTGGTAGTTTTTCACACGTTTATGCTCGTGAAGACGGTGCTTTTCTTGCGGGGT